>JBIKLI010000266.1:0-6180 GCA_044359885.1 Alphaproteobacteria bacterium | reverse complement strand
TTGATCTCGGGCGTGCCGGCGGTCTGGGCCGCGGCGTCGCCGGCGGGAATGTGGAAGCCGATCGAAAGGCCGCCGACGGCGGCGGCCGAGCCGACCAGGAAACGGCGGCGGGACGTGTCGAGCTTGGTCATGGCGTTCATTCCTCCCGGTCTCAACCCGTGATCCCGGCGGCCATCTTGATGCCCGCCTTGATCCGGTTGTAGGTGCCGCAACGGCAGATGTTCAGCATCGCCTCGGCGATCTGCGCGTCGGTCGGCTTGGGCGTCTTCGCCAGCAAGGCCGAGGCGACCATCAGCTGGCCCGACTGGCAATAGCCGCATTGCGGCACGTCCAGCGCGATCCAGGCCTTCTGCAGCGGATGCGAGGCGTCGGGCGACAGGCCCTCGATCGTCGTGATCTTCTGGTCCGGGCCCACCGCGGAGACGGGTAGCGAGCAGGAGCGCATCGGCTCGCCGTCGACATGCACCGTGCAGGCGCCGCATTGCGCGACGCCGCAGCCGTATTTCGTGCCGGTGAGACCGACCTGCTCGCGGATCACCCAGAGCAGCGGCGTGTCCGGATCGACGTTCACGTCGTGGGTCTTGCCGTTGATCGTCAGCTTCGCCATGTCCTGGCCCTCCCGAAAACTGTCCATGCGCGCGTGCCGCGCCCTTTAGAAGCTCTCCAGCCGGAACTTTAGCGCATCGGACCGGCGCCGCCAGAAGCTTCAGGTAACAATGACCACAAAAATCATGGGACGACCCCTTCGGCGCTCCTCCGGCGGCGGGCTCCTCGGGGTGCGACGGTTTCGCGGCCGGACGTCCCGGCCTATGCTCCCGCCCTGGCAGGGGAAAGGCGGGGCGATGACCGGAAACAGGGTGGCGCGGTTCACGTGCGAGAAGCGGGCGGCGACGGGGTCCCGCGGCATGGTCGTGACCAACCATCCGCTGGCCTCGGCGGCGGGGGCGGAGATGCTGCTGGCGGGGGGCAACGCGGTCGACGCCGCGGTCGCCGCGCTCTTCGCGCTGAGCGTGGTCGAGCCGATGATGGTGGGCCCGCTCGGCGGCGGCATCGCGCATGTCCGCCTCGCCGACGGCCGGCATGTCGTGCTCGACGCCTTGAGCACCGCGCCGCGCGCGGCACGGCCCGACATGTACGAGACGATCTCCGACCGGCTGCCGGACTACCGCGAGACGCGCGGGCGCCGGAACACGATCGGCGCGCTGGCGGTCGCCGTGCCCGGCGCGCTGCTGGGGTGGTGCACGGCGCTGGCGCGGTTCGGCAGGTTCTCCGTCGCCGACGTCGTCGCGCCCGCGATCCGGCTGGCCGAGCACGGCTTCGTCGTCACCCCCTATCTGCAGGACTGCGCCGCCGACACGGCCGCCGACCTCGCGGGCGACCCCGGGCTCGCCCGGCGCTTCCTGCCCGACGGCGCGCCGATCCGCGCCGGCACGCGCCTCGTCCAGGGCGACTATGCCGGGACCCTGCGCGAGATCGCGCGCGACGGCGCCCCGGCGCTCTACGGCGGGCCGCTGGGCGCGGCGCTGGTCGAGACCCTGGCCCCGCGCGGCGGACTGGTCGATGCCGGGGATCTGGCGCAGTACCGCGTCGTCGAGCGCGCGCCCGTGCGCGGCGTCTATCGCGGCATCGAGATCCTGGGGCCGCCGCCGCCGGCCTCGGCCGGGGTCCACATCGTCCAGATGCTCAACCTGCTCGAGCCCTTCGACATCGGCGCGCTGGGCTTCGGCTCGGCCGACGCCATCCATCTCGTCGCCGAGGCGCTGAAGCTGGGCTTCGCCGACCGCGCCGCCGCGACCGCCGATCCCGCCTTCGTCGACGTGCCGGTGGCGCGGCTGACCGCGAAGGCCTATGCGGACCGGCGCCGCGCCGAGCTGGATCCGCGGCGCGCGCGGGCCTGGACGGCCGGCGTGCGCAGCGGCGAATCCGCCGACACCACGCATCTGACCGTCGCCGACGCCGAGGGCAACGTCGTGGCCGCGACGCAGACGATCAACGGCCTGTTCGGCGCCTGCGTGGAGATCCCGGGCACCGGCATGATCGCGAACAACTACATGCTGAATTTCGATCCGCATCCCGGCCATGCGCTGTCGATCGCGCCGGGCAAGCGGGTCTTCACCTCGATGGCCCCGATGATGGCGGTGCGCGACGGCCGGCTGCTCTTCGCGCTGGGGCTGCCCGGCGGCCTGCGGATCTTTCCCTCGGCCTTCCAGGCGATCCTCAACATCGTCGATCACGGCATGACGCTGCAGGAGGCGGTGGAGGCGCCGCGCGTCTGGACCGAGGGCGGCGTGCTGGAGGTCGAGGACGCCATTCCGGACGAGGTCGTCGCCGCGCTGTCGGCGCGCGGCCACCAGGTCGTGCGCAGCCGGCGCATCGCCGGCGGCATGAACGCGATCGGCTTCGACGCAGACGGCACCATGACCGGCGCGGCGTGCTGGCGCGCCGACGGCACGCCGGTCGCGATCGCCGGCGGCCTCGCGCGCCCCGGCGTGCGCTTCACCGCCTGAGCGCCGGCGCGCGCCGGCAGAGGAACGCCCGGACCCATGACCGAGACCATCGTCGTCCTCGACCCGCTGGCGCCCGAGCGCGCCGACCGGCTGCGCGGGCTGCTGCCGCCGGGCTTCGTCCTGACCCACGCCACCGCGCGCGGCGACGCGCATCTCGCGGCGATCGTCGCCGACGCGCATTACGCGATCTCCGGCCAGGTGGCGGTCAGCGGCGACGTGCTGCGGGCCGCGCGACGGCTGCGGCTGCTTCACAAATGGGGCGTGGGCGTCGACAATTTCGACCTCGACGCGGCGCGCGCCCTGGGCATCAGGGTCGCGCGCATCGCCGGCGGCAACGCGCTGCCGGTCGCCGAATTCGCCATCGGCCTGATCCTGGCGACGCTGCGCAACATCGCCCATGGCCATGCCGGGCTGCAGGCGGGGCGCTGGCGCGAACCGGCGCCGCGGGACGCCTACACGCTGTCGGGCAAGACGATCGGCCTCGTCGGCTTCGGCGCCATCGGCAGGACGGTCGCGCGGCTGCTCGCCGGGTTCGGCTGCACGATCCTCTACGCCAAGCCCACGCGGCTTCCGGCCGAGGAGGAGGACAGGCTCGGCGTTCGCCATGCGCCGCTCGACGACCTGCTCGCGCGCGCCGACGTGGTGTCGCTGCACTGCCCGCTGACCCCGGCCACGACCGGCATGATCGACGCCGCCGCGCTGGCGCGCATGAAGCGCGGCGCGATCCTGGTCAACGTCGCGCGCGGCGGCGTGGTCGTCGAGGCGGATCTGGTGCGCGCGCTTCGCGACGGCGCGATCCACGCCGCCGCCGCCGACGTCTACGCGACCGAGCCGCTGCCGCCGGACTCGCCGCTGCTCGGCGTTCCGAACCTGACGACGACGCCGCATCTGGCCGCCATCGCCGCCGACAATTTCGAGCCGACGGTGCGCCGGATGTTCGCCAACGTGCTGCGCGTGTCGCGCGGCGAGCCGATTCCCGCGGACGACCTCGTCGTGGGATGAAATCCGGCGCGCGGATTGTCGGCCGCCGCCGTCGGACCGCATGACAGGACCTAATGTCGCGCGCGGCATTGGGCCATGCCGCCGGCCCCTGCGCATCCTCTAGAAACCTTGTCTTTCCCGGGCGCCGCCACGTCCCGAGGCGGGACGACGGCGCGCCGGCGCGCAAGCAGGAGGAGGGCCAACGATGGCGCATCTGTCGCTCAAGCTTCCGGGATCCGGCCCGGAGCAGATCAGGTCCGGCGGCGCGGGATGGCGCGGGCCGGACGGCACGGGGCGACGGATCGAGGACTGGCTGTCGACCCATTTCGCGCGTGCGGTGCGCCGTCGTCTCGCCAAGGGCGCGCATCTCTTCCTCGAGGGCGCGGAGACGGAATACCTGTATTTCTTCCTGCGCGGCTGGGCGATGAAATACAAGTCGCTGCTCGACGGCCGCCGGCAGATCCTCGATTTCGTCCTGCCCGGCGAACCGCTCGGCTTCGTCGCGCCGCAGCCCGCGCCCTACGCCGTCGAGATGCTCGACGAGGCCGAGATCGTCGCGGTCTCGCGCCACGCCTTCGACGAGCTCTTCGCCGCGGACCCCGGCTTCGCGCGCGAGATGTGCCGCCAGCTGGAAGCGGCCGGCGCGCGCGCCCATGACCGCATGACGTCGATCGGCTGCCGGTCGGCGCGGGTACGCGTCTGCCGGCTGCTGCTGGAGCTGGCGGCCCGCGCCAGCCCGGACGGCGAGCTCGCGGCCCAGGCGACGGTGCCGATGCCGCTGTCGCAGCGGCACATCGCGGACGCCACCGCGCTCCGGGTCGAGACCGTCTGCCGCGCGCTGGTGCAGCTGCACGACGACGGCGTCGCGGCGCTGCGCCGCGGATACCTGCGCGTCGCGGACGCCCAGGCGCTCCATGAAGCGTGCTGAGAGCGACGGCACGCGACCGCGGGAGGCGAGAGCTCGTCATGGCCCACAAGAACGTCCTGTTCCATTCCGCCGCGCGCGAGAAGATCCTTCGCGGCGCGACCCAGCTTGCCGACGCGATACGCGTGACGCTGGGGCCGAAATCCAAATCGGTCCTCATCCAGCGACGATGGGGAACGCCGCTGGTCTGCAACGACGGCGTCACCATCGCCAAGGAATTCGAGCTTGCCGATCCCGAGGAGAACCTTGGCGCGCAGATGCTGCGCCAGGCCGCCGAGCGCACGGGCGACGCGGTCGGCGACGGCACCAGCACCGCCACGATCCTGGCCCACGCGATCCTCGCCGACGGCATCCGCAACGTCGTCGCCGGCGCCAGCGCCATCGACATCCGGCGCGGACTGGAGCGCGGCGCCAGGGCCGTCGTCGGCGCGCTCGGCAGCCTGTCGCGGCCGGTGCGCACGCGCAAGGAACGCGCCCAGGTCGCGACCATCTCCGCGCACAACGATCCCGCGATCGGCGAGCTGGTCGCCGAGGCGATGGAGCGCATCGGGCCCGAGGGCGTGATCGCCGTCGAGGAGGCGAAGACGACCGAGACGCAGCTGGAGGTCGTCGAGGGCATGCAGTTCGACCGCGGATTCCTGTCCCCCTACTTCGTCACCGATCCCGAGAAGATGGAGGCGGTGATGGAAGACGCGCACGTGCTGATCTGCGAGCGGCGGATCGGCAGCCTCAAGGACCTGGTGCCGATGCTCGAACAGGTCGCGAAGTCGGCGCGGCCGCTGCTGCTGGTCGCCGAGGACGTCGACGGCGAAGCGCTGGCGACGCTGATCGTCAACCATCTTCGCGGCGCCCTGAAATGCTGCGCGGTCAAGGCGCCGGGCTTCGGCGACCGCCGCAAGGCGATGCTGCAGGACATCGCGGTGCTGACCGGCGGCGAGGTGGTCGCCGAGGAGCTGGGCCGGCGGCTGGAGACCACGACGCTGGCCGAGCTGGGGCGCGCGCGCCGCGTCGTCGTCGACAAGGACAACACGACGCTGATCGGCGGCATGGGCCAGCGCCACGCGATCGACGCGCGCGCCGAGAACCTGCGCCGGGAGATCGAGCGCGCGACGGGCGACTACGACCGCGAGAAGCTGCGCGAGCGGCTGGCCAAGCTGACCGGCGGCGTGGCGGTGATCCGCGTCGGCGCGCCGTCCGAGGCCGAGATGAAGGCGAAGAAGGAGGCGCTCGACGACGCCATCAGCGCGACCAAGGCCGCCGTCGCCGAGGGAATCGTGCCGGGCGGCGGGCTGGCGCTGCTGCGCTGCATCGGCGCGGTGGACGCCGAGGCGGCGCGCTGCGCCGGCGACGAGCGCACCGGCGTGCTGCTGCTGCGCCGGGCGCTGGAGATGCCGGCGCGGCAGATCGCCGAGAACTCCGCCGTCGATGGCGGGGTCGCGGTCGCGCGCATGCTGGCGGGGACCGGCGCGCTGGGACTCGACGCGTCGACCAACGACTACGTCGATCTCGTCGAGGCCGGGATCGTCGACCCGACCAAGGTGCTGCGCGTGGCGCTGGAGAACGCGGTCTCGGTGGCCAGCGTCCTGCTGCTGACCGAGGCGACGATGACCGAGGCGCCCGAGGAAAGGAAGGAGCGCGCGGCGGCCGGCGAGCTGGCGATGTGATCCCCGCGCCGCCGCGCTTGCGCGCCGCGGCGGCTTCGCGCGTAATCGCGGCGGGCGCCCGCGCGACGGCTCGCGGGCGCGCCAGGGAGCGCGCGGCATGGAA
>JBIKLI010000029.1:0-20795 GCA_044359885.1 Alphaproteobacteria bacterium | reverse complement strand
CTCTGGGGCGCCGCGCTGCTGATCCGTTGACCGCACGTTTCCTGCGATTCGCCATCGTCGGGACGCTAGGGTTCGCGGTCGACGCCGGCGTGCTCGCGCTGCTGTTGGCGAGCGGACTGGCGGGGTTCCATGCCGGACGCGGCCTGTCCTTCCTGGCGGCCGCCAGCTTCACCTGGGTGCTCAACCGGCGCTTCACCTTCGGCGGCGCCGGCGGCGGCGGCACACGCGGCGGCCAATGGGCGCGCTACGTCGTCGCGATGACCGCGGGCGCCACTCTCAACTACGCGGTCTATGCCCTGGTGCTGCATGTCGTCGGCTATTCGGCGGCGGTGGCGCCGCTGGCGGTCGCGGCCGGGTCCATCGCCGGGCTGGGCCTCAACTTCCTCGCTGCCAGCCGCCTGGTCTTCGCCGCGCGGCGCTGAGGTCGTTCATCACCCCTGCCGCAGCGCGTAGATGTCGCCTGAATTTGCGGCGTGGGGCAGGGCGTGCAACCAGGCCTTGAGGCGGGCGGCGTCGGCCGGGGTGCCGAATTCGAAGCGCTGGCTTTCGCCCAGCGCGGCGTCGAAGCGATAGGGTCCCAGCGTCGCAAGCAGGTCGATGCAGGTCTCGGCGGCGGCGCGCTGGATGGTGGTGAATTCGAAGGAGAGCGCGGGGATCGGGGTCGACAGGCCGCGCAGGACCTCGGGCTCGAAGCCCTCGACGTCGATCTTCACGAAGCGCGGTTCGCCGTGACGGACGATCAGCGCGTCGAGCGTGGTCACCTCGACCTCGATGCGCGAATCCCAGACCTGGCCCTCCCAGCCGGCGGCGCCGCCGGCGGCGGCGACGAAATCCGCCGCCGCAGTCGAGACCGTGGGGTTGGCGCGATTGACCAGGAACTCGATCCGCCCCGGCGCGGCACCCGCCGCCGCCCGCAGCAGCGTCACGCCGGGATCGCGGCCATGAAGCAGGCGCAGCGCGCGATGGCAGAGCGGCTGCGGCTCCAGCGCGACCACGCGCGCGCCGAGGCGCCGGAAACTGGCGATGCGGTCGCCGACATGCGCGCCGACGTCGAAGGCGAGGTCGCCCGCGCACAGGAAGCGCGCATGCAGCCGGTCCATGGCGGCATGGCGGGCATCGTCGCCGCGATAGAGGCGCAGCGAGCGGAAGACGCCGGCGAGCGCTGGCGAGGTCATCGCCTCAGCCCGCGTCGCGCATGGCGAGGATCTCGGGCGGCGGCGCGAAATCCTCGGGGATCGCGCACAGGCCGGTGCGGCGCATCCAGGCGCCGACGCGCGGATCGGCCGTCGCCACGGCCAGCGGCACGGCCAGGATCTGCCCGGCGATCAGCGGCAGGCTGCAGACGAACAGCGCCGGCGAGATCGCGAACAGCGCCCCGCCGACGGCGAGCCCGAACAGCGTCTCGGGCAGGAACTGCGCCAGGCTGGCGCGCCAGGGCATGGCATGGGCGTCGCGCGCCTGGGCCCCCCAGCCGGTCGAGCGCCCGAATGCGGCGCCGACGATGAACATCGTCGTGTGGAACGAGGATACGGCCCACAGCATCAGGCCGAAGACGGTCTCGGTCGCGACCCCGGCCGCGAAGCGTGCGGCACCGCCATAGCGGCGAAGTTCCGCCGGCGTCAGCGCGATGTCGATCCAGCCGGCAAGCTTCGGGGTCAGCACCATGACGAGGAAGACGGCGTAGAGCCAGGCGGCCGCGGCGACCGGAAAACCGGGCGTCGCGCTGGCCGAATGGGCGACGAAGGGCAGGGCGGCGATGGCGAGCGTCCAGGCAGGGATGCCGGCGAACATCAGGATCGCCCAGAGCAGCTGGAAGCGGCTGGCCGGCCGCAGCCCGGGCAGGCCGAGCAGCCGGACATACTGGAGATTGCCCTGGCACCACCGCAGGTCGCGCTGCGCGAACTGGCCCAGCGTCGGCGGGTTGCCCTCGAAGGAGCCGCTCTCCTCGGGCATCACGCGCACCTCGTAGCCGGCCTTGCGCATCAGCGCCGCCTCGACCTGGTCGTGCGAGAGGATGGGCCCGCCGAAGGGCGGTTTGCCCGGCAGCACCGGCAGATGGCACTGGTCGGCGAAGGGCGCGATGCGCACCATCGCGTTGTGGCCCCAGAACGGGCCGCAATCGCCGCTCCACCAGGCATAGCCAGGCGTATAAGCGCGCATCGCCGCGCGCATCCCGAACTGGAAGCAGCGCGCGAAGGCGCTGTCGGCGGGCACGGCGCAGATCAGGCTCTGCAGGATGCCGAGCCGCGGATGCGCCTGCATGATGCGGGCCATGCCGAGAATGGTCCGGCCGTCCATGAGGCTGTCGGCGTCCAGTACCAGCATCGCCGCGTAGCCCTGGCCCCAGCGCGCGCAGAAATCGCGGAGATTGCCGGCCTTGAAGGCGGCGTTGTCGGTCCGCCGGCGATAGAAGAGCCGCGCCCCGTCGGCCGGTTCGGCCGCGCGCCACGCCGCCATCTCCGCCTCTTCCGCCGCGCCGACCGCCGCGAGCGAGGTGTCGCTGAGCACGAAATAGTCGAAGGCCGCGCCGGCGCCGGTGGCGTCCAGGCTGGCCTTGATCTGCCGCATCCGGCCGATCGTCCGCGCGGCGGACTCGTTGCGGATGGTCATCGCGACGGCGACCCGGATGCGCAGCGGCGCGTCGTCCGTCGCCGCCGCCATGTGCGGCGCGATCGTGGCCAGCCGCCGGGCGCCGCCGCGCAGCGCCCACAGGCCGAACAGCCCGTTGGTCACGCCCAGCACCGTCCAGGGCGCCGCGATCGCGAGCCCGGCGAGGAACAGGAATTCGGCGACCGTCCAGCCGCCGGTGGACAGGATCCGGCCGGCCGCCAGCAGGAGCGCGCCGAGGACGGCGATGTTGATCAGCGCCGCGATCTGCCGGCGCCGGGTGAGGCGCCGCGCGGATTGCAGGCCGGCGGGCGTGGTCGCTTGGTCTTGCGGCAGGATCGTCTCCTCGGGCGTCTCGACGCCGGCACCCGCGGCAAAGGACGATTTGCCGGAACCCGATGGGTTCTGGCAATGAGAGAGTGATGGAAGATCCCGCCCCCCCGTCCGCCGTCGCCACGGTCCGCCGCGCCCTGGCCCTGCTCCTGACCGAGCCGCGCACGGTGATCGGGCTGGTACTGACCAATCTCACGATCGCGATCGTCCAGCTGGCCGAGCCGGTCCTGTTCGGCCGGGTCGTGGATGCGCTGGCCTCTGGTCAGCCACCCGCGACGCTGATCGCCGCCTGGGCCGGGCTGGGTCTGCTCGGGATCCTGGCCGGGGTGGCGACCGCGGTCGGCGCCGACCGCTTCGTCCACCGACGCCGTCTCGCGACGATGGCGACCGCCTTCGAGCGCGCGATCACCCTGCCGGTCGGCTATCACGCGGGGCGCGGCACGGGCGCGGTGGTGCGCAGCATCCTGGCCGGGGCCGATGCGATGTTCTGGCAGTGGCTGGCGCTGCTGCGCGAACAGCTTTCGGCGCTGATCGGCGTGCTGCTTCTGGTGCCGGTCGCGGTCTCGATGGATGCGCGGCTGGCCGCGGTGCTGGGCGCGCTGGCGGTCGCCTTCGTGACGCTCAACGTGCTGATCGTGCGGCGCACCTCGACCGGCCAGCAGGCGGTCGAGGCCTATCACAACGACGTCTACAGCCGGATCGGCGACGTCATCGGCAACGTCACCATCGTCCAGAGCTACACGCGTCTGGCGGCGGAGCAGCGCGCCATGCGCGATCTGATGGGCAGGCTGCTGCGCGCCCAGTATCCGGTGCTGACATGGTGGGGCGTGCTGACCATCCTGACCGGGGCGGCGAGCACGATCTCGATGGTCACCGTCTTCGCGCTCGGCGCGGTGCTGGCGCAGCGCGGCGAGGTCTCGGTCGGCGAGATCGTGTCCTTCATCGCCTTCGCGGCGCTGCTGATCGGCAAGCTCGACCATCTCTCGCAGTTCTTCATGCGCGCCGCGCAGCAGGTGCCGGCGGCGGCCGGGCTGTTCCGGCTGATCGACCAGCCGGCCGCTGTGCACGAGAGCGCCGGCGCGCGCGAGCTGGCGCGGGTCGCCGGCGCCGTGGCCTACGAGGACGTCGCGTTCCGCTATCCGGACAGCGACCAGGGCGTCGACGGGCTCGGCTTCGCCGCCGCGGCCGGCGAGACGATCGCGCTGGTGGGCCCGACGGGTTCGGGCAAGACCACGACTCTGGGCCTGCTGCAGCGCCTGAGATCGCCGGATCGCGGCCGCATCCTGCTCGACGGCCACGACATCGCCGAGGTCACGCTCGACTCGCTGCGGCGGAGCATCGCGGTCGTGTTCCAGGACGGCGGGCTGTTCAACCGATCGATCGCCGACAACATCCGGGTCGGCCGGCCCGACGCGACCGAGGCCGAGGTCGAGCGCGCGGCGCGGCTGGCGGAGGCCCATGACTTCATCCTGCGCAAGCCAGGGGGTTACGGCTTCGTCATCGGCGAAGGCGGCGCGTCGCTCTCGGGCGGCGAGCGCCAGCGCATCGCCATCGCGCGCGCCATCCTCAAGGACGCGCCGATCCTGATCCTCGACGAGGCGACCAGCGCCCTCGACGGCGAGACCGAGGGACGGATCAAGCGCGCCCTCGACGCGCTGCGCCAGGGACGCACCACCTTCATCATCGCGCATCGCCTGTCGACCGTCGCCGATGCCGACCGGATCCTGGTCCTGGAGGGCGGGCGCATCGTGCAGCAGGGCAGCTTCGCCGAGCTCGCGCGCGCGGACGGGCTGTTCCAGCGTCTGCTCGCCGGCGGCGGCTTCACGAGGCCCGTGCCGGAGGCCGCGGCGTCATGAGCGCCGCGGCGCTGCGGATGCCAGGCGACGCGGCGGCGATCGTCCTGGGCGCCGCGGTCCTGGCCTGGCCGGCCTTCGTCAACGGCTATCCGCTGGTGTTCAGCGACACCGGCGGCTTCCTGCATCAGACGCTGGGGCCGCTGATGCTGTGGGACAAGCCCTATGTCTACGGCCCGTTCCTGCATCTCTTCCATTGGCGCGTCTCGCTCTGGGGACCGCTCGCCGCCCAGGCCGCGATCGTGTCGCATCTGCTGTGGCTGACGCAGCGCTGCATCGCCGGCGCGGCCAGCCCCAGGCGCCATCTGGCGGTGACGGCGTTCGTCGCCGCGGCGACGACGGCGCCGTTCAGCGTCGCGCTGCTGATGCCCGACATCTTCGCGCCCGTCGTCGTGCTGGCGCTGGTGCTTCTGGGCGCGGCGCGCGCGCGGCTGGGGCGCGGCGAGCGGGTCTATCTGGTGGCGCTGGCGACGGCCGCGATCGCCGTCCATCTCTCGCACCTGCCGCTGGCCGCGGCGACGATCGCCGCGCTGGCGACGCTGGACATGGTCCTGCGGCGGCCGCGCGGCGCCTGGCCGCTGCTGCTCTCGCCGCTGGCGGCCGCGATCGCCGTGCTGGTCGCGACCAACGCGGTGGGCCACGGCAAGCCCGGGCTGTCGCCCCATGGCGCGACGTTCCTGCTGGCGCGGCTGCAGAGCGACGGGCCGGCGACCGCCACGCTGCGCGCGCGCTGTCCGCGGGCCGGCTGGTATCTGTGCGATTTCGTCGACCGGTTGCCGATGGACAGCGACGTGTTCCTGTGGGCGGCCGACAGCCCGGTCAATCGCGACGCTGCCGGCCGGCAGCGCTTCCTGGGCGGGGCGCTGCTCTCGGCGGAGGCGTCGCAGATCGTGGGCGAGACGCTGCGGCGCGACCCGCTTGGCGTCGCGGGCGCGATGCTGCGCAACACGGCCGTCCAGCTCGCGCATTTCGGCATCGGCGACACGCTGGGGAACGACTGGCTTTCGGTGACGGTCGCCCGCCGGCTCGCCGACGGCTTCCCGCCGCGCGAGGCGGCGGCCTTCGCGGGCGCGCCGCAGGCGCGGGGCGAGCTGCGTGCGACCCTGTCCTGGGCCGATCTGGCGGTCCTGCCGGCGATCCTGCTGGCGCTGCCGGCGCTGGCCTATGCCGCGATCCGCGCGGCGCGCGACGGCGACCGGGCCGCGCTCGCGCTTGCCCTGTGCGTGGCGCTCGGCATCGTCGCCAACGCCGCGATCGCGGGCGGGCTGTCGAAGCCGCATGCGCGCTACCAGGCGCGTATCGTCTGGCTGCTGCCGGCCGCGGCCGTGCTGCTGCTGCTGCCGCGCGCGCCGGCCGAGCGGCGCTGACGCGATCCGAGGAGCGAACCCATGGACGAACTCGACTTCCACACGCGGCTGCACCGGCCCGGGACGCTGGTCGACATCGGGGCGCATGACGGGCTGCTGACGCTGCCCTTCGCGCGGCTTGCGGACAGCCGCGTCCACGCCTTCGAGCCGCTGCCCAGCGCCTTCGCGCGGCTCGACGCGCGGCTGCGGGCGGCGTTCGGTCAGGTGCCGGCGCATGTGACGCTGCACGCCGCGGCGCTGGGTGACCGGCGCGGACGCATCGCGCTGACGATGCCGCTGGTCGACGGCGCGCCGCAGGAGCAATGGGCCTCGACCGCAAAGGACTATCGCGCGCATCTCTCGGCGCGGGTCGAGACGGCCCGCTTCGAGGTCGAGACGATGCCGCTCGACGAACTGGCGCTGGCCGACGTCACGGCGATCAAGCTCGACGCCGAGGGCGCCGAGTACGAGATCCTGCGCGGCGCGCGCGAGACGCTGCTGCGTTGCCGGCCGGTGCTGTCCGTCGAGATCGAGGAGCGCCACCGCGAGGGCAGCACCTGGGCGGTCCCGGCCTATCTGGACGCGCTGGGCTACGACGTGCTGTTCGCCCTCGACGGCGCGTGGCATCCCGTCGCCGCCTTCGACCGGCGGACGATGCAGGTGGCATCGGGCGATCCGTCGGTCTTCGCCGCCTCCGATCCCTATGTCTTCGTCTTCTTCGCGCTGCCGCGCGAGCGGCGCGCGGCCCTGATGCGGCGCCTCGCCGAGGGCGGATGACCGCGCGCCGGCCCGCGCTCGCCGCCGGCCTGACCGCCGCGCTGGCCCTGGTCGCGGCGGCGCTGCTGCTGCGCGCCATGTCGTTCACCCAGGCGGTGATCGACATCGACGAGGGTCTCTACGCGTTGCAGGCGCGCGAATGGCTGCGCGGCGGCTGGCCCTATGTCGCGGTCTGGGACCTGCACCCCGTCGGCGCGCCGGCGCTGTTCGCGGCCACGATGGCGCTGCTGGGCGAGGGCGTCTGGGCGCTGCGGCTGCTGGGGGCGCTGGCGGTCGCGGCGACGGCGGCCGCGCTGCTGACGATCGCGCGCGGCGGCGGACTCGCGCGCGGACCCGCCTTCGGCGCGAGCCTCCTCTATGTCGCGGCGTCGACGCTGTTCGGCGGCCTCGCGACCAACACCGAGATCCTGATGGCGCCGCTGACCGCCTGGGCGATCGCGCTGGCGCTGGGCGCGCGCGGCGGCGCGCCGTCGCCGGGACGGCTGATGGCGATGGGCGCGCTGGTCGGCATGGCGCTGCTGATCAAGCCGCTCGCCTTCTTCGAAGGCGCGCTGGCCTGGCTGCTGCTGGTGCTGCCGGCATGGCGCGGCGGCGCGGTCGGGCCGCGGGGGATCGCGATCGCGGCGCTTGCCTTTGCGGCGCTCTGCGGCGCGCCGACCCTGGCGATCGCGCTGGCCTATGTCGCGCATGGCGCCTGGCCCGCCTTCGTCGACGGCGCGATCGCGGCGCCGCTGCGCTATGCCGGCGGCCGGTCCGCGCCCCCGGACACGCTGCGCTATGTCGGCGCCGCGCTGCTGTCGCTGCCGGGTCCGGCGGTCCTGGCGTGGCTCGCCTGGCGCGGCGGCGCGCGCGGCCGGGCGCAGTCGGGTCTGCGCGGCGTGGCGCTCGCCTGGCTGGTCGCAGCCGCCTGCGCGATCGCGGCGCCGGGCCAGTACTACCCGCATTATTTCCTCTTCGCTCTGCCGCCGCTCTGTCTGCTGGCGCCCATGGGCGCGCGGGCGCTGGCGCGCCGCCTGGGGGCGCGCCGGGCCGGGGCGACGGTCGCGGCGGTGCTGGCGCTCTGCGGGCTGGACGCCGTGTCGCGTTCCACCGCGCCCCGGCTCTACAACCCCGCGGGTCTCACCGCGCCGGATCCCGTGCGTCTGGTCGCGGCGGCGGTCGCCGCGCGCATCGCGCCGGGCGATCGCGTCTGGGTGGTCAACTACCTGCCGGCGGTGCATGTGCTGTCGGGTGCCGGACTGGCGACGCGCTATGCCTTTCCGTCGCATCTGTCGGGCGCGCATGCCGCCGTCATCGGCATCGATCCCGACGCCGAGATCGCGCGCATCCTGGCCGCGCGGCCGGCATTGGTCGTGGTCTATCGCGGCTGGTGGCTGCAGATCAGGCCGGCGGTCCGTCCGATGCTCGAGACGGCGCTCGCCCGCGACTATGTCCTGGCGGCCGAGATCGGCGAGGCGCTGGGGCCGGTCGAGATCTGGATGCTTCGCTGAACGCGCCCACCTTGTATGCTGCGCCTTGCCGGGATTCGCGCGGCGGGGACCTGCGGCGCGGCACCGGATCCGGGACCGAGCGGGAAGAACGATGGGCGATGGCGGGATGCGGCGCGAGGCGGCGCCCGATCTGGAACTGACGATCCTCATGCCCTGCCTCAACGAGGCGGAGACGCTGGGCGTGTGCATCGCCAAGGCGATGGGCTATCTCGCGCGCAGCGGTGTCGCGGGCGAGGTGCTGATCGCGGACAACGGCAGCACCGACGGCAGCCAGACGATCGCCGAGGCCGGCGGCGCGCGCGTCGTCCCGGTGCCCGAGCGCGGCTACGGCGCGGCGCTGATCGCCGGGATCCGCGCCGCGCGCGGCCGCTTCGTGATCATGGGCGACAGCGACGATTCCTACGACTTCACCGCGCTCGATCCGTTCGTCGCGCAACTGCGTGCCGGCAACCAGCTGGTGATGGGCAACCGGTTCCGCGGCGGCATCGCGCCGGGCGCCATGCCGCCGCTGCATCGCTATCTGGGCAATCCCGTGCTCTCCACCGTCGGACGCGTGTTCTTCGGCGCGCCGGTCGGCGACTTCCATTGCGGTCTGCGCGGCTTCGAACGCGGGGCGATGCTGGGCCTCGACCTGCGTGCGCCGGGGATGGAATTCGCCTCCGAGATGGTGGTGAAGGCGACGATGCAGGGCCTGCGGATCGCCGAGGTGCCGACGACGCTGTCGCCGGACGGCCGCTCCCGTCCGCCGCATCTGCGGTCGTGGCGCGACGGCTGGCGGCATCTGCGATTCCTGCTGGTGTTCTGTCCGCGCTGGCTTTTCCTCTATCCGGGTGCGGCGCTGTTCGCGCTCGGTCTGGCGACGATGATGGCGCTGCTGCCGGGGCCGCGCACGCTGGGCGGCGTCGTCTTCGACGTCCATACGCTTCTCTACGCCGCCGGCGCCACGGTCATGGGGTTCCAGGCGGTCCAGTTCTGGGTGTTCGCGCGGATCTATGGCGGCCTCGAGGGCGTCGTGCCCGAGGCGCGGCGGCTGACCGCGGCGCTGGCGCGCTTCGGACTGGAGCCGGCCCTGATCCTTGCCGGCGTTCTGGTGCTCGCCGGACTCGGTCTCGGCTTCGGTGCGCTGGCGCGCTGGGGGGCCGAGGGCTTCGGACCGCTCGGCGGGTTCGGCGCGATGCGGCTGGTGATCGCCTCCGTGACCGCCATGCTGCTGGGTCTGCAGCTGGCCTTCGGGGCCTTCTTCGTCGCCGTGCTGGGCATGATGCGCGCCGGTCCGCCGCGCTGACATGGCGGCCGCGGCGGTCCTGCTGGGCGCGGCGCTGCTGCTCTGGCCCGCCCTGGCCAACCACTATCCGCTGGCCTTCATCGACACCGTCGCCTATCTGCTGCACACGCTGCACTGGCGGCACCCCTGGGACAAGACCGCAGCCTATGGGCCGCTGATCCTGGCCTTCCACTGGCGCATCTCGCTCTGGGGCGTGGCCGTGGCCCAGGCGCTGGCGCTGTCCTGGCTGCTGTGGCGCGTGGGCGCGCTGGTCCGCGGCCGGCCCGATCCGCTCGCCCATGCGCTGGTGATGGCGGTGCTGGCGGCGGCGACGACGGCGCCGTGGTTCGCGTCCTTCGTGATGCCAGACGTCCTGGCGCCGGTGGTCGTGCTCGGCCTGTTCCTGCTGGCCAACGACGACGCGGCGGCGCGCGGGACGCGGATCGCGATCGGCGCGATCTCGGCCGCAGCGATCGCGGCCCACCTCTCGCATCTCGGCATCGCGCTTGCGATGGTGGCGCTGACGCTGCTGACGCGGCGGCGCATCGCGCCTGTCCGGCGCGCGGCGATGCCGCTGCTCGCGGCCATCTTCTTCCTGGTCGGCGCGAACTTGGTCGCCTTCGCGCGGCCCGTGCTGTCCGCCCATGGTACGCTGTTCCTGCTGGCGCGGTTGCAGGCGGACGGGCCGGCCGCCGAGATCCTGCGGCACCATTGCCCTTCGCGAGGCTGGGTGCTCTGCGAACATGCCGGATCGCTGCCGATGACGGCGGATCGCTTCCTGTGGAGCGAGGAAAGCCCGATCCTGCATGATCGCGACGGACGCAGACGGCCGGACAACGGTCTGTCGCTGACCGGCGAAGCGGGTGAGATCGTCGCCACGGCCATCATGGAAAGGCCCGCCGAAATCCTTGCGGCGATGGTCCTCAACACGGTTCGGCAGGCGCTGCGCGTCGGTGTCGGGGACACGCTGGACCCGTCCGACCTGCGCGGCGGTGTCGCCGAGGTCGTCGGCGCGCTGCTCGGTCCCGCAGAGCAGTCCCGCTTCGAGGCGTCGCGCCAGATGCGCGGCACGTTCGTCGCCGCGCCCGACCCGCTCCATCGGGCGACGCTCGTCGCAGCGCTGGTCCTGCTTGTCCTTCGCGCCGGCCGGCGCGAGCCGGCCGGCGCGTCCTTCGCCGCCCATGCGCTGGCCGGGACGCTCGCCAACGCCTTCATGACCGGCGCGCTGTCCGGACCCCACGACCGGTACGGGGCGCGCATCGCCTGGATCGTCGTCGCGGCGGCCGCGACGTGCTGGACGACCGGTCGCGCAGGCGATGCCGGCACGCGGGGCCGCTCATGATTCCAGGATGGAAACCCCGCGCGACCGGCTGCTAACATCGTGGCAATGCCGCGACGGAAGCCGCGCGACCCCGACGAGGGCCCCTTGCACCGCATGCCGCCGTCGCATGCGATCCTGGGCGCGGGCATCGATCTGCTCGCGCTCTGTCGCGCGCTCGAAACCTTCGGCTTCCATCCCTGGGTCTACGAGCCGCACCGGCGCGGCAGCCGCGTCGGCCCCGGCGTCTTCACGCTGCTGGGTCTGGCGCCGCGTTCCGATGGCTGGCTTGCCACGGCGGTGTGGCGCCGGCGCATCTTTCCCGCCGATCGTCCGCGCATCCAGGCGCAGGCTCGGGCGATATGGAAAGGCGCGCCCCAGCGGTTCCAGTACCGGACCGTCGGATCGACGCGTGCCGCGGCCCGCTGGGTCGAGGCGTTCGCGGTTCCGCTGCCCTCGATCCCCGGCGGCGCCGGGCGCCGCGTCATCGGGTTCCTGCGCGCAGCCAGCGACGATTGGGGCCAGGCGGAGCGCCGCGTCGCGACGTCGCGTTTCGGGCTGGATGTCGCCGGCGTCGTGCACGATCTGAACGGCGCGTTCCAGGCGATGGTCACCAATGCCGAGATGATCGCCGCCGCGGCGTTGCCCGCGACCACCGCCGCGGCCGCCAGCGAGCGGATCCTGCGCGCGGTCGGTCGCGGTGTCGCGATCCTCGGGCGGCTCGAGGCGCGATCGGCGGCCCGTCGCCGAAGCCACCGCGCCGAAGATCGTCTCGGCGCGATCCTGCGCGCCGTTCTGGAGGACATCCGCCTGAGGACCGGACCGGCCGTCGACATCCGGTTGCGGATCGAAGCCGGCGTCTCGGACATCGAGGTCCCGACCGCCGAATTCGAAACCGCGTTGCTCAACATCCTGGACAATGCCCAGGACGCGATGCCGGGCGGCGGGCGGATCCACATCCGTGCGCGACGTGTCAAGGGCGAGCGCCACGACTGGCTCACGATCGACGTCGCCGACGACGGCATGGGAATGGACGACCCGACCCTGCGCCGGGCCTTCGATCCGTTTTTCACCACGAAGCCGGCGGGGAAGGGCACCGGGCTGGGACTGACCCTGGCAAGGGAACTCGCCGAGCGCCATCTCGGAAGCCTGACGCTGCACAGCGCGCCCGGGCAGGGAACGCGGGTGACGCTGCGGTTGCCGGTGCCGTTTGCCGCCACGGCGGCTGCGGCGGTCAGCCCGTAGCGGCGCGGGTCGCCGGCAGCGGCCGATGGCCGTGCCGCGCCAGGAAATTGTCCGGTGCGTCCCACCAGCGCGCGATGAGCCCGGCATAGATCGAGCGGAAATCGGTCGCCATCCGGATATCGCCGTCGGCCAGCGCCTCGAGGTCCGGGGCTGCACCCAGGATGCCGCCCTCGACCGCGCCGCCGAGGACGAAGAGCGGTGCGGCCGTGCCATGGTCGGTGCCGCGCGAGGCGTTCTCGGCCGCGCGGCGACCGAATTCGGAATAGGTGACGACCAGCGTGTCGTTCCAGCGGCCCAGGTCGATCATGGCGCCGCGGAACGCGGCCAGACCGGCGGCAAGCCGCCCGAGAAGCCGGGCATGGCGCGCGGGCTGGTCGGCATGGGTGTCGAAGCTGCCGAGCGTCGCCTTCCAGGTCGGGATCACGACGCCGTCGGCGATCAGGTCGGCCGTGATCGACAGAGTTCGCGAAAACGGATCCCCGGAGAAGCTGCTGCCGAAGCGGTTGCGCGCGGTGAGCTTGCGGCGGACCGCGGCGGCGGCTGCCACCGCCTCGTTCTGCGTGCGCACGACATGCCGCAGGCTGTCCGGCGCATCGGCCCGCAAGGCGACCTGGGCCAGCGCCTCGCTCTGCGCCAGGAACTGACGCGGTTCGCGCAACGTCACCAGCCGCATCGCCGGGCCGGCCAGCGGCCCGATCGTGCCGTCGCCGACGACGATCGCGTCGGCATCGGCCTCGCGCCGGGAGAGGACCGGATGCTCGGCGACGGCGCGCGTGATCCAGCCCTGGTCGCCGTAGCGGTCGCTGTCGGTGGCCTGTTCCCAGATCTCGATGGAGCGGAAATGCGACCGGTTGGGATTGGGGTAGCCGACCGCATTGACGATCGCCATCTCGCCGCGCTCGAAGATGTCGGCCAGCGGGCGCAGCTCGGGATGCAGACCCTGGGCCGGGCTGAGCCCGATCGTGTCCTCCGCCCCGATCGCGATCGAAGGCCGCAGGCGCCGATAGGCCGGCTGGTCGAGCGGCACCAGCGTGTTGAGGCCGTCATTGCCGCCATGCAGTTCGACCAGCAGCAGGATCCGCTGCGCGAGCGCCCCCGGCGCGCCGTTGCCGCGACCCGCGGCAAGAACCGGTCCGGTCGCGCGCGGCGCCTGCGCGGTCCCGGGTCCGGCGGCGCAACCGGGAAGCGTCGCCGCCGCGGCGGCCAGCGCCGCACCCGACAGCAGCGCGCGGCGGGAAAGCGAGGGATCGGGCGCCATGGCGAGACCTTTCACATCAGCTGGTAGACGGGGTCGAGGACGATGGCGCGCAGGATCGCGTCGTCGTCGCCCGTGGCGCCCGCGCCGATCGGCACGAGCGGCGCCAGGGCGCGCCAGCGTTGTTCGCGGCCGCGCCAGGGCGCCGGCAGCGCCGCCGTCCAGGCCGCGGTGTCAGGGTGGGTTCGCCGCGGCGGTATCGCGGGCGCCGATCCGCGGCGGCCCGGTGCCGCCATGTCGCCCATCGCCATCATGCCGTCCATCGCCTGTCCGGCGCCGGCCATCGCGGCGAGGTCGAAGACGAGGTCGCCATTGCAGAAGAGATCCCCGATCCGCGTCACGCGGCACGAAGGAGAATGGAAACGCTGGGTGGCCTCCGCGGCCGGATACACCTTCCCGCCGACCTCGATCCAGTCGACATAGAGATTGCGATCGCCGCGGGGTCCGCCGTCGCGGGGCATCGGGGCGGCGCCGTCGTTGACGAACGAGACGGTGACGCGATCGACCGGGCGGTCGACCGGGACATGCACGATCCGCCAGGGGCGGTCGCTGCGGTCGCCGAACACGCCGTAGCGCGAAGTGTCGCGGGCGAACTCGATCTCGCGCTCCGCCACCACCTGTCCGTCGCCGATCGCGATGCGCATCCTCGGGAAACCCTGCCACGCGTCGCCGGCGACGCGCAGCGCGATCGTCGCCGCACCGGCCGGCGGCGGCGCCGCCACCAGGCCGCGATTGTCGAGCAGTCTCGCCAGCACGTCGTTGCGCGCGACGAGGCTTGCGGGCGTGATCCAGGCGTCGCCGCCGGGCCAGCCCTTGACGTTGGGCGGCTCGAAGAGGTCCTGGCCCAGCCGGCGCGCATGGACGGCGAGCGCCCCGGGATCGACGATCGGCAGGCCCAGGTCGCGATGGATGCCGGCGATCAGCGCCGCGGGCGACTTGATCAGCGCGCCGCGGTTGCGCGGATCCCAGAACGCGTCGGACAGCAGCAGCGCCCGCAGCGCGGGCTTGATCGCATAGCCCGCATCGCGCAGCGCGGCGGCGACCGGCGCGATGGCGGCCGGGTCGGGCCGGGGCGAGACGAATTCCCGCCAGAGCCGCTCGGCGACATGTTCGGCGGTGCGCGGCTGCGCCAGGACGATCCGGGCGACGTCGTCGGCGTTCTCGCCGACGGCGCCGAGGAACCGTTTCGCGCCTGGCTCGTGCTGGCCCGGATAGAACCGGAAGTCCCAATGCGTGTCGCGATCGACGCCCAGACCGGTGAGGGCGCGTGCGATGGCCTTGATGTCGGCCTCCGTGTAGTGCCCTTCGCCGAGCGTGAACAATTCGAGCAGTTCGCGCGCCAGGTTCTCGTTCGGCCGGCCCTTGCGGTTGGTCGCCGCGTCGAGGTAGCGCAGCATCACCGGGTCGGCGAGGATCGCGCGCAGCAGGCTTGCGAAGCTGCCAGTGGCTTCGCGGCGGAACAGGTCGTTCTGGTTCCACATCCGGTGCACGTTCTGCCCGACGCCTTCGAAGGCGGACACGAAATGGTTGTGCCAGAACAGCGTCATGCGCTCGGTCAGCGGCGACGGCGTGGCGATCATCTCGACCAGCCACCAAGTCTTCAGTTCCTGCAGCTCGGCGCGCCGCGCCTGGATGAAGGCGTCGCGCTGCGCCTGGCTCATCGCCGGGACGTCGCGATACGGCGGCCAGGGTCCGGAGAGGAACCGCGGCAGCGGAACGCTGGGCGTCCGGCGGGGTGCGTCCAGGATCCGGTCGACGGCGGCCGCCCGATCGAGCGGGGCGAGCGCGGCGACCGTGGCCGGATCGGCGCCGAATCCCGTGCGCACGACGAGATGCCGGGCCCCGTCGGGGCCGATCGCCTGCGCCAGCGCCGGTCCCGCCGCGACCGCCTGAAGCAGGACGGCCGCCAGCAGCCAGCGAAAGATCCTGCACATCCGAAATCTCCGGTCCCGGGCGGGGCGCCCCTGGATTCGCCACTGCGCGTCCCGCATGATTGGACGCCGGTTCGTTAAGCGGTCGTTAACATGCGGCCGCGCCGGCCGTCCCTGTTGCAGGCGGGCCGCCGGCCCGGAAGGAGTGCCCGTCTTGCCGTCGCTCGCGATCGTCGTATTCGTCCTGCTTTGTCTCGCCGCGCCGGCGACGCGCGCGCAGGACGGGCCGCTCGTCTTCGCCGCGTCCAGCCTGACAGAGGCGCTGCGCGCGCTGGCCGATGCCTGGACCGCGCGCGGCAATCCCGCGCCGCGCCTTTCCTTCGCCGCCTCGTCGGCGCTGGCACGCCAGATCGAGCAGGGAGCGCCCGCGGATCTCTTCGCCTCGGCCGACGAGGCCTGGGCCGATCATCTCCAGGCGCGCGGCCTGATCGTGGCCGGCACGCGGACCAGCCCGGTCGGCAATGCTCTGGTTCTGGTGGCGCCGGCCGGTCCGGGTCCCGCCGCGGCGACGCTGGCGCCGGGCACCGATCTGCGTGCGCTGCTCGGGCCGCAGGGGCGTCTGGCGACGGGCGATCCGGCGCATGTCCCGGTGGGGCGCTATGCGCAGGCGGCGCTGACCTGGATGGGGCAGTGGGAGGCCATCGCGCCGCGGCTTGCGCGCGCCGAAAACGTGCGCGCCGCGCTGCTGCTGGTCGAGCGGGGCGAGGCGCCGCTGGGGATCGTCTACGCCACCGACGCCGCCGTCAGCCCCGGCGTCCGCGTCGTGGGCGGCTTTCCTGCGGCCAGCCACCCGCCGATCGCATATCCCTTCGCGCTGACGCCCCGTGGCGTCGCGGACGGCCGGGCGCGTGCGCTGCTGGCATTCGTCGCGGGTCCCGAGGCGCGCGTCGTCTGGCAGCGCTTCGGCTTCGTGCCCGCGCCATGACGAGGTTCGACGCCTGCCGGCAGATGCGCCCATCTGCGGCGACCCGGTCAGCCGACGAGGCTGGACCGGCTGGCCGGTGCCGGGGCAGGGGCGAGCGCCATGCGGCGTGAGGAGATCCGTCCCGCGCTGGGCGGTGCGCTGATCGCCTCATGCCAGCCCGTGCCGGGCGGTCCGACCGACACCGCCGATTTCGTGGTCGGTTTCGCGCGTGCCGCGCGCGACGGCGGCGCGCGCGGCCTGCGCGTCGAAGGCGTCTCCAACGTGGCGGCGGTCGCCGCGTCCTGCGCGCTGCCGGTGATCGGCCTGGTCAAGCGCGATCTCGACGCCACCTCCGTCCGGATCACGCCGTTCCTCGACGATGCCGTGGCGCTGGCGCGGGCTGGCGCGCGCATCGTCGCCTTCGACGCGACGCGCCGGACACGCCCGGTCCCGGTGGCCGCGATGGTGGCCGCGATCCACGACGCCGGCGCGCTGGCCATGGCCGACATCGCCGGCATCGACGAGGCGCGCTGCGCCGTCGATGCCGGCGCCGACATCCTCGGCACGACGCTCTCGGGATATACCGGTCCGGGCCCGGTGCCGGCGATGCCGGATCTTGCGCTCGTGCGCGGCTGTGCGGCGCTCGCTGCGGTCCCCGTCTTCGCCGAAGGGCGCTACAACAGCCCCCGCCTCGCGGCAGCGGCCATGCTTGCCGGCGCCGATGCGGTCGTCGTCGGTTCGGCGATCACCCGGCCCGAACATGTCGCCGCCTGGTTCGTCCGTGCCGTCGCCAGCGCCGTGCCGGATCCGGTCCTGGCCCTCGATATCGGCGGCAGCAAGAGCGCCGCGGCTCTTGTGCGCGCCGGTACCGTCCTGGCGCGCAGCGAGGTACCCACGCGGCGCGACGACGGTCCCGAAGGCTGGCTCGCCGCGCTTGCGGCGGCGACGGCGCCCTGGTCGGGCCGCTTCGCGCGCTGCGCCGCAGCCGTCTCCGGCCTGGTCGCGGCCGACGGCACGTGGAGCGCGGTGAACCCCGAGGTGCTGCCGGTGCCGCCGCGCTTCGCGCTGCAGCGTCGCCTTGGCGAGATCTTCGGCGTTCCGTCCGTCGCGCTCAACGACGCCCAGGCCGCGGCCTGGGGCGAGCATGCCTGCGGCGCCGGCCTGGGGCGCGATCTGGTGTTCGTGACCGTCTCCAGCGGCGTCGGAGGTGGCATCGTGCAGGGCGGGCGCCTGCTTCGCGGCCGGTCAGGCTTCGCGGGACATGTCGGACAGATCGATGGCGGCAATCGCGCGGGGCTCGAGGCACGGGCATCCGGCTTCGCCCTGGCGCGGGCGGCTGCGGCCGCCGGTCGCCCTGCCGATGCGCGCGCCGTCTTCGACGCCGCTGCCGCGGGCGAGGCCTGGGCGCACTCGGCCCTGGCCGCTGCGGCCGCGGCGCTGGCCGGGGCCTTGCGCGACGTCCAGCGTCTGGTCGATCCCGAACTGGTCGTCGTCGGCGGCGGCGTGGGGCTGGCGCCCGGTTTCCTCGACCTGGTCGAAAGCGCGCTGGGCCCTGCGGGGGCCGATCCCGCGCGGCCGGTTCTGGTCCGGGCGGCGCTTGGCCGCGACGCCGGCCTGGTCGGCGCGGCGGAGTTCGCGCGCGCGGCGGCCTTGAACGCGGCGCCATTCACCTGCTAGTCCGACCCGGTCGATGGATGAAGGGAGACGGTCATGGTCGCGTCGAAGACCGGCAGCAACCTGCGCGCCTCGGACCATGTCCGCGAGGATCGCCTGTGGCAACGCCACATGGAGATGGCGAAGCTGGGCGCGACCGCGAAAGGCGGCGTCAACCGCCAGGCGCTGAGCGCCGAAGACGCGGCGGCACGCAAGCTGCTGGGTGGCTGGGCCGCGGCGCGCGGCTACGATCTGTTCACAGATCCGATCGGCAATCTGTTCGTCCGGCGGGCGGGAACGGATCCCGATGCCCGGCCGGTCGTCTCCGGCTCGCATCTCGACAGCCAGCCCACTGGCGGGCGCTTCGACGGCACCTATGGCGTGCTCGCCGCCTTCGAGGTGCTGGAGGCGCTCGACGACGCCGGAATCGCGACCCGGCGGCCGGTGATGGCGGTGGCCTGGATGAACGAGGAGGGCAACCGCTTCCAGCCGGGATGCATGGGCTCCGGCGCGTTCGTCGGCGCCTACGATCTGGAGACGCTGCTCGACGGCAAGGATCCCAAGGGCACGAGCGTCCGCCAGGCCTTCGCGGACGTGCTGACCGTGGCGCCGGTGCGTCGCGAGCCGCTTCTGGGGTTCCCGATCGATTCCTACATCGAGGCCCATATCGAGCAGGGGCCGATCCTGGAGAACACCGGCAACGAGATCGGCGTCGTCACGCTGATCCAGGGCATGCGCCGCTTCTATGTCGACGTCCTGGGCGAGGAGGCGCATTCGGGCACCACGCCGCTGCGGCTGCGCAAGGACGCCATGAAGTCGGCCGCCTCGATGGTCGTGGCGCTGGAGACGCTGATGGCCGATCCGTCCGACACCGTCCGGTATACGGTCGGCCGCTTCGAGATCTATCCCGGGTCGCCTTCGACCGTGCCGAGCAAGGTCCATTTCCTGATCGATCTGCGCCATCCCGACCCCGACACCCTGCGGCGGCTGGGCGACGGTATCCGTCCGATCTGCGAGGCCGAGGCCGCCCGGCGCGGCTGCACCGTCACGGTGACCGAATACACCACGGTCGCGCCGGTGCCGTTCGGGGCCGAGACCGTGGGGCGGGTGCGCGAGGCGACCGCGGCGCTCGGATACCGCCATGTCGACATGATTTCCGGCGCGGGCCACGACGCGATGCATGTCGCCAAGGTGGCGCCTGCCGGCATGATCTTCGTGCCGTGCTGGAAGGGCGTCAGCCACAACGAGACCGAGGACGCCACGCCGCGCGACCTCGCCAACGGCGCGCGCGTGCTGGCCGATACGCTGGCCGCCCTCGCCAATCGCTGACACGACATCGCAAAGGCTCGAACGCAGATGAACGAGAAGGCCCTGGCCAAGACCCTGACCGCGATCCTATCCGATCTGATCGCGATCCCGTCCCCCTATCCGCCGGGCGAGAGCGTGGCGATCTGCCGCTACGCCGCCGGACGGCTGCGCAAGGCCGGCTACCGGACGAAGGTTCTGGCGCGCCGCAAGGGCGTCGACAACGTCGTCGCCAAGCTGGGCCGCGGCAGCCCGCGCATCGTCTTCAACGCCCATGTCGACACGGTCGGCGTGGGCGAGCGCGAGAACTGGAAGACCGACCCCTTCAAGGCGGTCGCGAAGGCCGGCCACGTGTTCGGCCTCGGCGCGGGCAATTGCAAGGGCTCGATGGCGGTCCAGCTCTGGCTGGCGGAGGAGATCGCGCGCCGCGGCGGGCCGCGCCGCGGCGAGATCTGCTTCACCTTCGTCGCCGACGAGGAGAATCTCGGACCGGAGGGCATGTCGTTCCTGCGCGACGCCGGCCATGTGAAGCCCGACGCGCTGATCCTGGGCGCGCAGACCGAGAACCAGATGATCGTCGCCGAGCGCGGCGTGTTCTGGGCCCGCATCTCGGCCCGCGGCAAGGCGGCGCATGCCGGCAATCCGTCCGCGGGCGACAACGCGATCGCGCGCATGATGCGGCTGCTCGCCGCGATCGATCGCGACCTTGCGCCCAAGATCGCCGCGCGCGTCGACGGCGACATGCGCTCGACGATCAATGTCGGCATCATCCGCGGCGGCCACAACACCAACGTCGTGCCGGCCTCCTGCGTGGCCGAGATCGACCGGCGGCTGCTGCCGAGCGAGCGCGTCAAGAGCGCCTACCGCGAACTCGAAGCCACGCTGCGCGCGTCCGGCGAGCCGCGCGGCACATGGAGCTGCGAGTTCCTGACGGGCACCAACGGGTTCAAGGGCTCGGCGGACGGCATGGCGGTCTCGGCCCTGGCGGCGGCGATCCGCGAGCGTCTGGGCCGGCCGGCCCGGTTCCTGAACGCCACCGGGGTTTCGGATGGCCGTTATTTCGCCGACGACGGCATCGAGATCATCAATATCGGTCCTGGCTCGGGTGTCGCCGGCCACGCCGCGAACGAATCGGTTCCGGTCGCGGAGATGGTCGATGCGGCGCTCATCCAGCTGGCGGCGATCGACAAGCTGATGGGCCTGGATTGAGGCGGCGTGCGTCGCGCGCGGGGCGATGCGCCCTGCGACCGGCGGTCCGACCCGAAGCGGGCTCGGCCCCTTCTCGTCCTGACCCGTCTCGTCGCGATCCGATGGACGGTGGCGAGGTGCGGGCGTAAGACTGGAAGTGCGCAGCCGAACGGAGAGATGCGATGGATCCGCTCGTCCATGAGTGGCTGAACCTGGTCGTCCGCTGGGCGCACGTGATGTTCGGCATCGCCTGGATCGGCGCTTCGCTCTATTTCATGTGGCTCGACGCCTCGCTCGAGCCGCCGGAGCCGCCGCGGCCTGGCGTC
>JBIKLI010000265.1:0-6213 GCA_044359885.1 Alphaproteobacteria bacterium | reverse complement strand
TCAACGAATTCGCGTGGTACGGCATCGTGGCTGCCGTGTTCGGCAGCGACGCCGCGCGGGCGGTCTATGCGCGCGCCAAGGGGGGGATCGACCGCACGATGGCCGCGCTGCTGTTCGCGCTCGGCGTAAAGCTGGCGTTCGATGCCCTGACGGCGTGAGCCGTCAGCGCAGGAAGTACCAGCCGGCCAGGAACAGGCCGCAGCCGGTGACCAGGATCCGCATCGGCCCATCCGGGATCACGCGCGCCAGCTTGCCACCGGCGAAGCCGCCGACCAGCGCGCCGCAGAGCATGGCGATCGCCGCCGGCCAGTTGACCTCGCCGCGCAGGATGAAGGTCAGGGCCGAGGTCGTCGTGATCACGACGCCCATCAGGTTCTTGAGCGCGTTTGTCTGCTTGACGTCCTGGATGCCGGCGATGGCGTACCCGGCCATCATGATGACGCCCAGCCCCGCGCCGAAGAACCCGCCATAGATCGAGAAGGCCAGTTCGCAGAACCTTCCGACCACCTGCATCGCCGGCGACTTGGCGCCGCCGCCGCGCGCGGTCAGCCAGCGGGTCAGCGGCTTCGAGAAGGCGAAGAGCAGGCTCGCGATCAGCAGCAGCCAGGGGACCAGCCGCCGGAAGACCGCCGGATCCATGGCGATCAGCAGCTGCGCGCCAAGGAAGCCCCCCAGGAGGCCGATCGCGAAGCTGATCAATGTCCGCGGCCCCAGGTCCTTGAGGTCCCTGAACTGGGCCACCACCGAGGTCAGGCGACCCGGCCAGAGCGCCACCTGGCTTGTCGCGTTGGCCAGCTTCGGCGGCAGGCCGAAGCCGAGCAGCGCCGGGAAGGTGACCAGGGTCCCGCCACCGGCGAGGGCGTTGATGGCGCCCCCGGCGAAGCCGGCGGCAGCGAGAAGGAGGGCTGTGGCGATGTCCATGACGGGGGCTTTCGCAAGACGAAGTCGAGGGACCCCCTCGACACTTCGGGACGGACTGTGCTTCAAACCGCGCGCCGTGGCGGGACATGTCCTGGCGGCGCCGTTTCGACTCTCCAGCCGGGGGTTTCCTACGATGCGTGTCTACTACGATCGCGATGCCGACGTGAACCTCATCAAGGGCAAGAAGATTGCCATGATCGGGTTCGGCAGCCAGGGCCATGCCCATGCCCTCAATCTGCGCGACAGCGGCGTCAAGGAAGTCGCCGCGGCGCTGCGTCCGGGATCGCCCTCGGCGAAGAAGGCCGAAGGCTACGGCTTCAAGGTCATGACGGTGGCCGAAGCCGCGAAATGGGCGGACGTGATGATGATGGTGACGCCGGACGAGCTTCAGGCCGCGATCTGGAAGAACGAGATCCGGGACAACATGAAGCCCGGCGCCGCGATCGCCTTCGCCCACGGCCTCAACGTCCATTTCAAGCTGATCGAGCCACGGCCCGACATCGACGTGTTCATGATCGCCCCCAAGGGGCCGGGCCATACCGTCCGTTCGGAGTACCAGAAGGGCGGCGGCGTGCCCTGCCTTGTCGCGATCCATCAGGATTCGAGCGGCAACGCGCTCGAGGTCGCGCTGAGCTACTCGGCCGCCATCGGCGGCGGCCGCGCGGGGACGATCGAGACGACGTTCCAGGAAGAGTGCGAGACCGATCTGTTCGGCGAGCAGGTCGTGCTCTGCGGCGGCCTCTGCGCGCTGATCATGGCCGGCTACGAGACGCTGGTCGAAGCCGGCTACGCGCCGGAAATGGCGTATTTCGAGTGCCTGCACGAGGTGAAGCTGATCGTCGACCTGATCTACGAGGGCGGCATGGCGAACATGCGCTACTCGATCTCCAACACCGCCGAGTACGGCGACTACACCCGCGGCCCGCGGATCATCACGCCGGCCGTGAAGGAAGAGATGAAGCGCATCCTGGACGACATCCAGTCCGGTCGCTTCGCCCGCGACTGGGTGCTGGAAAACGCGGCAGGCCAGGCGAGCTTCAAGGCGATGCGTCGTCGCCATGCCGAACACCCGATCGAGAAGGTCGGCGAGAATCTCCGCGCGATGATGCCGTGGATCGCGAAGAACAAGCTGGTCGACAAGGCGAAGAACTGAACGAGGCCCGCGCGCCGGCGGCTCCGTGCCGCCGGCGTCATGGCAGCCGGCGAGGTCAGATCGACCTCGGCCCTGTCCGGCGCCGTAGGTTCGGTCGATCCTGGCGCATGCGGTCTGCGCCGGGCAGCCGGCCGATATCGGCATGCTTCGCCGACGGCACGAAGACCGGCCGGCGCGAGCGCAGCCAGCCGACGATCGGTCACAGGACAGGGTGTCGACATCCGACGCTCGGCAAGACAAGCGACGCGCCGGAGACGGGCGCCACCAGCCTTCCCGACAGGCCGCCGAGAAGCATCGCAAGCCCGAGCGTCACGAGAACGGTCGGATCGCCGCGCGCCAGTGCCGATCGCGGTCCCGCGGGGACATGAAGGCCGCGCACCCGGCGCCCCGTCAGCGGCGCGCACGGGTCATGGCGGCGACGCGCCCATCGGACAGGGTCCCTTTGGGTTGCCGCTCGGGCGCGCGCCACGCCGGGCCTGTCCCGCCGGACTTCGCGCGGCCATCTCCCTCCTTCAGCCTGTGGGCTTCCGTACGCGGGCCGATGCCGAGCATCGAGGGTGCCGATCCGCGTGGTCATCAGGATGATGCCGGGCGCGCCGAACAGGCCGAGACGGAACAGGATCGACGTCGCGACGCCGGATACCGGGGCTTGCGCGAACTGCACGGTCGGCAGCCCCGCCGAGGCAACGCCCGTCATGCCACCGGCGCCGAGGCCACGATGCCTGAGCGCGGCGATGACATGGCGCAGCCCGACAGCCGAAGGCGCCGCGATGTACAGATGGACTCTCCGGGATCCAGCCATCGCGTGGACCGACATCGTCTGTTCGTCCCCGGGCGCCCTGCAGAGCCCCATGACATGGCTGGGCATGGCAGGGGGCGGAGGTTTTCCACAAGCGGCACCGGCGCGAGCCGCCCTGGCGCCTTCCGGACTCGACTCGGACCGAGGGGGCTGGCAGATAAGCCATCGGTCGCCAGCGCGGCGCGAACCGGGGCGAAGGCCCCCCGCGTTGGCAGTCCGGTCGCGCCGAGGGTATCCTGGGCGCTTTCCCGCGGGCGGCTCGCCGCCCGGCCGACGCTCGATTTGTGGTTCAGGAGCTTGGATGTTCGCGCGATTGCTGGGGCTTCTTTCCGCCGACATGGCCATCGATCTCGGGACGGCGAATACGCTCGTCTACGTGAAGGGCCGCGGGATCGTCCTGAACGAACCGTCCGTGGTCGCGATCGCCGACGTGAAGGGCAAGAAGCAGGTCCTGGCGGTCGGCGACGAGGCCAAGCTGATGCTTGGCCGCACCCCTGGAAACATCACGGCGATCAGGCCTTTGCGCGACGGCGTGATCGCCGACTTCGAAGTCGCCGAGGAGATGATCAAGCACTTCATCCGCAAGGTGCATAATCGCCGGACCTTCGCCTCGCCGCAGGTGATCGTCTGCGTCCCTTCGGGATCGACAGCGGTCGAGCGCCGGGCGATCCAGGAATCCGCCGAGGCCGCAGGCGCACGACGGGTCTTCCTGATCGAGGAACCGATGGCGGCGGCGATCGGCGCGGGCCTGCCGGTGACCGAGCCGACGGGGTCGATGGTGGTCGACATCGGCGGCGGCACCACCGAGGTGGCGGTGCTGTCGCTGGGGGGCATCGTCTATTCGAAGTCGGTCCGCGTGGGTGGCGACAAGATGGACGAAGCCATCATCGCCTATATCCGCCGCAACCATAACCTGCTGGTCGGTGAATCCTCCGCCGAGCGGATCAAGAAGGAGATCGGTTCCGCGGCGCCGCCCGAGGACGGAGATGGCCGGCTCATGGAGATCAAGGGGCGGGACCTGATGAACGGCGTGCCCAAGGAACTCCTGATTTCCGAGCGCCAGATCGCCGAGAGCCTGACCGAGCCGGTGTCGGCGATCGTCGAGGCGGTGAAGGTCGCGCTCGAGCACACGGCGCCCGAATTGGCGGCGGACATCGTCGACAAGGGGATCGTGCTGACCGGCGGCGGCGCGCTGTTGTCGAATCTGGACATCGTGCTACGCCATGCGACCGGGTTGCCGGTCTCGATCGCCGACGACCCGCTCACCTGCGTGGCGCTCGGCACCGGCAGGTGTCTCGAGGAGATGAAGACGCTTCGCAACATCCTCATCACAATCTACTGAGGCGAGGCACTGCGGAAGCCGTGCCGGACCCGCGGCCGCCGGAGCGTCAGGCGCCGCGTTCGTAGCGCAGATGGAGGGTCGACTTGGCGGTGCGGCGACCGGGAAGCGTGATGCGGCTGACGGCTCCCTTGCGGGGGCTCGCCCAGCGTTTCGCGGTGCTCGGGCTGGCGATGGTGTCGATCGCGCTGATCGCTCTCGACCGCGCCGAGCCGCGGCTCTTCGAACGTGTGCGCGTGGCCGTGCTCGATGTCGCGGTGCCGGTCGTGGACGCGTTGTCGCAGCCGGTCGTGGCCGCGCAGCGCGCCGCCGACGGGGCCGCCCAGCTGGTGGCGATCCATGCCGAGAACGCCCAGCTGCGCGAGGAGAACGCCCGGCTGCTGCAGTGGCAACTCGTCGCCCGCTCCCTCGATGCCGAGAACCGGGAATTGCGGCGTCTGCTGCAGGTGCCGGGCGATCCGCCGCTCGGCTTCGTGACCGCGCGGGTCGTCGCCAATGCGGGGGGCTCCTTCGTCCATTCGGTGCTCGTCCTCGCCGGCACCGGCGACGGCGCGGCCAAGGGGCATGCCGCAGTCGCGGCGGAGGGGCTGGTGGGCCGGGTGACCGACATCGGCGAGCGCGCCGCACGCGTGCTGCTGCTGACGGACATGAACTCCCATATCCCGGTCGTCTTCGAGACCAGCCGCGAGCGCGCGATCGCCGCCGGTGACAATTCCCCGCGGCTTCGGGTCCTGTTCCTGTCGCCGACGGCCCAGCCCCAGATCGGCGATCGGGTCGTCACGTCCGGCCATGGCGGCGTGTTTCCGCCGGGAATTCCGGTCGGTGCGGTGGTGGGGTTCCGCGACGGACTGCCCGTGATCCAGCCCTTCGTGGATTTCGCGCGGCTGGAGTTCGTCCGTGTCGTCGATTTCGGCCTCGGCGGGGTGCTGCCCCAGGGCGCGCCGCCGCCGTCGCGCGGCGGGCGCGGCCGATGAAGCCGAACCTCCTGCAGCGCGTCGATGTCAAGCTCCGCCAGGCTCTGCCGGTCCTGCTGATCCTGATCTGCATCCTGCTTTCTGTGGCGCCGCTGCGCCTTCCCGACCATGCGCTGGTCACCCCCGGGCTGGTTCTTGTCGCCGTGTTCTACTGGACCGTGCACCGGCCGGATCTTCTTCGCCCGTGGAACGCCTGTCTGCTGGGCCTGCTCGACGACATCCTGTCGGGCACCGGCATGGGGGTGAACGCGCTGGTCCTGACGCTGGTGCACTGGGTCGTCGTTTCCCAGCACCGGGTCTTCCTCGGCCGGAGCTTCGCGGTCGTCTGGATCGCCTTCGCGCTGGTGGCCCCGCTGGCGATCGCGGCAATCGCGGTGATGTCGGCCCTTGCCGCGCGCGGCACGGTGGATCCGGCGGTGGTCGTGGTCCAGTCGCTGCTGACCATCGCCGCCTATCCGCCGCTCGCCTGGCTGTTCGGGCGCGCGCAGCGCCTGTTCCTGGCCGCGGTCTGAGGCCATGAGCCGCGATCCCGGCCGCGCGAGAGCCTTTTCCCGGCGCGCCGCGCTGCTGCTCGGCGGGCAACTGGGCCTTTTCGGGGTGCTCGCCGGGCGCCTCTACTGGCTCCAGGTCGTCGAGAGCGAGAAGTACCAGGTCCTCTCCGACACCAATCGCATCAGCCTGCGGCTGCTGCCGCCGGTGCGCGGCAAGATCCTCGACCGCCGCGGCGAGGCGCTGGCGTTGAACCGGCCGAACTACCGCATCGTGCTGATCCCCGAGCTGACCGGCAACGCGGCCACCACGCTCGACGTCCTCGGCAATCTGCTGTCGATCGGCGAGACCGACCGCCGGCGGATCCTGCGCGATGTCGCGCGCAAGCGGCGCTTCGTGCCGATCGTGGTGAAGGACAACCTCACCTGGGACGAGGTCAGTCGCGTCGCGGTCAACACCCAGGACCTGCCCGGGGTCCAGTTCGATGTCGGTTTCAGCCGCGAATATCCGCTCGGCAGCGACCTCGCGCATCTCGTGG
>JBIKLI010000264.1:0-6279 GCA_044359885.1 Alphaproteobacteria bacterium | reverse complement strand
TGGCCGCCTTCCGTCGGAATCGGTGGCCGCCTTCCGTCGGAATCACTGGCCGCCTTGCGCCGGAATACGCACCTCGTGCAAGGCGAACAAATCAATCTGGTGCGTCAGGCCTCGTCGAGGGTGTCTGTTTCCCTGCCGGTCGGCGGGGAAGGCTGCCTGGAGCGGGACCTGCAAGGTCGGCGCGCCGACGAACGACGCCAAGGCGAGATGGACCTTTCCCGCCGACGTGACATCGCAGCGCGGGAGCCATCCGCAAGCGGGTTTCGTCCCGAGCCTCACGCCGCGATCAGTTCGGCGCACAGCCGCGGGATATGCTGGCCGAAGGCGAAGAAGCCGCGACCGGCCAGGGGCCAGCACGCTGCATCCCAGGGGCGACGCAGCGGCACGGCGCCATAGGGGCGCAAGCCATCCGCGAGCCAGCCGACGGGCGCTTCGGGCATCACGGCCGCATCCTGCGCGAGCAGACCGGGCAGATCGTCGAGCGCCACGCGTTCGGCCGGTACGCCGAAATGCCGCGCACTGCGGCTCAATCCGTCTTCCAGGGCACCCTCGGCAAAGAACTGCACCATCGGCGCGGCGCCAAGCGGCGAACGCGCCGCCGCGCCGCAGACGCCGATCACGCGCCGCACGTCGAGCCCGGTCAGCGGCAGGCTTTCGGGATGCAGATCGTCCTCGTGCAAAAGCAGGATCACGGGGCCGGATGGCGGAACGGGCAGGCTGGGGATGGGGCGCGGTGCCGGTGGATCGGGCTCCGGCAGCGCCGACGGCGTCTCGTTCAAGCGGCCATGCGGGGCGAAGCGCCCACCCGTGTAGCGCTCGATGTTCCCGGCGCGCGCGACGTAATGCTTGCCCCTGGTGTGCAGGCCGGCCACCCAGCGCCAGGACAGCGTGTTGGATGCCGCATCCCCGTCCAGCAGATGCCGCAGGAAGAAATCCGCCCCCAATTCCCAAGGCATGCGCAGCGTGAAGATCCAGATGCTGGCGAACCACATGCGCGCGTGATTGTGCAGATAGCCGGTCTCGATCAGTTCCTGCACCCAGGCATCGAAACAGTCGATCCCGGTCCGGCCCGCGATGGCCGCGGCGTAACCCTCGGGCGTTGCCGCCAAGCCCGCGGCGACGCGCGCGCGATACGCGGACCAGACCGCCGGCCGCTGGGCAAGCCAGCCTTTCCAGTAGCTGCGCCAGAAGACCTCCTGGATGAATTTCCCGGCGGCCTCCGCGCCATGGGCGGCGAGGGCGGCGGCCACCACCTCCTGTTCGGTGACGAGACGATGGCGGATATAGGGCGCCAGCGCCGAGACATGGCGGGGCCCGGCCGGGCCGGGATCGTGATTGCGCCCTTCGGCATAGTCGCGCCCCATGCGCGGCGCGAATTCGGCGAGGCGGGCGAGGCCGGCGGCACGGGTCGGCGGCATGGGGCCGTCAGGGCCGGCCGCGCTACTAGCGCGCCCGCTTGCCGCGCGCCGCCTGCTCGCCCTGCTTGCGCTGGACGAACAGCCGCGCCGCCTTCAGCGCCTCGGCGCGGCTGACATAGACGCCGCAGTCGAAGCGCTGCCCAGCGAAGATCACGGCCATCGCGAAGTTCTGCTTGCCGCGTTCCTCGACCTCGATCTCGTGATCGCGCTCGGCCATGTCCATCCTTCTCGTCCGACGTCCGCGCCCGAGCCTAGAACACGCCCCCCGCCGTTAGAAGCCCCGATCATTGGCCGGCTCCGGGCCAGCGATCGCGACGCGGTGCGCCCGCCGCGGGGGATCGCGGCCGCGCGCCGCGACGCCGGGCGAGGGCTGCGCGGATCGCGGCGCAGACGCCGTCGATGTCGCGGCGGATCTTGTCCTGGCTGAAGCGCAGCACGGCGACACCGGCCATGGCGAGGCGCGCGTCGCGGGCGCGGTCATAGGGGCCGGTCGGTCCGGGGCCGGCGTCGCATTCGACCAGGACGCCGCGCGCCGGACAGGCGAAATCGGCCTGGAAGGGTCCGAACTGCACCCGGCGGCGAAAGGTTGCGCCAAGGCGGCGGCCGCGCAGATGCCGCCAGAGCAGGTCTTCGGCATCGTCGCGGGCGGCATGTCGCGGGATCGCGGGGTCGCTCGGCATCGCCGACAGCCCAGCACGGGCCCGGCCCGGACGCGCGGCGCCGCGCGGCGTAGACGACCGATCGGGGGACGTAAGCCGGGTCGCGACGCTGCGCTACGCCGCCGCTTCGACCATCACGAGCTCGGCGGCGTCCTGCGCGACGATCTCCAGGCTTGTCTCGTCGCGGATGGCGAGACCGTCGCGGGTCGCGGCGACCGTGCCGTTGACGCGCACGCTGCCGCTGGCCGGCACCAGATAGGCGATCCGCCCGGGCAGGAGGTCGTGGCGCAGCGTCTGGCCCGGGGCAAGCGTGACGGCGAGAACGGCGGCATCGGCGTCGATGGGCAGCGCGCCGCTGCCGGAATCGGCGGCGCGGCCGGAGGCCAGGATCTCGAACCCGGCCGCGCGCCCTTCGCGCGGAAAGCGCCGGCTGCCCCATCGCGGCGCGCCGCCGGGGCGGTCTGGAAGGATCCAGATCTGGAAGATGCGGGTTTCCACCGTTTCGAGATTGTACTCGGCATGCACGATCCCCGTGCCCGCCGACATGATCTGGACGTCGCCGGCCTCGGTGCGGCCTTCGTTGCCCAGATTGTCGCGATGGGTGATCGCGCCGGCGCGCACGAAGGTGACGATCTCCATGTCGCGATGCCCATGTGGATCGAAGCCGGTGCCGGGTGCGATCTCGTCGTCGTTCCAGACCCGCAGGCGGCCCCAGCCCATCCGCGCGGCGTCGCGATAGCCGGCGAACGAGAAATGATGCCGCGCGCGCAGCCAGCCGTGATCGGCATGTCCGAGCGAGGCGAAGGGGCGCAGGTCGATCATGGTGTCGTCGCCTTCGGGAAGGGGGGCGGCGCCGCGCGGAGACGCGACATCCTGCAGGAAATGGTAACATACCAGGAGGGCGGCATATCTGCGTCGTCGCCGCCCGCCGACCCGCGAAAGGACCGCGCCATGGGCCCAAGCCGCCGCTCGCTGATCGCCGGCATCGCCGCCTCTCCAGCCTTCGTTCCGACCTCGCGCGCCCGCGAAACCCGCAGCTTCGAGGCCATCCGCGCCGCGGCGCGCGGGCAGACGGTCTACTGGAACGCCTGGGGCGGCGACGATCCGACCAACGCCTTCATCGCCTGGGCGGGCGAGGAGACGCAGCGCCGCTACGGCGTGTCCATCCGCCATGTGCGGCTGCGCGACACGGCCGAGGCGGTCGCGCGGGTGATCGCCGAGAGGCAGGCCGGGCGCAGTGCGGGCGGTGCCGTCGACCTGATCTGGATCAACGGCCCCAACTTCCTGTCGATGAAGACCCAGGGGCTTCTCTTCGGTCCCTTCGTCGAGGCGTTGCCCAACTGGCCGCTGGTCGACATCGCCGGCAAGCCGTCGAACGTCGTCGACTTCACGGTGTCCGTCGACGGGCTGGCCGCGCCCTGGCGTCTGGCGCAGGTGGTCTTCGTCCACGACTCCGCGCGCACGCCGGCCGCGACGCTGCCGGCGAGCATGGCGGCGATGCTGCCCTGGGCGCAGCGCCATCCGGGGCGGCTCACCCATCCGACCGCCCGCAACTTTCTCGGCGCCACCTTCCTCAAGCAGGCGCTGGTCGAACTCGCCGGCGAGGCGGACGCCCTGGCGCGCGAGCCCGACGACGCGACTTTCGAGCGCAGCGCGGCCGCGCTCTGGCGCTGGTACGACGCGCTGCGGCCGCTGCTGTGGCGTCAGGGGCGGGACTTCCCGGAAAGCGGCCCGGCGATGCTGCAGATGCTGGCCGACGGCGAGACCGACCTCGTGATCTCGTTCAACCCCGCCGATGCCGCCGCGTCGATCGCCAGCGGCCTGCTGCCGGCGAGCGCGCGGGTCCATGTTCTCGCCGGAGGCACGCTGGGCAACACCAGCTTCGTCGCCATCCCCTTCAACGCCGCGCACAAGGAAGGCGCGATGGTCGTGGCGAATTTCCTGCTCGAGCCGGCGACGCAGGCCCGCGCCCAGGATCCGCGCCATCTCGGCAGCTTCTCGGTGCTGGCCGTCGACCGTCTGCCCGAGGCGGCGCAGGCCCCCTTCCGGGCTCTGGCGTCGACGCCGGCGCTGCCGACCAATGCCCAGCTCGGGCGGCCCCTGCCGGAGCCGCATCCCGGCTGGATGACGCGGCTGGTGTCGGCCTGGGAGCGGCGCGTGACGGGATAGGCGCGTGCTCGCCTGGGCGCCGTATCTGACCCTGCTGCTGGTGCTGGGCCCGGTCGTCGCCGGGCTCGCCTGGACGCTGCTGCCGGCCTTCGACCATCTGCCGGCGATCGGGCGCGACGGGTTCGGACTGGCGCCCTGGCGCGAACTGCTCGCCACGCCGGGGCTGTCGCGATCGGTGGCGCTGACGCTGGCGTCCGGCTTCGGCGCCACCGCCCTGTCGCTCGCCGGCACGATCGGCGTGCTGGCGCTGGCGGCGTCGTGGCCGCGTCTGCGCCGCTTCGCGCAGGCGCTGGCGCCGCTGCTGGCGGTGCCGCATGCCGCGATGGCGATCGGCTTCGCCTTCCTGATCCTGCCCTCCGGATGGATCGTGCGGATCCTGTCGCCCGAACTGACCGGCTGGACGCAGCCACCCGCCTGGACCAGCGTGCGCGATCCGCTGGGCCTGTCGCTGATCGCCGGGCTGGCGCTGAAGGAGATCCCGTATCTGCTGCTGGCGTCGCTGGCGGCGCTGAACCAGATCCCGCAGGATCGTTCGATGGCGGTCGCCCGCGGTCTGGGCTACGCGCCGGCGAAGGCCTGGCTGGTCGCCGTGTTCCCGCCGCTTTACCGCCAGATCCGCCTGCCGGTCTACGCGGTGCTGGTCTTCTCGCTCTCGGTCGTCGACGTCGCGCTGGTGCTGGCGCCGGGCACGCCGCCGCCGCTCGCCGTGCTGGCGCTGCGCTGGTTCGCGGATCACGACGTCGCGCTCTATCCGCGCGCCGCCGCGGCGTCGATCCTGGCGCTGCTGCTGGCGATCGCCGGGATCATCGTGTGGCGCGTGCTGGAGATCGCCGTCGCCGTACTGGGCCGGCGCTGGATCGCTTCCGGCCGGCGGCGTTCCGCGGCGAGCGCGGCATTGCCGTTCGCGGCGCTGGCCGGGTCGGTCGCGGTCGGTTGCGCCTGGGCGTCGCTCGCTGGTCTCGTCCTGTGGTCCATCGCCGGGCCGTGGCCTTTTCCCGACGCGCTGCCGGCGGCGCTCTGGCTCTCGGCCTGGACGCGCGCCGGCGCAGATCTCGCGCGCAACGCCGCCGCGACTCTCGCCATCGCGGCGATCGCAGCCGTCGTGGCGACCGTGCTGGTGCTCGCCTGTCTCGAGAATGCGGCGCGGCGCGGCACCCATGGCGCGGCGATGCCGGCCTGGCTCGTCCATCTGCCGCTGCTCGTGCCGCAGATCGCCTTCGTCTTCGGCCTGCAGGTGCTGCTGGTCCGGCTCGGTCTCGACGGCACGCTCGCGGCCGTCGCCTGGGCGCATCTGGTCTTCGTGCTGCCCTATGTGCTGCTGTCGCTGGCGGACCCCTGGCGCGCGCTCGATCGGCGTTATTCCCGCGCGGCCGCGGCGCTCGGCGCGTCGCCGGCGCGGGTCTTCCTCGCGGTCAAGCTGCCGATCCTGCTGCGCCCGGTGCTGACCGCGATGGCGGTGGGCGTGGCGGTCAGCGTGGCGCAGTACCTGCCGACGATGGCGGCCGGCGCCGGGCGCGTCGCGACGCTGACGACCGAGGCGGTGACGCTGTCCTCGGGCGCCGATCGCCGGATCCTCGGCGCGCATGCGGTGCTGCAGGCGGCGCTGCCGCTGGCGTGTTTCGCGCTGGCGCTGCTGGTGCCGGCGCTGGTCCATCGCGGCCGCAGGGGGCTGGCGTGAGCGCGGCGCTGGAACTGGTGGGCGTCGAGATCCGGCACCGCGACCGGATCCTGGTGCCGCGGTTCGACCTGGCGGTCGAGGCCGGATGCGTCGCGACCGTGATGGGGCCGTCGGGAACGGGGAAGTCGACGCTGCTCGCCTTCGTCGGCGGCTTCCTCGATCCGGTCTTCGCGGCGCGCGGCAAGGTGCTGGTGGCGGGGCGCGACGTCACCGCGCTGCCGCCCGAGGCGCGCGGCATCGGCCTGCTGTTCCAGGACGACATGCTCTTCCCGCATCTCGATGTCGGCGCCAATCTCGCCTTCGGCCTGTCCGTCGAGCTTCGCGGCCGCGCCGCACGGCAGGCCGCCATCGCCGC
>JBIKLI010000263.1:0-6290 GCA_044359885.1 Alphaproteobacteria bacterium | reverse complement strand
AGCCCCATCTCTATTCGGCCACGATCGATGCGATCATCCGGGCGCCCTCGATCCTCGATCGCGTCGAGAGCCTGCTGGGCCCCGACATCCTGTGCTGGGAATCGGTGCTGTTCATCAAGGAGCCCAGGGATCCCGCCTACATCTCCTGGCATCAGGACGTGGCCTATTGGGGGCTGGAGCCGTATGACGTCCTGACCGCCTGGGTGGCGCTGAGCCCCAGCACGCGGCAGAGCGGCTGCATGCGGGTCCTGCCGGGCTCGCATGCCGGCGACATCGCCCCGCACAAGGACACCTATGCGGCCAACAACATGCTTTCGCGCGGCCAGGAGATGCAGGTCGAAGTCGACGAGACCAAGGTCGTCGACATCGTCCTGCGGCCCGGCGAGATGTCGCTGCACCACGTCAAGATCGCGCATGGGTCGGACCCCAACGACGCCGACGACCGGCGCATCGGTCTGGCGATCCGCTACATTCCGGCGCATGTGCGCCAGACGATCGGCGCCGACGACACCGCGACCCTGGTCCGCGGCGTCGACCGCCACGGCCATTTCGAGCCGGAGCCCCGGCCGGTCGCGGATTTCGCCCCTGAAGGCCTCGCGAACCAGGCCCGGCTGCGCGATCGGCGGATGCAGATCCTGATGCGGCCGGCCACGACCGGCTAGGGCGGCTTTCCGGCGCGGCGTTGCGCCGCGACTCGGGCCGTGGTTAATGTCCGCCCTCCCGCCACGACAGCCCGAGACATGGCCATGGCCGCGAAATGGACACCCGACTCCTGGCGCCATCATCCGATCCGCCAGGTCCCTGCCTATCGCGATGCCGCCGCCCTTGCGGCGGTCGAGCGCAAGCTGGGAGGGTTCCCGCCGCTGGTCTTCGCCGGCGAAGCGCGCCGGCTGAAGACGCGGCTGGCCGAGGTCGCCAACGGCCGGGCTTTCCTGCTTCAGGGCGGTGACTGCGCGGAGAGCTTCGCGGAGTTCTCTGCCAACAACATCCGCGACACCTTCAAGGTCTTCCTGCAGATGACCGTCGTGCTGATGTACGCGGGCGGCCTGCCGGTCGTGAAGGTGGGCCGCATGGCGGGGCAGTTCGCCAAGCCGCGCTCTGCCGACACCGAGACGATCGGCGGCGTCACGCTGCCGGCCTATCGCGGCGACATCATCAACGGCATCGAGTTCGAGCCGGCCGCGCGCGAGCCCGACCCCCAGCGCATGCTGCAGGTCTATTCCCAGTCCGCGTCGACGCTGAACCTGCTGCGCGCCTTCGCCCGCGGCGGCTATGCGGATCTGCACCGCGTCCATGGCTGGACCCAGGGCTTCGTCGCCAGGTCGCCGGCCGGCGAGCGCTTCAGCGACATCGCCGACCGGATCACCGAGGCGCTGACCTTCATGGAGGCGTGCGGCCTGCGTTCCGACCTGACGCCGCAGATCTCGGAGGCCGAGTTCTTCACCAGCCACGAGGCGCTGCTGCTGGCCTACGAACAGGCGCTGACCCGCGTCGACAGCACATCGGGCGACTGGTACGACTGTTCGGCGCACATGATCTGGATCGGCGAGCGCACCCGCCAGATCGACGGCGCGCATGTCGAGTTCTGCCGCGGCGTGCGCAACCCGATCGGCATGAAGGTCGGCCCGACGCTGGACGGCGACGAACTGATCCGCCTTATCGACATTCTCAACCCGGACAACGAGCCCGGCCGGCTGACGCTGATCAGCCGCATGGGACACGACAAGATCGGCGAGCGTCTGCCGCCGCTTGTCCGCCGCGTGGCGCGCGAAGGACGCAAGGTCGTCTGGTCCTGCGATCCGATGCACGGCAACACGGTGAAGTCGAACACCGGCTACAAGACGCGCCCCTTCGACCGCATCCTCGCCGAGGTCCGGGGCTTCATGTCGGTGCATCGCGCCGAGGGCACCCATGCCGGCGGCGTGCATTTCGAGATGACCGGCCAGGACGTCACCGAGTGCATCGGGGGCGCGCAGGAAGTCACCGAGACCGCGCTCGGCGACCGGTACCACACGCATTGCGATCCGCGGCTGAACGCCACCCAGTCGCTGGAACTGGCGTTCCTGATCGCCGAGGAACTGAAGGCGTCGCGCAGCCCCGCGGTCCTCGCCGGCGGCGCCGCCGCCGCCGATTGAACGGCGCGATCCCCGCCGCCGCGGCGGCCTTCGCCGACCGCCTCGGCGTGCGATGGCCCGTCGTCCAGGCGCCGATGGCAGGCGGGCCGACCACGCCCGCGCTGGTCGCCGCCGTTTGCGAGGCCGGCGGCCTGGGCAGCCTGGGCGCGGCGCTGATGGCGCCTGCCGCCATCCGGCAGGCGGCCGCGGAGATCCGGGCGCGGACCAGCCGGCCCTTCTCGATCAACCTCTTCGTTCTGCCGCCCGCCGATCCGGCGCCGGCGACGCTGGCCGTCGCGCTGGCGCGGCTGGCGCCTTTGCATGCCGAGCTCGGCTTGCCGCCGCCGGCCTTGCCCGGTTCCTTCGGCGAGAGCCTGGAGGAGCAGATCGACGCCGTTCTGGACGTGGCCCCGGCCATGGTCAGCACGCATTTCGGACCGCCGCCGCAGCGGCTGCGCGAAGCCTGCCGCGCGCGCGGCATCGCGGTCGTCGCGACCGCGACCACGCCCGACGAGGCGGCCGCGCTGGAGACGGCAGGGGCCGACGCGGTGGTCGCCCAGGGGGCCGAGGCCGGCGGCCATCGCGGCAGCTTCCTCGGCGATACCGGCGCGACCGGGCTCGGCACGATGGTGCTGGTTCCGGCGATCGCCGATCGCGTGCGCATACCCGTGATCGCGGCCGGGGGAATCATGGATGGCCGCGGCATCCGCGCCGCGCTGGCGCTGGGCGCAGCGGCGGTGCAGATGGGAACCGCCTTTCTCGCCTGCCCGGAGGCGGGAACCCACGCCCTGCACAAGGCCGCCCTCGCCGCGGCCGCCGGCACGATGACGACGCGCGGCGTCACCGGGCGGGTCGCGCGCGGCCTGCGCACGCGGCTGCTGGAGGTCCTCGACGCCGATGCCGTGCGCGCGCCCGACTACCCGGTTCAGAACGCGCTCTCGGCGCCGTTGCGCGCCGCCGCGGCGCGCGACGGTCGCCCCGACCTGATGGCGATGTGGGCGGGGCAGGGCCATGCACGCGCCCGTGCCGAGCCCGCCGGCCGTCTTCTGGCGGAGTGGGTGCGCGAGGCCGGGCTGTGCGGCGGATGAGGCCGGCCTGTGGCGGCGGCGACCGGGAATCTGCTATGGCCCGGCGCGTGATGGTTCCGCCAGCCCCGCACGGCCGCGTCAGCGCGCGCCGCCCCATGCCCTGCCGCGTCGCCCGCGGCCGCAGGTGCCGGCCATGACCGCCGGCCTCTCGATCGCTGTCGCCCAGGTCAATCCGACCGTCGGCGACCTCAAGGGCAACCTTGCCCTAATCCGCAAGGCGCGCGCCGCCGCCGCGGGGCAGGGCGCCGATCTGATCGTGTTCCCCGAGCTCTCCGTCGCCGGCTACCAGCCCGAGGATCTCGTCCTCAAGCCGGCCTTCCTCGACGCCTGCCGGGCGGCGACCGAGGAACTGGCGCGCGACACCGCGGATGGCGGTCCCGCGCTGCTTGTCGGTGCGCCATGGCGCGAGGGCGAGCGGCCCTACAATGCGGCGCTGCTGCTCGACGCCGGCCGCATCGCGGCGCAGCGCTACAAGCAGGATCTGCCGAACTACGGGGTGTTCGACGACAAGCGCGTCTTTGCGGCGGGCAAGCCGCAGGGGCCGGTCGTCTTCCGGGGCGCGCGGCTCGGGATAATGATCTGCGAGGACATGTGGACGCCCGACGTGGCGGAGACCCTCGCTGAATCGGGCGCCGAACTCATGATCGTCCCGAACGGCAGCCCGTTCGAGGTCGACAAGCTCGATCGTCGTGTCCAGCTGGCCGTGGCGCGGGTGGTCGAGACGGGTCTGCCGCTGCTCTACGTCAACCAGGTCGGCGGCCAGGACGAGATCGTCTACGACGGCGGCTCCTTCGCGATCGGCGCGGATCGCAGGATGGCGTTCCAGGCGGCATCGTTCCGCGAGCAGGTGTCGACGCTGCGACTGGCGCGCGGCATCGACGGCGGGCTCGGCTTCGTGGCCGGCGACGCGCCGGTCGAGCCGCCGCTGCCGACGCTGGCGGCGACCTATGCGGCGCTCGTGCTCGGGTTGGGCGACTATGTGCGCAAGAACCGGTTTCCCGGCGTCATCCTGGGATTGTCCGGCGGGATCGATTCCGCGCTGACCGCGGCGATCGCGGTCGACGCGCTCGGCGCCGAACGGGTGCGCGCGGTGATGATGCCATCGCCCTATACCAGCCGCGAGAGCCTGGAAGACGCGGCGGATGTCGCGCGGCGGCTCGGCATCGTCTGCGACACGGTCTCGATCGAGCCCGCCATGAAGGCCTTCGCCGGCATGCTGGCGCCGGCCTTCGCGGGCCGCGCGCCCGACATCACCGAGGAAAACATCCAGTCGCGCGCACGCGGCCTGACGCTGATGGCGCTTTCCAACAAGTTCGGCCACATGGTCGTGTCGACGGGCAACAAGTCGGAGATGTCGGTCGGCTACGCGACGCTCTACGGCGACATGTGCGGCGGCTACGCGGTGCTGAAGGACGTCTACAAGACGACCGTGTTCGCGCTGTGCCGGTGGCGCAACGCCGATCGTCTCGCGGGCTGGCTCGGGCCGGCAGGCGGCGTGATGCCCGAACGGGTGATCACCAAGCCGCCGACGGCCGAACTCAAGCCGGACCAGACAGACGAAGCGTCGCTCGGTCCCTACGCCCAGCTGGACGACATCCTCGACTGCCTGGTGGAAAAGGAGATGGGCGTGGCCGAGATCGTGGCCCGCGGCCACGACGAGGCCTATGTGCGCCGCGTCTGGCGGATGCTCGACCTCGCCGAGTACAAGCGCCGGCAGGCGGCACCGGGCGTGAAGATCACGCAGCGCGCCTTCGGGCGCGACCGGCGCTATCCCATCACCAACGGCTTCCGCGCCGGCGGCGGCTGAGGACCTCCCCGGACGGCGCGATGACCGAAATCAGGCTGCGTTTCGCCCCCAGCCCCACGGGGCGCATCCATCTCGGCAACGCGCGCGGCGCGCTGGTCAACTGGCTGCAGGCGCGCCGCCACGGCGGGCGGCTTCTGTTGCGCCTCGACGACACCGACCGCCAGCGTTCGACCGCGGAATACGCGCAAGCCATCCAGGACGACCTGCTCTGGCTGGGGCTCGGCTGGGACGAGTTCATCCGCCAGTCGGACCGGCTCGACCGCTACGCCGCCGCGGCCGAGCGGCTGCGCGCCGCGGGCCGGCTCTATGCCTGCTACGAGACCGAGGAGGAACTGCAGCTGAAGCGGTTCCAGATGGTCGCCGGCGGGGGCGTCCAGATCTACGATCGCGCGGCGCTGCGGCTGTCCGAGCGGCAGGTGCGCGCCTACGAGGCGGAGGGGCGGCGGCCGCATTGGCGTTTCCTGATCGCCTACGAGGAGACCGCGTGGGACGACGCGATCCGCGGCCGCCAGTCGTTCCAGGGCAGCCGGCTCAGCGACCCGGTCCTGGTCCGTGCCGACGGGACGCCGACCTACACCCTGGCCTCCGTGGTCGACGACGCCGAACTCGGCGTCACCCATGTCGTGCGCGGCGAGGACCATGTGGCCAACACCGCGGTCCAGTTGCAGATCTTCCGGGCGCTGGGCGTGTCGCGCGAGATCGCCTTCGCGCATTTCACCCTTCTCACCGACGCCGGCGGTCACAACCTGTCCAAGCGGCTCGGCAGCCTGTCGATCGCCAGCCTGCGCGAGGAAGGTCTCGAGCCGATGGCGATCAACTCGCTGCTGGCGCGGCTCGGGACGGCCGACCCGGTCGAGCCCTGCGCCGCGCTCGAGGATCTGTTGCCGCGCTTCGATCTCGGGCGCTTCAGCCGCGCCGCCCCGAAGCTCGACGTCGAGGAGATCCGGCGTCTCAACGGTCCCGTGCTCCACGCATCGCCCTTCGCCGCCGTGCGCGACCGTCTCGAGGTTGCCGGCCTCGCCGGGATCGACGAGGCGTTCTGGCTGGCGATCCGCGCCAATCTGTCGCGGTTCGACGAGGCCGCGCTGTGGTGGTCGATCTGCCGCGCCGTCCTGGAACCGCGCGTCGACGATCCCGAGTTCGCAGGGCGCGCGGCCGCGTCGCTGCCGCCGGAGCCCTGGGACGAGACGACCTGGGGCGCCTGGACGCGCTCCGTCGCCGAGGCCACCGGCCGCAAGGGCAGGGCGCTGTTCATGCCGCTGCGCCTAGCGCTCACGGCGC
>JBIKLI010000262.1:0-6292 GCA_044359885.1 Alphaproteobacteria bacterium | reverse complement strand
GCGAAATAGACATGACCGGCCGCGGGGCGCTTGACGCCCGAGAGCTCGCCGCGCACGCGCACGCGCTCGAAGCCGCTTTCCAGCGCGCGCTTGATGGCGCCGGAGAGTTCCGACACCGTCAGTTCCGGGAGATTGCCGATCCTTTGTTCCGCCATGGCCTTCCGAGCCGCCGCGCGCGCATGATACAAGCCGCCGCCCCTGCCATGGAACGGATCAGGCGCCACAAATGAGAATCCTCGTCGTCGGCGGCGGCGGCCGCGAGCATGCCCTGTGCTGGGCGATCGCCGCCTCGCCGCTGTGCACGAAGCTCTATTGCGCGCCCGGCAATGCCGGGATCGCCGCCGAGGCCGAATGCGTCGCCATCTCCGCCGAGGACGTCGACGGCCTGGTCGATTTCGCGGCGCGCGCGGCGATCGACTTCGTCGTGGTCGGGCCGGAGCAGCCGCTGGTCGCCGGCCTGGTCGACCGTCTGGGCGCGGCAGGGATCAAGGCCTTCGGACCGGGCGCAGCGGCGGCGGCGCTGGAAGGCTCGAAAGGGTTCATGAAGGATTTCTGCGCCCGCCACGGCATTCCGACGGCGCGCTACGCCCGGTTTCGCGACGCCGAAGCGGCCCGGGCCCATGTGCGGGCCCATGGCGCGCCGATCGTCGTCAAGGCCGACGGGCTGGCCGCGGGCAAGGGCGTCGTCGTCGCCACGACGCTGGACGCGGCGCTGGCCGCGATCGATGCGGCGATGGTCGACGGCGCCTTCGGCAAGGCCGGCGCGGAACTGGTCGTCGAGGAGATGCTGGCGGGCGAGGAGGCCAGCTTCTTCGCGCTGTGCGACGGCGAACATGCGCTGGCGCTGGCCGCGGCGCAGGACCACAAGCGGGTCGGCGACGGCGACACGGGACCGAACACCGGCGGCATGGGCGCCTATTCGCCGGCACCGGTGGTCGACGCGGCGATGGCCGAGCGGATCATGGCCGAGATCGTGCGGCCCGCCGTCGCCGGCATGAAGGCCGAGGGCCGCGCGTTCAAGGGCGTGCTCTTCGCCGGCGTGATGATCGGGCCGGACGGCCCGCGGCTGATCGAGTTCAACGTCCGCTTCGGCGATCCCGAATGCCAGGCGCTGATGCCGCGGCTGATGTCGGACCTGCTGCCGGCGCTGATCGCGGCGGCGGACGGGGAACTCGCGAATTTCCATCTGCGCTGGCGCGAGATGGCCTCGCTCGCCGTCGTGATGGCGGCCAGGGGCTATCCCGGCGCCTACGCGAAATTCACGCCGATCCGCAACCTGGAGGCGGCGGCGTCGCGCGACGTGGTCGTGTTCCATGCCGGGACGGCGATCCGCGACGGCGGGCTGGTCGCCACCGGCGGGCGCGTGCTCACCGTCGCCGCCTGCGCACCCGACATCGCGACCGCCCAGGCACGGGCCTATGCCGCGATCGACCGGATCGACTGGCCGGATGGGTTCTGCCGCCGCGACATCGGCTGGCGCGCGATCGCACGGATCCGGAGCGGCGCGTGACCGGCGCGGCCGCGTCGCTCGCCTATCCCCATGCCGAAGGCCCGGCCGAAGGCATGACGGCCGAGGTGGCGCCGGGGCTGCATTGGGTGCGCATGCGCGTTCCCTTCCCCCCGGAACACATCAATCTTTGGCTGCTGGAAGACGGGGCCGGCTGGACGATCGTCGATTGCGGCCTGGGGCTGGAGGCGACGCACGCGGCCTGGGACCAGATCTTCGCGACCCGCCTCGGCGGCCGCCCGGTCACGCGCATCGTCGTCACCCATTTCCATCCCGACCATGTCGGCAGCGCCACCTGGCTGGCCGCGCGCTGGGGCGCCGAGGTCTGGATGACCGAAGGCGAATGGATGACCGCGCGCGGCGTCCATGCGCCGGCGAGCGACGCGGACATCGCGGCCAAGCTCGACTTCTATCGCCGCAACGGCGTGCCCGCCGACGGGCTGGAGGCGTATCGCACTCCGCCCAACGCCTTCTACCGAAAGATGGTCCCGGAGATTCCGGCGCGTTTCGTGCGGTTGCGCGGCGGGCAGGATCTCGCGATCGGCGCGCGAAACTGGCGCATCGTGATCGGACGCGGCCACGCCCCGGAACATGCCTGCCTGTGGTGCGCCGAGCTCGGCGTGCTGATCGCGGGCGACATCCTGCTGCCGCGCATCTCGCCCAATGTCTCGGTCTGGGCCACCGAGCCCTTCGGCGACCCGCTGGCCGATTTCCTGGGCTCGCTCGACGGCTTCGCGCCGGTCGCCGACGAGACGCTGGTGCTGCCCGCCCATGGGCTGCCCTATCTGGGGATCCATGCGCGGATCGCGGCGCTGCGTGGCCATCACGAGTCGCATCTGGCGACGATCGCCGCGGCGCTGCGCGCGGAGCCGCGCCATGCGGTCGGCTGCTTCCCGCTGCTGTTCAGGCGCGAGATCGGGGCCGCCAACATGGGTCTGGCGCTGGGCGAAGCGGTGGCGCATCTGCATCGCCTCGAGGCGCAAGGGCGGGCCAGGCGCGAGACGGGCGCGGACGGCATCCACCGCTTCCGCGCCCGCTGAGACGCCCGGGCCGGCCAGGCGCGCGGCCGTCAGTTCGTCGCCACGGGCCGCGCCTGGGCCCGGCGTTCGGCCGCCCGCTGGCGCATCGCCGCCCGCTCCTCGGGCGTCATGCGCGCCAATCGCTCGCGCGCCGCCTGGCGGCGAGCCTCGGCGCGTTCGCGCTGCTCGGGCGTCATGCGCGCCTCGGCCTCGGCACGGCGCGCCCGGCGCTCCTCGAGCGCCTTCTGACGCTCGTCGGGCGACATCGCCTGCCAGCGCTGGCGCGCCTGGTCGCGCGCCTGGTCGCGCTGTTCCTGGGTCAGGCGCGGGCGCGTCGCGCCCTCCATCGCCGCCGGTGCCGCACCCTGGGCCTGGGCGAGGCCCGGAAGGCAGACGGCCAGCGCCACCGCCGCCGCCCGCATCTTGCGAATCGTCATGGAAAACCCCCTGTCTGGAAGCGCCGCACGAGCGCGGGCTTCGGGGGTGTTCCTAGCGCCCCGCGCATGGCCGCGGGTGAAGGCATCGGACTCAGCCGGGGGCGCGCGAGCGCTTAGCCCGAAAGAAGTCGCGCAGCAGCGTTGCCGCCGCCTCGGCGCCGACGCCGCCGGCGACCGCGCAACGCCAATGGCAGGTCGGCTGGGCGAAGAAGCGGGGACCATGCAGCACGGCCCCGCCCTTGGGATCCTCGGCGGCGAAGACCACGCGCGCCAGCCGCGCGAAGCTCGCCGCCGCCGCGCACATCGCGCAGGGCTCCAGCGTGACGTAGAGCGTGCAGCCCGGCAGGCGCTTGGCGCCCAGCCGGGCCGCGGCGGCGCGGATCGCCAGCATTTCGGCGTGCGCGGTCGGGTCGCGATCGGCCTCGACGCGGTTATGGGCCTCGGCGAGCAAGGCACCGCCGGCGTCGACCAGCACCGCGCCCACCGGCACCTCGTCGGCCGCCGCGGCGGCGCGCGCCAGGTCCAGCGCACGGCGCATCATGGCGGTGTCGAATCCCTCGTCCATGGCGCCCAGGTTCCGGCCCGGGCGGCCCGGCGGTCAATGGCGCTCGCGGCCGGGCGGGCGTCCGGCTGCGTCTTGTGCGCCAGGATGGGCCTGGATTAAGAGAAGCCATGGTCCACGAGGCGCAAGGCGCCTCCTTCCGGGGCCATTCAAGGGAGAGACCGCCATGCCCGAGGGCAATATTTTCCCCGTCGCCAAGGAACACGAGGCGCGCGCCTGGGTGAACGCCGGCAAATACGCGTCGATGTACGACCAGTCGGTCGGCGATCCGCAGGGCTTCTGGGCGCAGCACGGCCGGCGCGTCGACTGGATCAAGCCCTACACGCAGATCAAGGACGTGTCCTACGACGCCGCGGACCTGCATATCCGCTGGTTCCACGACGGCACCTTGAACGTCTCGGCGAACTGCATCGACCGTCACCTCGCCGCGCGCGGCGACCGGGTCGCGATCATCTGGGAGGGCGACAACCCCGCCGAGGACCGCAAGATCACGTATCGCGAACTCCATGCCGAGGTCTGCCGTCTCGCCAACGTGCTGCTGAAGCACGGCGTCGGCAAGGGCGACCGGGTCACGATCTACCTGCCGATGATCCCCGAGGCGGCCTATGCGATGCTCGCCTGCGCGCGCATCGGTGCGGTCCACTCGATCGTCTTCGGCGGCTTCTCGCCCGACAGCCTCGCCAACCGGATCCAGGATTGCGGGTCGAATTTCCTGATCACCGCCGACGAGGGGCTGCGCGGCGGCCGCAAGGTGCCGCTCAAGGTCAATGCCGACGAGGCGCTGAAGGCCTGCCCGACGGTCAGGAACGTGCTGGTGGTCCGGCGCACCGGCGGCGGCATCGCCTGGGAGGCGGGCCGCGACCTCTGGTACCACGAGGAAGTCGCATCGGTCTCCGCCGACTGCCCGCCGGCCGAAATCGGCGCCGAGGATCCGCTGTTCATCCTTTACACCTCCGGCTCGACCGGCAAGCCCAAGGGCGTGCTCCATACCTCGGGCGGCTATCTGGTCTGGGCGTCGATGACGCACCAATACGTGTTCGACTATCACGACGGCGACATCTACTGGTGCACGGCCGATGTCGGCTGGGTCACCGGGCACAGCTACATCGTCTATGGGCCGCTCGCCAACGGCGCCACCACGCTGATGTTCGAGGGGGTGCCGAACTATCCCGATTCCTCGCGCTTCTGGCAGGTGGTCGACAAGCACGCGGTCAACATCTTCTACACCGCGCCCACCGCCATCCGCGCGCTGATGCGCGAGGGCGAGGCGCCGGTGAAGAAGACCAGCCGCAAGTCGCTGCGCCTGCTGGGCTCGGTCGGCGAGCCGATCAATCCCGAGGCGTGGCTGTGGTACCACCGCGTCGTCGGCGACCATCGCTGCCCGATCGTCGATACCTGGTGGCAGACCGAGACCGGCGGCATCCTGATCACGCCGCTGCCCGGCGCGATCGCGCAGAAGCCCGGCTCGGCGACCAAGCCGTTCTTCGCCATCAAGCCGGTGATCGTCGACAACGAGGGCAAGGAACTGGCGGGGGCCTGCGAAGGCAATCTCTGCATCGCCGATTCCTGGCCCGGCCAGATGCGCACGGTCTTCGGCGACCACCAGCGCTTCATCGACACGTACTTCAAGACCTTCCCGGGCAAGTACTTCACCGGCGACGGCTGTCGGCGCGACGCGGACGGCTATTACTGGATCACCGGCCGCGTCGACGACGTCATCAACGTCTCGGGCCACCGCATCGGCACGGCCGAGGTCGAGTCGGCGCTGGTCGGCCACGCCAAGGTCGCCGAGTCCGCCGTCGTCGGCTACCCGCACGACATCAAGGGCCAGGGCATCTACGCCTATGTGACGCTCAAGGCGGGCGAGACGCCCAGCGACGAGCTGCGCAAGGAGCTGGTCGGGTGGGTGCGCAAGCAGATCGGCCCGATCGCCACGCCCGATCTTATCCAATGGGCGCCGGGCCTGCCCAAGACGCGCTCGGGCAAGATCATGCGCCGCATCCTGCGCAAGATCGCGGCCAACGAACACTCGGCGCTGGGCGACACCTCGACGCTGGCCGATCCCGGCGTCGTCGACGAGCTGGTGGCGAACCGCCTGAACAAGGGATGACGGCGAAGCCCCTCGGACGCGCGCGACCGCGATGAGCCCGAGGGGCTGCCTGTCGACATCCTTCGTGCTGCTGCTGGCGGCGTGGTCGCTGCTGGTCGGCGGCATCCTCGTCGCCGGCTGGCTCGGCGCGGAGATCCTGGATTTCGCCTTGCGCGTGCTGCTCGGCGGCGACGCCCAGGCCGCGCGGATCGCGGGCGGGCTGCTCGAGGCGCTGCGCGCGATCGGCTTCGGCATGATGGCCGCGATCTGGGCGATCGGCGCGGCGGTGCTCGCGGGGCTCTGGCTCGCCTTCCGCCGCGGCGCGGCGACGGACGAAACGCGGATGGCCGGCATGCGCCGCGGACGCGTGGTCGACATCGAGGTCGTCGAGATCGACGCGCGGCGCGACGCGCCCCGGATGAAGGACGTCACGCCGCCGCGCGACGGGCTGCCGCCGCCCGGCGACCAGCGCTGACCTGCGCCGGCGGCGCTCAGCCGCCGATCGCCGCGCGCAGGATCCGGGTCAGCGACGGCTTCTCGGCGAGGAAGGGCAGCGGCCGGCAGGCGGCGGTGGTGGCGAGCCCCAGCCGCGCGACGCGCGTCGCCGCGAACAGCCCCACGCCCAGCCGCGCCGACACCGTCCCCGCCACCTTGTGGCCGAGACTGCCGACGACGTCG
>JBIKLI010000261.1:0-6301 GCA_044359885.1 Alphaproteobacteria bacterium | reverse complement strand
GCGGTGTTCGTGTCGTGAAGGTGCTGCTGCTCGCCCATGCCTTCGCGCCGCACAACGCCAGCGGCAGCGTGCGCGCCGTCAAACTCGCGGAGTTCTTCCGCGAATGCGGCTACGATCTTCGCGTCATCACGGCCGCTCCGCTCGCCTATCCCCGGACCCTTGCGGCGCGAGTTCCGGATGCGTGCGTCGTCACCACGCGATGGCTCGACGTCTTCGCGCCGCTGGAGGCCGCGCGCAGGCTTCTGCCGGGAGCCCGTGGCGGCGGCATGGGCGGGGCGCCGGCCGGCGGCGGCGCGTCGCTCGTGCAGAGGCTGGTGCGGTTCTATCGCGCGTCGGTCGGCATGCCGGACGGACAGGTCGGCTGGATTCCGTTCGCGCTCGCGGCCGGCCGGATGCTGGCACGAGACTGGCGACCGGATCTCGTCTACTCGACCGCGCTGCCTTTCAGCAGCCACCTTGTCGCGGCGCGGATGGCGCGTCGCTTCGGCTGTCCGTGGATCGCCGAGTACCGCGACTTCTTCGCCGACAACCCGTATCAGGACACGCCCGCGTGGCGCGTCGCGATCGATCGCCGCCTCGAGGCGATGGCGATGCGCAGCGCCGCCGCGAGCGTGACGATCTCCCCGCCGATGGCGGAGGAACTCACGCGGCGCCATGCCAGGCCGTCGGTGTCGGTACCCAACGGCTACGACCCCGAGGATTTCGCGGCGGCCGACGCGCCTGCGCCCTTCGATCCGCAGATGCTGACGATCCTCTACACCGGGATCATCTATCCCGGGCGTCGCGATCCAAGCCCGCTCTTCGCGGCCCTTGCCGGGCTGGCGCCCGAAGAGCGCGCACGCATCGAGTTGCGCTTCCACGGCCAGGATCTGCGCGGCGTCGCCGAGATGGCGCGCCGCCATGGCGTCGAGGACAGGGTACGGGTGGGCGAGGCGGTGCCGTATCGCACGTCGCTCGCCTGGCAGAAGCAGGCCGACGTGCTGCTGCTCCTGCTCTGGGACGACCCGCGCGAGCAGGGCGTCTGTCCGGCAAAGCTGTTCGAATACGCCGGTGCCGGTCGCCCGGTCCTCTCGCTCGGCTATTCCGGCGGCGTCGCCGCGGATCTGATCCGCACGCGCGGCCTCGGCCATGTCGGCAGCGACACCGGCGCGATCGCGGCGGCGCTGCGCGCGTGGCTTGCCCAGAAGCGGACCGGCGCCGTCGCCGCGCCGCCGGACGATGCGCGTGCCGGACTGTCGCGCCGGGACCAGTTCAATCGTCTGCGCGACTTCCTGCGCGGCCAGGGGCTCGTTCCATGACCGCCAACAAGATCGTCACCGTGGTCGGTGCGCGACCGCAATTCATAAAGGCCGCCGCCTTGAGCGCGGCGCTGCGCCGCGCCGGGCGCCTGCGCGAGGCGCTCGTCCATACCGGACAGCATCACGACGCCAACATGTCGGAGGTGTTCTTCACCGATCTCGGATTGCCGCAGCCCGCGCATCACCTCGGCATCCATGGCGGCGGCCACGGCGTCATGACCGGCCGGATGCTGGCGGCGCTCGAGGCGGTCCTCGAAGCCGAACGACCGGATGCGGTGGTCGTCTACGGCGACACCAATTCGACGCTCGCCGGCGCGCTCGCCGCGGCCAAGCTCCGGATCCCCGTCGCGCATGTCGAGGCGGGCCTGCGGTCCTTCAACCGCGCGATGCCGGAAGAGCTCAACCGCGTGCTGGTGGATCATTGCAGCACCTGGCTGTTCTGCCCGACAGCGGCCTCGGTCGCGCATCTCGCGCGCGAGGGCGTGACCGCCGGCGTCCATGCCGTCGGTGACCTGATGTACGACGTGACCCTCGCCGTCGCCGAGGCCGCGCGGCGCAATTCGACCATCCTCGAGCGACTCGGCCTCGAATCCGGCGGTTACAGCGTCGCGACGGTCCATCGTCAGGAGAACACCGACGATCGCGCGCGGCTCGCCGCCGTTCTGGCGCATCTGCGCGCGGTCGCCGCGCTGCGGCCGGTGGTGTTTCCGGTCCATCCGCGTACGCGTGCGGCAGCGTTGCGATACGGTCTCGATTTCGCGGGGCTGCGCGCGATCGAGCCTCTGTCCTATGTCGACATGACTCGGCTGGTGATGGCGTGCCACGACGTCCATACGGATTCCGGGGGCCTGCAGAAGGAAGCCTATTTCCATCGCCGGCCCTGCGTGACCCTGCGCGCGGAAACCGAATGGGTCGAGACCGTCGCGTGCGGATGGGCGCGGCTGTGGACGCAGCCCGACTACCTGCCGCGTCGGGATATCGCCGAATATGGCGACGGGCACGCCGCGGAGCGCATGTCCGAGATCCTCGCCGCGGATCTCGCGGGATGACGCGGCTGCTCGTGGTCGTCACCGGTCTCGGCATCGGCGGGACGGAGCGTCACCTGCTCGCCGTGCTGCCGCGACTGCGCGCCCATGGCTTCGCTCCGCATGTCGCCTGCCTGCGATCCGGCGGCGGCCTCGCGCCCGATTTCGTCGCAGCCGGGATCGAGGTGGCCGAACTGAGCGGCGGCGGGGGACCGGCCGGCGTCGCGCGCGCCTTGCCGCGGCTGCGCGCATGGCTGTCGCGGCAGCGTCCGGCGATCGCGCATTTCTTCCTGCCCGAAGCCTATCTGCTCGGCGGGCTCGCGACGCTCGGGCTCGGCGGCCTCGTCCGCGTCATGAGCCGCCGCAGCCTCAACCGCTATCAGCGCAATCACCCGCTCGCGGCGCGCGTCGAGGCCTGGCTGCATGGGCGGATGGATGCCGTGCTGGCCAACAGCGAGGCGGTCGCGGCCGAGCTGCGCGCCGAGGGCGCGCCAGCCGAACGCCTGCACGTGATCGCGAACGGGCTGATCTTCCGACCCGGCGGAGATCGCGCGGCGACGCGCGCGACGCTCGGGCTCGCTCCCGACGCGCTGGTGATCGTCGTCGTCGCCAATCTCATCGCCTACAAGGGGCATGCGGATCTGCTCGATGCCCTCGCCATGGCGCGTCCGCGTCTGCCTCGGCCCTGGATGCTGCTCTGCGCGGGCCGTGACGACGGCATCGGCGCAGATCTCGCCGCGCGCGCCGCGGCGGCCGGCCTGGGCGACCATGTCCGCTTCCTCGGCCAGCGCGGCGACGTGCCGGCCCTGCTCGCCGCTTCCGACATCGCGGTCAGCGCCTCCCACGAGGAGGGATCGTCCAACGCCGTCCTCGAGGCGATGGCGGCCGGTCTCGCCGTGATCGCGACCGATGTCGGGGGCAGCGCCGAGGCGATCCAGCCGGGGACCGGCGGGCTGCTGGTGCCGCCGCGCGATCCGGGGGCGCTGGGTGCGGCGCTGCTGTCGCTCGCCGGCGATCCGGATCTGCGGGCCCGGCTGGGGGACGCCGCGCGCATCCGCGCGACGCGCGACTTTTCGCTCGATGCCTGCGTCGAGCGCTATGCCGCCCTCTATCGCGGGCTGCTCGCCCTGAAGGCCACGCCATGACCGACGAGACCCGCTTCGCCTTCGGCGCCAACTGGCGCCGCTTCCTCGGCAGCCTGGACGATGTCCGTATCGGCGAGGCCGAGGCGTCGCTGCGCGCGATGCTCGGCGTCGACGACCTGCGAGGCCGCAGCTTTCTCGACATCGGCTCGGGCAGCGGGCTGTTCTCGCTGGCGGCGTGGCGCCTGGGCGCACGCGTCCATTCCTTCGACTACGATCCGCAATCGGTGGCCTGCACCGAGGAACTCCGGCGCCGCTACGCGGCGAGCGATGCACGCTGGACTGTCGCGCATGGTTCGGCGCTGGACGCCGCGTATCTGCGCAGCCTCGGCCAATTCGATGTCGTTTATTCCTGGGGGGTGCTGCATCACACGGGACGCATGTGGGACGCGCTGGACCTCGCGCTGTTGCCGCTCGCGCGGGGCGGCAGCCTGTTCATCGCGATCTACAACGACCAGGGTCTGGTCAGCCGCTATTGGACGGCGGTGAAGCGGCTCTACAACCGCGGTCCGGCCTGGCGTACGGCGATGATTGCGCTGCATGTCCCCTATCTGATCTGCCTGCGCGCGCTGGTGCGCGCGGTGGCTGGCCGTGGCCGTATCCCGCGCGGCATGACGCTCTGGTACGATATGCTGGATTGGCTTGGCGGATATCCGTTCGAAGTCGCGAGCCCGGAGGCGATCGAGACGTTCCACGCAGCCCGGGGGATGCGTCTCGTGCGCCGGACCCTCTGCGGCCGACGCCATGGCTGCAACGAATTCGTCTTTGTGCGCTGAAGCGCCTCACCGCACCGTCGCCACGTCCCCGATCGGGATGCGCAGCGTGCCGGCGCGCAGGATGATGTCGTTGCCGGCGGTGATGTCGAAGCCGTCGACGCGGCCGGTCAGGCCGGTCTGGGCCAGGATCGGCTGACCGTTGGCGTTGGTGGCGGTCACCGCGTAGGTGTAGGTGCCGTCGGCCAGCCGGTTGCCGGTGTCGCCGCGCCCGTCCCAGGCGATGGTCTGGGCGCCGGCGCCGGTGTTGCCGCGAAGCGTACGCACCACCGTGCCGTCCTCGTTCCTGATCGCGATCGATACCGTCTTGGCGTCGCTGGGCAGGGTGTAGCTGAACGAGGCCGCGCCGTTGCTCAGGACGACGCTGCGCCCGTTCGCCTCCACGGTCTTGCCGATATAGTTCGAGGCCGAGGCGAGCTGGATCGTCTGCTGCATCGCGAGCAGCGATTCGAGGTTCCGGTTCTGCCTGATCTGCTGCTCGACCGAGGTGAACTGGACGAGCTGGGCCGTGAACTGGTGAGTGTCCATCGGGGACAGCGGGTCCTGGAACTTGAGCTGGCTGGTCAGCAGCTTCAGGAACGAGTCGAAATCCTGCCCGAACTTGGTCTGGTCCCTGGCGGACTGGGTGGCTGCGCCGGTCGCGGCGGTGGCGGAGGCGATGGTGGTCATGGCGGGGGATCCCGGGCAGGAGAGGTCGCGCCGAAGTCGCGTCGAAATCGCGTGGAACATCAGCAAGCACCGTGCCGCGGACAGGAATCTCTCCCGATCAAGGGCTTGGGACGCAGGGTGCGGCCGGATGGCGGCAGAAAGCGCTGTGTGGCCATGGCCGGATCGGGCAAGATCTGCCGGGTCGCGAGAGAACCGGTGATGCCACGTCATTTCCTGTCCGATGATCGCCAGCTGATCCTGGCCGATGCCGTCGCCGCCATCCTGCAGGACGGCGCCGGGCGCTATCTGCTCCAGCAGCGCGACGACATCCCGGGCATCTGGTATCCCGGCCATTGCGGTCTTTTCGGCGGCGCGATCGAGGCCGGGGAGACCCCGGCTGGCGCCTTGCGGCGGGAACTCGTCGAGGAACTGGCCCTGGACCTGCCGGCCGCGCGGCTGACGCCGTTCCTGCAGTTCGACATCGGCCTCGCCGGTCTGGAGCCGCGCCATCGCCATGTGTTCAGCGCGACGCTGGAGGCGGACGAGATCGCGGGGCTGCGGCTGGGCGAAGGCGCGGCGATGCGCTGGCTTCCGGGCGATGCGGCGCTGGGCGGCGGCGAGAACCTGGCCGCCTACGACGCCCTTGCGCTGTTCCTGCATCATCGCCGCGGTCGCGTGGCCTGACGCGACGGGCCGCCGGGCTCAGCTGCGCGGCAGCATCCGGAAGGCCCATTTGAGCGGCTGGCCGTCGATCACCGGCCCGGTGACGATCAGCTGCTCGCAGCGCCGCATCGCCGGCGCGTCGGGCTCCCCCGACGCGCCGAAATAGGCGCTGTCGGCGATCTCCAGCCTGCCGCCCGCGACGCTGAACCGCCAGGCGATCCCCGACGGGGTACGCAGCAGCGCCGCGGTGCCGTTCTGGATCAGCGAGGCCTGCATCTCCGGGTGCAGATGGAAACGCGCGGCGAAAAGCCCGGCATGCGGCCCCACCAGCATGTCCTCGCCGCGCAGGTCGGTGCCGTCCGCCGACAGCCAGAGACGACGGCGATGGACGAGGCCGAAATTCGGCGCGTAGCCGTCATGGCTCGCCTGCGCCAGAACCGCGCCTTCGGCCTCCTCGCGCTGGGTGTCCAGATGGCGGGGCCGGCGCACCATGCCGCCCTGCGGCCGCAGCTCGGCCGAATTGGTCTCGTCCACGGCGACGGTCGAATGCGCCGCCGTGGCGCGCGCGGCCATCGTCCAGGCGGGATCGGCGCTGGGCGGACCGCCGCAATTGACGACGATGCGTTCGCGGCCGAGGCTGAGCTCGAAGGACAGCTGGCCCGCATGCGCGGCGTGGTCGAGCCCGCGCGGCGGCGGCGCGCCGGTGTTGAAGATCGCAAGCGTCTTCTGTCGCGCCAGCCGCTCGAAGCCAG
>JBIKLI010000028.1:0-21054 GCA_044359885.1 Alphaproteobacteria bacterium | reverse complement strand
GCAGGCGGCGGCCGCGTCGCCCCGTCTACACGCATCGCCATGTCGCGCGAAGGATAGGCGCCAGCAAGTTTCGCGTGCAAGCGCCCCTGTCCGCTTCGCGGCGCCGGGATTTCAGGTCTCGGCTTGCCGGTAGAGCGCCGCGCCCGGCCAGGTGTCCGGGCGGCCGCGCAGGCATTGCGGCGGCACCGGTGCCGGGGCGCCGAGCGCCTCCGCGGCGCGCCAGGGCCAGCGCGGATCGTCGATGAAGGCGCGGGCAAGCGCGATCTGGTCGGCGTCGCCGGCGCGCAGGATGTCTTCGGCCTGACGCGGCGTGACGATCATGCCGACGGCGCGGGTCGCGATCCCGGCCTCGCGCTTGACCTGGGCGGCGAAGGGCACCTGGTAGCCCGGCCCGACCTTGATCCGCGACTGCGCCAGCGCGCCGGAGCTGACGCAGACGAAATCGTAGCCCAGCGCCTTGAGTTCGCGTGCGAAGACGACGGCGTCCTGCGGCCCGGCGCCGCCCTCTGCCCAGTCGCTGCCGCTGATGCGCGCGCCCAGCACGCGATCGCGCGGCCAGCTGCCGCGCAGCGCGGCGGCGATCTCCAGCGGCGCACGCATCCGCCGCTCGAGGGTCCCGCCATAGGCGTCGGTGCGGGTGTTGGACAGGGGCGAGAAGAACTGGTGCAGCAGATAGCCATGGGCGGCATGAAGTTCGACCAGATCGAACCCCGCGCGCAGCGCCCGGCGTGCGCTGGCGGCGAAGGCGTCGGCGATGGCCGAGATCCCGCCGGCGTCGAGCGCCTCGGGCGCGTGCCATCCCTCGGCATGCGGGGCCGCGGTTGCCGAGACCGTCTGCCAGGGTCTCTCCGCGGCACCGGCCGGGATCGGGGCGCCGCCCTCCCAAGGGCGCTGCGAAGAGGCCTTGCGCCCGGCATGCGCCAGCTGGATCCCGACGAGCCCCGGGCCGACGGCCTTCATGTCGCGCACCAGATCCCCCCAGGCGCGTTCCTGGGCGTCGTTCCAGAGGCCGGTGCAGCCATGGGTGATGCGCGCCTCCGGCACGACGCCGGTCGCCTCGGCGACGACGACCCCGGCGCCGGAGACCGCGAGCGCCCCCAGATGCTGGCGGTGCCAGGGCTGAGGTACCCCGTCGATGGCGGCATACTGGCACATCGGCGCCACCGCGATGCGGTTCGGCGCGGCCAGCGGCCCGAGCGGGACGGGCGTGAAGAGCAGGGCTGTCATCGGAAGAAGATCACCGTCACGAGGAGGAAGCAGGGCAGCAGGATGGCGCAGGACCAGAGCATGTACCCGAAGAAGCTCGGCATCTTCACGCCGTTCTCCTCCGCGACCGCCTTGACCATGAAGTTCGGCGCGTTGCCGATATACGTGTTGGCGCCCATGAACACGGCGCCGGCCGAAATCGCGAGCAGCGTCGTCGCCATGGGGCCCATGAGCTGAGCGGGATCGCCGCCGGCCATGTTGAAGAACACGAGATAGGTGGGCGCGTTGTCCAGAAAGCTCGACAGGCTTCCGGTCAGCCAGAAATAGGCGACGTCGTCGGGAGACCCGTCGGGTTTCGTGACGAGATGCACGATCGCCGAGAAGGCGCCCTTCTCGCCGGCCTTGAGCATGGCGATCACCGGCACGATGGTGACGAAGATGCCGGCGAAGAGCTTGGCGACCTCCAGGATCGGCCCCCAGGTGAAGGCGTTGGCGGCCCGGCACGCCGGCGGAGTCAGCTTCAGCGACGCCCAGGCGAGGCCGATCAGCACCGCGTCGCGCACGACGCCCTGCAACGGGACCTCGGTCCCCATGACGTTCCAGGAGATGCCGGGCTTCCAGATGCCGCTGACCAGGACGGCGCACATCACGCCCAGGAGCAGCCAGATGTTGATCCCGCCCTCGATGCTCAGGCCCTTGGGCGTGTCCGGCGTCGGGTCGCGGCGCGCCCGGAACGCGGCGTCGCGGCCATAGAAATGGCTGTCGATGACATAGAAGACCGCCAGCAAGATCGCCGAGACGAGCAGCATGGGAAGCAGCATGTGGACCGTCGGCCAGAAGAAGCCGACGCCCTTGAGGAAGCCCAGGAAGAGCGGCGGATCGCCCAGCGGCGTCAGCGACCCGCCGATATTGGCGACCAGGAAGATGAAGAACACCATCACATGGGCGTTGTGCAACCGCTCGTCGTTGGCGCGGATCACCGCGCGCACCAGCAGCATTGCGGCGCCGGTGGTGCCGGTGATGCTGGCGATCCCGGTGCCCGCGGCCAGCAGGATCGTGTTCGTCTTGGGGCTGCCATGCAGGTTGCCGCGCAGGTGGACGCCGCCGGCGATCACGAACAGCGAGCCGACGAGGATGATGAAGGGGATGTATTCTCCCAGCATCACGTGGACGACCTGGGCGGCCGTGGCGCCGGCCCCGTCCAGGATCGCGTAGGGCAGGATGAAGGCGGCGGCCCAGGCTGCGGTGATCTTGCCGAAATGATGGTGCCAGAGTTGCGGCGTCACCAGCGGCAGGATCGCGATCGACAGCAGGATGCCGATGAACGGGACCGACCAGACGAAGCCGAGCCGCGCGCCGTCCAGTTCGGCCGCCGAAGCGACCGAGGCGGCGAGCAGAGAGACCGAGGCGAGCGCCGCGGCGGAGAGGCACCGCAACCGGGACCGTTTCATCGACAGGACTCCGTCCAAGTGTCTGCGCCCGAGGCTTTACGCCGCGGGCGCGTCGCGTCAAGCGAAGATCGGCGCCGTCCGCGCCGCCTCAATCCGCGCCGACGGCGGCGGCAGGTGGCAGGGCGCGTGCCGCGCTGGCGAGCGCCGCGGCGGCCTGCTCGAGGTCGTCGGCGTAGGCCGCATAGGATTTCTCCTCGACCAGCGCCGAGCCGAGCAACGCATTGATCTCGCGCTTCACGGCGGCGCGCCGGTCGTTGGTGACGTAGACGGCGCGCGCGAGCAGCACGAACTTCTCGCCGAAATCCTTGGCGCGTTCGCAGTCGCGCAGGTCGTCCTCGATGGTCCAGAGCGCTTCATTGACCGATTTCAGATTCGCCGACAGCGCGGCGAGGCCGGCATGGGCCGGAAAGTGCCGCTCGCGCACCTCGGTCAGCGCGCCGAGTTCGCGCCGGACATTGGCGAGCTTGGCGTGATCGGAGAGCTTCTCGGACTTGATCTCGAGGATGGTGATCTTGTCGATGATCTCGCCCCAGGACTGGGGCACCAGCGGCATCCGGCTGGCGTCCTCCGGCGCTGGTGCCGCCACCGCCACCGAGGCAGCGACGGATGCGGCCGCGGCGCCCAGCCGCTCGCGCAGCGCCGACGCGATCGCGGCGAAGGCGGACGGCCAGTCCCCGGCCGTCTGCTGGCGGAAGAGCCGCATGGACGGGTACCAGCGCGTCGTCTCGCCATCGAGCAGGAACCGCCAGTCCGGCACCTTCTGCAGCGGCACCCAGACCGGTCGTCCCAGCGCGCCGGCGACGTGGGCGATCGCCGAGTCCGAGACGACGATCAGATCGAGGCATTCCATGATCGCCGCGGTGTCGAGGAAGGCGCCCTCGGTGTCGACGCCGTCCTCCGGGCGCTCGACGGCCATGCCTGGCGGCAGCGTCGCCAGCTGCTCCATGCCGTCCTGCTGCTGGAGCGAGACCAGCGAGACGCCGGGGATCCGCGCGATCGCCTCGAAGGCGGCCAGCGGCGGCGAGCGCCCCTTGTCGATCAGGGCGCGTGGATTGCCCTGCCAGGCGATGCCGACCCGGAACCCCGGCACATGCGCAAGGCGCGCGCGCCAGCGCGCGACGCGCTGCGCATCGGCGCGCAGATAGGGGGGGGCGGGCGGGATCTCGGCCACGGACATGATCCCAAGCACCCGCGGCAGGCTGAGCAGCGGGACGTGGACGTCGAACGGCGGCAGTGGCACGCCGTCGAGATCGACGACACGCACGCCGGGGATCTCCCCGATCAGTCGCTTGAGGCGTGGATGCACGGCGAAGACGACGCGGCCGCCGCGCGCGACGACGTCGGGCAGGTGGCGCATGAACTGGATCGTGTCGCCCATGCCCTGCTCGGCGTAGACCAGGATCGTCCTGCCATGCAGCGGCTCGCCGTTCCATTGCGGCTGGGAGAACGGCCCGTGGATCTCGCGCAGCCACGCGTAATGCCCCAGGCGCCAGCGCCAGTCGTATTCGGGCCAGCCCTCCGCGAAGCGACCGCCCAGCAGCAGCAGCTGGCCGAGCGTGTAGTGGGCCTCGGCCTTTTCGGGGATCGCGGCGATCGCGCGCCGCAGGCAATCTTCGGCGCGTTCGAAGCGGCCAAGTCCGCGCAGCGTCAGCGCCAGGTTGAACAGGGCGTCATAGAAGTCGGGATTGAGGCGCAGCGCCTTCTCGTAATGCTCGATCGCCTTGTCGGGCTGGCCGTGATCGGCGTAGCTCGCCCCGAGATTGGTGCAGGCCCAGGGGTTGGACGGGTTGAGCGCGAACGCCTTGCGGTAGTGCTCGAAGGCCTCGTCGGGTCGCCGCAGGTCCTTGAGCACGTTGCCGAGATTGTTGTGGTAGATGTCGGCGCGCGGCTGAAGTTTCAGCGCCTGACGCACCAGCGACTCGGCCGTCTCCAGATCGCCTTCCGCATGCGCGACCATGCCCAGCAGGTGCAGGCTGTCGGAGTGGCGCTTGTCGATCGCGAGGATGCCTTCGTAGATCGCCCGCGCTTCGGCCAGGCGTCCGGCCTGGTGGTGTTCGAGCCCCTGGTTGAACCGCGCCTGGAGCATGGCGGCGCGCGCCGCCGCCGGATTGCCCTTGTTCCTCGGATCCACGCCGTGCTCCCGTCCCGTGCCTTCATGGTGCCGCGCCGCGAAGCACGGCAACCGGAGTGTCGCCGATCATGGACCGGGTTTCCAGGGGACAGGTCGCCCGCTGGTCAGCCTTCGAGCGCGGCGCGGATATGCGCCTCCAGGTCCCTGCCCAGGCGCCGGTAGCCCAGCAGTCGCGCGATCGCGCGCGGCATCTCGTCGGCCGGCACCGCGCCGCATTCGCGCGCGAGGACGGCCGCGGCAGCGCGGATCTCCAGGGGCGACAGATAGGCGGCACGTGTGGTCGGCAGCGTCTCGGCATGACGGGCGCGGACGGGTGGCGAGACTTTCTGCCCCGGGGTCATCCAGAACTCGCGCATCGAATCGAGGCGGCCGGCGCGCCGCGCCAGGGCGAGCGCCTCGGCCGTCGCCTGCTGGATGCGGCCGCCGCTGCGCGACTTGCCGAAACCGGCCGCGATCCGGCGGGCGACCTCCTCGAGATGGACCGGACCCTCCGCCTCGACGACGCGGACCACCATCTCGGCCAGCGTCGCGGCCGGGATCTCGTGCGGTTCACCGCTGGCCGGCGCCTCGATCGCGGCCCGGGCATAGGGCGGGATGCGCAGCCTGTCGGCAAGGTGAGGAACCTCCGCGGGCGGCGCGGCGTCGGCGGCCGGCAGCGCCGCACCTTGATCCTCGTCGGGCTGCTCCTCCTCCGCCGGGTCGGCGGTCGCCCCCGCATTCGCGCCGCGCAGCGGCGAGGCCTGATCGGCGCGCATGGCGGCCACGGCCAGCGCCGCGCGCAACCGGTCGATCTCGCGCGATCGCGAATGGAACCAGTCGGTGCTCCAGATCCGGTGGAACTGCCAGCCCAGCCCCTCGAGCACGTCCTGGCGCAACCGGTCGCGTTCGCGCGCCCACAGCGCGCCATGCCATGTGGCGCCGTCGCATTCGACGGCCATGATGTAGCGGCCCGGCCGTTCGGGATGGCGCACGCCGATGTCGATGCGGAACCCCGCGCTGCCGACCTGGGGGTCGGCGCGATAGCCGAGCGCGGCGATCTCGCGCGCGACATCGGCCTCGAACGGGCTGTCAGCCCCTGCGCCGGACGGCAGGGACTGGTCGAGCCGCCCGCTGCGCGCGAACTCGAGGAAGCGCTTGAGGATCCGCGGGCCGTCGCGCGACGTCCGGTCGAGCGCGATGTCGCCGGGATCGAAGGAGGCGAAGACCACGCAACGCGCCCGCGCGCGCGTGAAGACGACGTTGAGCCGCCGCTCGCCGCCCTCGGCGTTGACCGGGCCGAAATTCATGGCGGCCAGCCGTCCGCCCGGCTCGTGCGGGCCGTAGCCGACGCTGATCAGGATCGTGTCGCGCTCGTCGCCCTGCACGTTCTCGATGTTCTTGACGAAGACGTCCTCGGACCGGCCCTCGCGCAGGAAGGCGTCGAGGAGCGGGTCGTCCCGCCGCGCGGCCTCCAGCGTCTCGGTCAGCATGTCCGCCTGGGCCTTGGAGAAGGCGACGATCCCCAGCGACAGCTCCGGATGCGTCCGTGCGTGGCTGGCGACATGGCGGGCGATCGCCTCCGCCTCGATCCGGTTGGTGCCCGCCCGCCCGCCGCCGCGCGTCTTCGAGCTGTACACGCCCGGCACGCGCACGAAGGACAGGCCGTAGTCGCTGTCCAGCTGCAGCGGCGAGGGCGGAAGGATCAGGCGGTCGGCATAGAACTCGGCGTTGGAGACCCGGATCAGCGACGGATCGCGCGACCGATAATGCCATTCCAGCATCCGGCCGCCGAGGCCGCGCGCGGCGCAAAGCGTCAGGATGCTCTCGAGTTCCGTCGCCCGGACCGGCGACGGAGGCGCGTCGGCATCGGGGTCTTCCGCCTGCCCGTCCTCGGGCGCGTCGCTGGTCAGCCGGTCGAAGAAGCTCGTCGGCGGCAGCTGCTTCTGGTCGCCGACCACGACGATCTGCGATGCACGTGCGACCGCGCCCAGCGCATCCTCCGGCCGGACCTGGCTGGCCTCGTCGACGATCAGCAGGTCGAAGGACAGCCGGCCCGGTGGCAGGAACTGCGCGATCGAGACCGGACTCATCAGGAAGACCGGCTTGATCCGGGTCAGCGCGGTGCCGGCCGCAGCGACCAGCGAGCGGATCGGCTTGTGGCCGCGCCGCTTCGCGATCTCGCCCAGGATGTGGCCCATCTCGCCGGCGGCGCCCCGGGGAAGATGCGACCGGTGACGGGCGAGCACGGCGCCGCGGACCTCGGTCATGCGCGCACGCTCCAGGTCCTGGAACGACCGGACCGCTTCGTGGCGGTCGGTCCCGCGCAGTTCGGAGAGCGCGGGCAGAGCCGCGCGGGCGTGGGCCCAGCGCGCCTCCGCCGAGGCGTACAGGAATTCGTCGACCGCCGCCGCTGGCGCGAGGCGTTCCTCCTCGATCGCCGCGACCAGCGTCCCGAGGCCCCACGCCTCCAACTGGGCCATGCCGCGCCGCAGCGCCACCCATTGCCCATAGCGGCCGATCCCGTCGGCCAGGGCGGCGCAGCGCGCGGCCATCTCGCCGAGCGCGAAGCCGTCGCGGTCGACCGTTGCGTCGGCGGCCAGCCGCCCGAACACGGCTGCCACCGTGCGCCGTGCGGCGGCGACCGACGCCGCCAGGTCCGCGTGCCGCGCCGCGGCGGCAGGCAGTCCCTCCAGGGCGGCGGCCAGATCCGGCGCAGCGGCGAGCCGCGCGGTGGCGCGGATCGCCGCGACCTGGGCGAGCACGGCGCGTGCCGCCGCGAAATCGGTCGACTCGCCGCGCCAATGCGGGCCCAGCGCCGCGGCGAGCAACGGCGCCTCGGCCGCCAGGTTCGCCCGCAGCCGCGCGATGTCGAGCAGGCGGTCGACCAGGTCCAGCCGCAGGGCGGCCGTCTTCGGCAATTCGCTGCGCAGCAGGCCGGCGAGATGCGCCGAGGCGCGCCGGTAGGCGGGCATGAACCGGGCGATCAGCGAGGCGACGCCACCGGCGATCGGTGCCCGCAGCGCCGTCGCGTCCCCAGTCCAGGCCGTGGCGGCGAAGACCGGCTCGGCCGCCTCGCGAGCCTGCTGCCACGCGAGGCCGGCGGCCAGGGCAGCGTCGACAGGGCCGTCCGTCGCGTGGGCGAAGAGATGGATGGCGAGCGGCCGCGACGCGGCCGGGATCGCGCCAAGCAGGTCGAGCAGCGCGCACAGCGTTTCGCCGTCGCGCAGGGTCGGCGAGGCGGGCACCGGCAGGAATCCGCCGAGCGCGCCGAGCGCCGCAACCAGCCCGGCGATCGCGCCGCGCGCCGCCGTCAGCTCCTCGCCGAGGCGGGCAAGGTCCGTCGGCTGCAGATCCTCGGCGGTGCTGCCGGCGAAGGGGTGCCGGCGCGCCGGTCCGGCGTCGGCGGCGCGGGCGGCATGCGCGCCGACCGCCTGCGCCAGCGCCGCACGCTCGGCGTTCGACAGCGCCGCCAGCCCGTCCTGCGCGATCGTCGGCGGCGGCACGCCGCGGCCGATCAGGCCGGCGATCTCGGCGATGGTGGCGAAGGGCGTGTAGTCGCGTCCGGGAACCCGATCGTGGAGCAGCGCCGCGATCGCGTTCAGCTGCGCGCGCGCCTCGCGCAGCGCCGCCGGGTCGGCCGGAGCCGGCAGCGGCCGTGCGCCGGCCTCCAGCGTCCGCGCGATCTCCGTCAGCACCGCCTTGCGGCTGGCGCTGCGCGAGTGCAGTTCGAGGCAGATGTCCGCGAGGCCGCATCGGACCAGCCGGCCATGGACGACCTCGAGCGCGGCCATCTTCTCCGCCATGAATAGGACGGTCTTGCCGTCATGGACGGCGGCGGCGACGATGTTCGCGATCGTCTGGGACTTGCCGGTCCCCGGCGGCCCCTGAACGACGAGATTGCGGCCGGCGCGGACCTCCTCGATCACCTTCGCCTGGGAGGCGTCGGCGTCGACGATGTGGAGGAGGGCAGCCGGATCGAGCCTGTCGTCGAGCCGGTCGCGCGCGCCGAAGAGCGGGGCGTCCTCCTCGAACCCGTCGCGCAGCAGCCGGCGCATCAGGTCGAGGCTGCCAAGCCGTCCCTCGGGCCAGTTCGCCGGATCCAGATCGCGAAGCATCAGCAGTTTCGCGAAGGAGAAGAAGCCGAGCTGCATCGCGTCGGGGGCGACGGCCCAGCGCGGCAGCCCCGACACCATTCCGGCGACCGCCTCGAAATAGGCGCCCGGGGCCCAGTCTTCGCTCTCCTCGATCTCCGGCAGCACGATGCCGAAATCCCGCCGCAGGCGTTCCTGCAGCGGCAGATTGGCGACGAGGTCGTCGTCTCGCCGGCGCAGTTCGAAGCCCGAGCCGCGCTCGTTGCGCACCAGATCCACCGGCAGCAGCACCAGCGGCGCCTCGCGGCGGATCCGGGACGCCGGATCCTCGAACCAGGAGAGGAATCCGAGCGCGAGGTAGAGGATGTTGACGCCCTGTTCTTCCTCCGCGGTCCTGGCTTCGCCCGCGAGGCGCAGCAGACGTTTCTGCAGGCCGTCGGGCCCGAGCGGGGTGTCCAGGAAGGCATCGTCGCGGCGGGCGTCGTCGCCCGCCGCGAGATAGTCCTCGGCCAGATCCGGGCCGTCGGCTTCGCCGGTCGCGTCTTCGGCGCGATCCTTGCCCAGCGCCCGCAGCCGCATGCGCTTGCCGCGGCGACGCAGGGTCGCGAAAACGTCGTCGGCGCGCTCGCCGACGATGTTGAGCGCGTTCGTGCGCGGATTGGCGCGGTTGACATGGATCAGCCGGTTGCGGGTACCTGTCTCGACCAGCCGGCGTCGCGCGTCGTCCAGCAATGCCTGGAGACCGGTGGCGGCTTGGGACTCCATCTGGATCGGACCTCGGCTGGAAAATCGGAACGCGCTGACCGAGACTATGCCATGGCCGAGATTCCAGCGAGAGGCGTGCCGGTTCGCCGCCGGGCCAGCAGCAGCACGGCTGGACAGAGCAGCGTCAGGCTCGGTGGCGCCGGGACCGGGATGCCGAAATCCAGCCGCAGCAGCAGCGGGTCATGGTCGCTGGCGCGTTCCTCGCCGGGAAACTCGGCGTTGATGTGCACGATGTCGAAGCGCGCAAAGGGCAGCAGGGCCGGGCCGACCATGATGTGGTCGAGGTCCTGGCTCATGCCCTCGAAGATGTAGGAATAGCGTTCCTCGGGCGGCAGCGTGGCGACGAGGTCGGCAAGGCCGGCGGCGGCGAGGCGGGCCAGCGTCGGACTGCCGCCGTGATCGTTGAAGTCGCCGAGGACCGCGATGCCGGCCAGCGGATCGGCGCGGGTCAGCGCGCGCACGAATCCGGCGATCGCTTCGGCCTGTGCCAGCCGCTGGACCGCCGTGGGTTCGGCGGGAGCCTGGATGCGGCCGAACAGCGGCTGGTCCTCGCTGCGCGACTTGAGATGCGCGGCGATCAGCACGAGGCGGCGGCCACCGATCTCGAAGGTCGCGGTCAGCGGCTTGCGTCCGCCGGAGAAGCCGCCCGGTCCCTGGCTCCAGGCCGGGTCGAGCGGTGCGATGCGCCCGGGATTGATGTCGAGCATGCCGTCCTCGCCGATCGCCACCGGCCTTGCGGCGTCGCCGCCGGGTCTCGGCACGAAGCGGACCCGGCGCGGGTCGTAGAGGAAGGCATTGCGGATATTGCCGCCCGGCGCGCCGCCATCCGCGCCGTCGACGGGGTCGATCTGCGCAACCGCGTAGCGCGGGCCGCCGGCGGCGACGATCGCCGCGACCAGCCGGTCGTAGCTGCGCCCGGCCGATACGGTGCCGCTGTCGATCGTGCCGTCGTCGTCCTGGATTTCCGACAGCGCCAGGATGTCCGGCGCGTGCAGGGCGCCGGCGATCTGGCGGCCCAGCGCCGCGAATTTCGACGCCCGGGAGGTGCCAGCCAGGTTCTGGACGTTGTAGCTGGCGATGGACACTTCGCCGGGTCGCGGCGCGGCCGCGATCTCGGGGACCAGCCCGCCGGAGACATGACGGGGCGGTTCGGTCAGCAGCAGACGATAGTTGGAGAAGCCGTAGTCGAGGATGCCGGCCGTGTCGCCAAGCCGGTCGCCGACCCGGACCCGTGGCATCGACGCGGCGCCGATCAGGCGGTCGTCGGCGACGAGCCGTCCGCCATTCTCCGCCCCCGGGCCGGCGGTGGCGCCGCCGCGGGCATTGGCGAGGGGCATCGACCGGGCGCGGTCCGCGACCAGGGGGAACTCGCCGAAGCTGTCGCGCGGCCCGATCGCCTGGGCATCGCCGATCACGACCCGCATCCCCTCGAGGCTTTCGAAGAAGTCCAGCGCGTAGCGCGCCGGATCCGGGGCGTAGCCGGCGCCTTCGACCGAGCCGCCGATGGCCGGCGCGATGCGGTCGGGCGATGCGCGCCCGGCGGCGCCGACGACGATCGCGGCCGGTAGCGGCCTGTCGCGCGACAGGCGCTGAATGGTGCTGGCCTCGATCTGGGTCACCGACAGGTCGCTTGCTCTGCCACGCCTTTCGGCGACGCGGCCCGCGACCCGGAGCAGATCCCCGGTGCGCAGGTCGGCGAGCGCGTCGGCCGCCATGGCGACGAACACGGCGTCGGATGTGGCCGCGTCGCCGTCGCCGCCGGGGCGCGGGTCCTGGATGAAGGCACCGCGCCGCGAGCCGCTCGCGAGGACGGCGGTGACCACGCCGTCGATCCCCTCGACATCGGCTCCGGCGAGGGGCGACACATGGCGCGTTCCCTGGATCGCCTGGATGGTCCCTGCCGGCGCAATGCCGCCGGCAGCGAGGATGGGGACCCACAGGCCCAGGACGACGGCGGCGCGACTTGTCATGGCCGGGCGAGCCTATCGTTTCCATGTGCCGTGCCGTCCCGCGCCGGCGGCGTAGGCCGCACTGGCGAAGGAGGCAGACGCAGGATACCGTCCGGCGCATGCTCGACGACGCCGTCTACCACGTGTGCCGCGCCGCGGAATGGGACGCCGCATGCGCCGCTGGCCGCTATGCGGGATCCTCGCAGGATCTCGCCGATGGCTTCATCCACTGCTCTGACGCGTCCCAGGTCGTCGCCAGCGTCGCCAAGCATCGTGCCGGCCAGGACGGGCTGACGATCCTGGAGATCGACGTGGCGGCGCTTGGCGCCGCGCTGCGCTGGGAGGCGTCGCGCGGCGGAAAGCTATTCCCGCATATCTATGGCGGGCTCGACCCGGCGCATGTGCGCCGCGCGGCACCGCTGCCGCTCGCCGCCGACGGGCGGCATGTCTTCCCCTGGGGGCTCGCCGGCGAATGAGCCTCTCGTCCCTGGCGATGCGCGCGTTGCGGTGCCTCGACGCCGAGGATGCGCATCGCGCGGCGATCCTGGCGCTGACCGTGGCGCGCCCGCTGCTGCGCGCGGGCCGCGACGATCCGATCCTCGCGACGCGGCTGTGGGGCCTCGATCTGCCCAATCCCGTGGGCCTCGCGGCTGGTTTCGACAAAGATGCGCAGGCGCCCGATGCGTTGCTCGGCCTCGGCTTCGGCAGCGTCGAGATCGGTTCGGTGACCCCGCGGCCCCAGCCCGGCAATCCGCGTCCGCGCGTGTTCCGGCTGCCTGAGGACGGCGCGGTGATCAACCGCTACGGATTCAACAGCGACGGCGTCGACGCCGTGGCGGCGCGGCTCGCCGGTCGTGCGCGGCGCGGCGTCGTGGGCGTCAACCTGGGCAAGAACAAGGACAGCCTCGACGCGGCGGCGGACTATGCGGCGGGCGCCGCGGCGCTCGCGCGCTTCGCGGATTATCTCGTGATCAACGTCTCGTCGCCGAACACGCCGGGCCTGCGCGCCCTGCAGGATCGCGCCGCGCTCGACGCGCTGGTCGCGCGCGTCCAGGCGGCACTGCCCGGAGATCCGCCGCCCTTGCTGGTGAAGATCGCCCCGGACATGGCTGCGGAGGATCTGGCGGACATTGCCGCCGTGGCGCGCACGCGGCGCCTTGCCGGCATCATCGTGTCGAACACCACCATCGCCCGCCCGCCGGACCTGCGCGGCGCGGCGCGCGGCGAGGCGGGAGGGCTTTCCGGGCGTCCCCTGTTCGCGCCGTCGACCGCGGTGCTGCGCGACATGCGGCGCCTGACCGGCGGCACCATCGCGCTGATCGGTGCCGGCGGTGTCGCGACGGGAGACGACGCCTACGCCAAGATCAGGGCCGGCGCGTCGATGGTCCAGCTCTACACGGCGCTGGTCTACGAGGGGCCGGGGCTGGTGGCCCGGATCAAGCGCGAACTGGCGGCGTTGCTGCGCCGCGACGGGTTCGACAGCGTCGCCGCGGCGGTGGGCGTCGACGTCTGACCGCGGCCGGTCAGGCCGACGGCGTGCCGCCCGGCGCCGCCTGCGGACGGATCACGCCGTCGGCGACGAGCTTCTTCACGACCGCGTCGATCAGGCCGACGGATTGCAGGAAACCGTCGAGCGGCATGACCAGCGTTTCGACGGCCTGCATCTCGGGCTTCTGCCCTTCGCCCGCCGGCAGGCGCATGGCTCCCAGTTCGAGGCGCACCAGAGGGCCGGTGACGGCCAGATTGATGATCCGGTCGGCATAGAGCGGGGCTTGGCTTGGCATGCGGGACACCACGATGGCTGGGGTTAGGCCGGGGACCGGCGGACGGTTCGCGACGGCGGGCCGCCGGGGCGGTCTCCCTCGCGCGTCAGTCAGTATCGCACGATGGACGACGGCCGACGCAAGGAAAGGTGAGGGGCAGCGCGCGATCGCCGTCAACGCCGCCGGTGCGCGGCGATCGCCGCACGCGCCAGCGCGTCGGCGCGCTCGTTCTCGGGATGGCCGTCATGGCCGCGAACCCAGTGCCAGGTGACGCTGTGCCGCGCGGCGGCCGCGTCGAGCGCGCGCCAGAGATCCTCGTTCTTGACCGGCTTCTTCTCGGCTGTCTTCCAGCCGCGGCGCTTCCACTGCGGCAGCCACCGCGTGATCCCGTCGCGCACATAGGTCGAGTCGGTGGTGACGCGGATGGTGGCGGCGCGCCGCAGCGCGTTCAGCCCCTCGATCGCCGCCGTCAGTTCCATGCGGTTGTTGGTCGTGTCGGGCGCGCCGCCCGACAATTCCTTCTCGTGGCCGCGCCAGCGCAGGATGGCGCCCCAGCCTCCCGGGCCGGGATTGCCGGAACAGGCGCCGTCGACGAACAGATCGACGGTCGCCTCGGTTTCGTCGGTCACGGTTGAGTCCGCACGGCGATCTCCGCCTGGACGGCGACCTGGACGATCTCGGTGCCGGGCTCGGCGGCGATGGGCACGGCCTCGGCGCCCGCCCGCGGTGCCGCCATCGCCCGCGGCATGACCGGCGGCCGCTCGCCGCCGGCCTCGCCGATGGTCAGCCGGGCGATGCGCTCCACCTGACCGCCCAGCGCCACGGCGACGGTGGCGGCGCGCGCCCGGAGCCGCGCGATCGCCTCGGCGGTCAGTTCGTCCTCCAGCGCGCGGCGGGTGTCGTCGGCAAGTTCCCAGGACAGACCGGCGGCCAGCGCCCCGCTGGTCTGCAATTGCGCGCCCAGGGACTGGATGGCCGCCACGTCGGTGCCGATCAGGGTCAGGCCCTGCGCGGCCCGCCAGCGCGTCTCCCGGGTCGCCGCGTCGCGCTCCTGGTGGATCCAGTAGCCGCTGGTCTCGGTGCGAAACCCGCCCGTCGCCGCCGCCGTACGCGCGCGATCGAGCGCGGCGGCCATGCGCCGGTTGAGCTCGGCCTGGACCCGCGCGGAATCGGGGCCCGCCTGTTCGATCCGCAGCTGTAGCCGCAAGCGGTCCTGGCGGATCTCGCGTCGGGCGGTTTCGCCCAGCGCCACCAGCGTCCTGCCTATGCGCGCCTCGGACGATTCCGTCGCCGGGGCCGTCTGAGCCATCGCCGGGGCTGCGGTCAGAAGCAAGGCGGCGAACAGCCAGTCGGCGAGGCCGGAGGGGCGTCTCACGTCGGCACCCCATAATCCGCCGCCGAGCGCACCGAGCGGTGGAATCGCAGCTTGCGCAGGTATTCGTGCGGGTCGAGCTTGTTGACCAGCGCGCCCGCGGGCGTGTTCAGCCAGTCGTAGAGCCGCGTCAGCAGGAAACGGAACGCCGCCCCGCGCGCCAGCAGCGGCAGGGCTGCGATCTCGTCCGGGCTGAGCGCCCGCCGGCGCCGGTACCCGCCCACCAGCCGCATGGCCTTCGTCGCGTTGAAGCTGAGATCGGGCTCGAAGCACCAGGCATTGATGCAGATGGCGACGTCGTAGGCGAGGAAATCGTTGCAGGCGAAATAGAAGTCGATCAGCCCGCTGAGCCGGTCGCCGAGGAAGAAGACGTTGTTGGGGAACAGGTCGGCGTGGATCACCCCGGCCGGAAGGTCGCGCGGCCAGCGGGGCTCCAGATGGTCGAACTCGCGGGCGATTTCGTCGCCCAGCCCGGGCGCGACCTCGTCGGCGCGCGACCGCGACTGCTCGACCAGATTGCGCCAGCCCGCGACCGAGAGCGCGTTCGCGCGCCGGATCGCGAAGTCTCCCGCCGCGAGATGGAGGCCGGCGAGCGCGGCGCCCAGCGGTTCGCAATGGCCGACCTCGACCCGGCGCGGCGACATGCCCTGCAGGAAAGAGACGATGACGGCCGGGCGCCCCGCGAGTTCGCGGATGACCGTCCCGGCGCGGTCGCGGATCGGCAAGGGGCAGTCGATGCCGCGCGCCGCGCAATGCTCCATCAGCCCCATGAAGAACGGCAGGTCGGCCGGCGCCACGCGCCGCTCGTAGAGGGTGAGGATCCAGGGCCCGCGCGTGGTCTGCAGCAGGTAGTTGGAGTTCTCGACGCCCTCGGCGATGCCCTTGGCGGACACCAGATCGCCGATGTCGTAGCCGGCTACGAAACCGCGCAGGTCGGTGTCGTCGACTTCGGTATAGACCGCCATGGAGCCTCGTTTCGCGCCGTCACTCGGCAAGCAGGCGCGGCAGATTGAAATGCACGTCCTCGCGGGTCGTCGCGATCTCCTCGACGGCGATGTCGAAGCGCGCGCGCGCCGCCTCGACGACCTCGCGGACCAGCAGTTCGGGGGCCGATGCGCCGGCCGTCAGCCCGAGGATCCGGATCCCGGCGAGCGCGTCCCAGTCGATGTCGGCGGCACGCTGGATGAGCAGCGCGCGCGCGCAGCCGGCGCCGGCGGCGACCTCGACCAGACGCTGCGAATTCGACGAGTTCGGTGCCCCGACCACGAGCAGCGCGTCGACGCCCGCCGCGAGTTCCTTGACCGCCATCTGACGGTTGGTGGTGGCGTAGCAGATGTCGTCCTTGCGCGGCCCGACGATGTCCGGGAACCGCGCGCGCAGCCGGGCCGCGATCTCGGCCGTGTCGTCGACCGAGAGCGTCGTCTGGGTCACATAGGCAAGCCCGCGCGCGGCCGGCGGCGTCATCCGGGCGACGTCCGCGACGGTCTCGACCAGGGTCACGGCGCCGTCCGGCAGTTGGCCCATCGTGCCGACGACCTCGGGATGGCCGGCATGGCCGATGAGCACGACGTGGTAGCCGGCGGCGAAATGCCGCTCCGCTTCGTGATGAACCTTGCTGACCAGCGGGCAGGTCGCGTCGACATAGGTCATGTCGCGCCGGCGCGCCGCTTCCGGCACGGATTTGGGCACGCCGTGGGCCGAGAAGATGACGGGACGGTCGGCCGGAACGTCGTCGAGTTCGTCGACGAAGATCGCGCCCTTGGCCTCGAGCGTCTCGACCACGAACCGGTTGTGCACGATCTCGTGCCGGACATAGACGGGCCGCCCCCATTTCGCCAGAGCGCGCTCGACGATCTGGATCGCCCGCTCGACGCCGGCGCAGAAGCCGCGCGGCGCGGCGAGAAGGATGGTCAGTCCGGGCTTCGGGGCGGCGGTCATCGTCGAGGGGCGCGGGCCGGGATCGCTTGAGGAACGGGAATGTTGGGTCTAGTGTCGCGCGCGTCGCCGGGGGTGGTCCAGGCTAACCTGCCTCGCATCCGCGAAGCAAAGCCTGTCGCCTGCCGGCCGCGTCGCCCGGCGCCATGCCGCCCGCTGCGGCCGGGCCCGGAAAACGAGACCCCAGTCTGGAGATCGCCGTCCCATGACCAATCCCGTCGTCGCGCAGAAGGCCCCCTATGGCGTCGCCGTCGAGGCCGGCCGCAAATACTACTGGTGCGCCTGCGGCCTTTCGAAGAAGCAGCCGTTCTGCGACGGATCGCATGCCGGCACCGGCCTCGCGCCGATGATGTTCGAGGCGAAGGAGAGCAAGACCGTGTGGTTCTGCGGCTGCAAGGCGACCCAGAACAAGCCGCTGTGCGACGGCGCGCATACCAAGCTGTGAACGCCCCCGTTCCGCCGCCCCGGCTGTCGGCCTTCGCGCGGGTGGGCGCCCTGGGCGCTTCGCTCGCCCTCGCGTCGTGCGGCGTCACCGGTTCCAACGATCCCCTGCCGCAGGCATCCAGCTGCCCGGCCGGCCTCTTGCTTGCCGACGCGAGCGAGGCGACGATCTTCCGCGACGGGCCGGGGCGCGACCTGTCCGATGTCGTCGCGCAGGTGCGGATCGCCGACATCGCCGTCGCCTGCAGCCATGACCGCCAGGGCGTGCGCGTCGATCTGCAGGTCGCGATCGGGGCGGAGCGCGGCCCGGCGAATCGGGCCGGGCGCCACGAGGCCGACTACTTCGTCGCGCTGGTCGATCCCGAGGGAAACGTCCTGCGGCGCGACTCTTTCCGCGTCGCCTTCGTCTGGCCGGAGAACCGGATGCGCGTCGGTGTCGTCGAGGACCTGGAGCCCCGGCTCGTCAATGTGCCGCGCGAACGCGCGCCGGCGTATCGCATATGGGTCGGGCTCCAGCTGAACGAGGAACAGCTGGCCCGCAACCGGAGCGGCGCCAGGCGGCGTTGACTCGGCCGCAGCCCAGCGTAAATTGAAGACTGCTGCCGCGCCGCGGGAGAGACCGTCCGGGGATCGCAACGATCCACGGGCGGCGCCGAAGGAGCAACCGCCCCGGAAACTCTCAGGCAAAAGGACCGCGGGCCGCGGAGACTCTGGAAAGAAGGTTGTGCCGGCGACGGCATGGCCTCACCGAAGATGTAAACGCCAGGCGCCATTCGGGTGCCATGCGTGAATCTTTCAGGTCCAAGGACAGAGGGGGCGCGGCGTCTGGCGACCCGGCATGTGCCGGGCGCATCGTCGCGCGATGTCCGGAGGACCGCCGATGGCCGACGACGAGCAGGATGCGCTGCGGGTCACCCCGCTGAATGCCCTCCACCGGGCGCTCGGCGCCAAGATGGTGCCCTTCGCCGGCTATGAAATGCCGGTCCAGTACCCGCTGGGCGTGCTCGGCGAGCACAACCACACCCGGGCGGCCGCCGGTCTCTTCGATGTCTCCCACATGGGGCAGGTCCGGCTGGATGGCGTGACCGCCGCGGCCGCGCTGGAGACGCTGGTGCCTGCCGACATCCTCGCGCTCGCACCGGGGCGCACGCGTTACACCCAGTTCACCGATGCCGCCGGCGGTATCCTCGACGACCTGATGGTGACCAATGCCGGCGATCATCTGTTCCTGGTCGTCAACGCGGCCTGCAAGGCGCAGGACATCGCCCATATGCGAGCCAGGCTCTCCGGCGTGTCGCTGACCGAGCTTGCGGATCGCGCGCTGCTCGCGCTCCAGGGACCGCAGGCCGCGGCCGTGATGAGCCGGCTTGCACCCTCCGCGACCGCGATGCGCTTCATGAGCTTCGGCACCGCGACGATGGGCGGGATCCCGGTCTGGCTCACGCGCTCCGGCTACACCGGCGAGGATGGGTTCGAGATCTCGGTCGCAGCGGAGGATGCCGAGGCGCTGGCGCGGCGTCTGCTCGAGCAACCGGAGGTGCGGCCGGTCGGCCTGGGTGCGCGCGACTCGCTGCGTCTCGAGGCCGGGCTATGCCTTTATGGCCATGACATCGACACCGGCACCTCGCCCGTCGAGGCCGATCTGGCCTGGTCGATCCAGAAGCGCCGCCGGGCCGACGGCGGATTTCCGGGGGCCTCTCGGATCCAGGCCGAACTTGCCGCCGGCCCTGCCCGGCGGCGGGTCGGCATTCTTCCCGACGGCAAGGCGCCCGCGCGCGAGCACACGGAGATCACCGACGCGACGGGGCGGCGGATCGGCGAGATCACGTCCGGCGGCTTCGGACCCAGCGTCGGCGGGCCGGTCGCCATGGGTTATGTCGAGGCCGCTTTCGCGGCCCCCGGCACGGCGGTGCAGCTGGTCGTGCGCGGCGTGCCGAGGCCGGCGCGGGTGGCGACCATGCCCTTCGCGCCGCATCGCTATTTCAGGGGTTGAGGAAGACAGGGAGAAGACCGATGGCCGAGCTTCGCTTCACCAGGGAACATGAATGGGTCCGCATCGAGGGCGATGTCGGCACCTGCGGAATCACCGACTACGCGCAGAGCCAGCTGGGCGACGTCGTCTTCGTCGAACTGCCCGCCATCGGCCGCCGCGTGACGCGCGGCGGCGATGCCGCGGTCGTCGAATCGGTCAAGGCCGCGAGCGAAGTCTATGCGCCGGTCTCCGGCGAGGTCGTCGCGGTCAATGACGGGCTTCCCGACAATCCGGCGCTCGTGAACCAGTCGCCGATGGCGGATGGCTGGTTCATGAAGATCCGGATCTCCGATGCCGGCGAACTGGCCGAACTCATGGACGAGGCCGGCTACAAGTCCTTCCTCGCCACGCTGTCCTGAGGATCGTGCCGATGCGCTATCTTCCCCATACCGACGAGGACCGCCGCGCGATGCTCGCCGCGATCGGCGCTCCATCCGTCGACGCGCTGTTCCGCGACGTGCCGGCGTCGGCGCGGCTGGACGGTCCGATCGGCGGTCTTTCGAAGACGATGGGCGAGCTGGAGGTGGAGCGGCACATGTCCGCGCTCGCCGCGCGCAGCCGGCCGGCCGGGTCGATGGCAAGCTTCATCGGCGCCGGTGCGTATCGTCACCATGTGCCCGCCGCCGTCGATCATCTGATCCAGCGCGGCGAATTCCTGACTTCCTACACGCCATACCAGCCCGAGGTCAGCCAGGGCACGCTGCAATATCTCTTCGAGTTCCAGACCCAGGTGGCGATGATCACCGGCATGGAGGTCGCCAACGCGTCGATGTACGACGGCGCCACGGCCACCGTCGAAGCCGTGGTGATGGCCAACCGCGTCACGCGGCGCGGCAAGGCGATCCTGTCGGGCGGGCTGCACCCGCATTATCGCGCCGTGATCGAGACCCAGGCGCGGTTCGGCGGATTCACGGCGGTGACATCAGCGCCGTCGCCGTCGGGCGGCGAGGATCTGTCGGGCCTGATCGACGCCGAGACCGCCTGCGTCGTGGTGCAGAACCCGAACGCCTTCGGCGAAATCGTCGACCTGACGCCGCTCGCAAGGGCCTGTCAGGCGCGCGGGGCGCTGCTGGTGGCGGTCGTCACCGAGGTCGTGTCGCTCGGCGCCGTCACGGCGCCCGGCGAGATGGGGGCCGACATCGTCGCCTGCGAGGGGCAGTCGATCGGCAACGCGCTCAATTTCGGCGGCCCGCATGTCGGGCTTTTCGCCACGCGCGAGAAATACATCCGCCAGATGCCTGGCCGGCTGACGGGCGAGACCGTCGACGCCGACGGGCGGCGCGGCTGGGTCCTGACGCTGTCGACGCGCGAGCAGCATATCCGCCGCGAGAAGGCGACCTCCAACATCTGCACCAACTCGGGTCTGTGCGCGCTCGCCTTCACCATCCATCTGTCGCTGCTCGGCGAGGTCGGGTTCCGGCGGCTGGCGGCGCTCAACCATGCGGCGGCGGTGCGCCTGGCGGACAGGCTGGACGGGCTGCGCGGCGCTCGGCTCCTCAACCGCAGCTTCTTCAACGAGTTCACGCTCAAGCTGCCGGTGCCGGCGGCGGGCGTGGTCGACGAACTGGCCGCGCGCGGCGTGATCGCGGGGGTCCCCGCATCGCGGCTCTGGCCCGACCGGGCGGAGATGGCCGATCTGCTGATCGTCGCCGCGACCGAAACCAACACCGAGGCGGAGATGGATCGCTTCGCAACCCAGCTCGAGGAGATTCTGTGATGGACAAGTCGCAGGGACGCGTGTCGCGCGACGCCGGCATCGCGCCGGAGCTGCCGCCCGTGGTCACGGCCTCCGGCCATCGCGGGCTGGTGATGGACGAGAAGCTGATCTTCGAGCAAGGCGTGGAGGGGCGCTGCGGCGTCGATCTGCCGGAGCCGCCGCCGGCGAAGGATCGCCTGGGCGGCCTTGCGCGCAAGAATCCGATCGGCCTGCCTGGGCTGT
>JBIKLI010000260.1:0-6306 GCA_044359885.1 Alphaproteobacteria bacterium | reverse complement strand
TAGTCGCTGCCGGTGAAGGGGCGGCGCAACTCGCCGCCGACCTTCAGGCTGGCGCGATCGCGGCTGCGCGCGGCGAAATCGAAGGCGAGACCGCCGGCATCGCGACGGGCCAGGCGGCCGCCGACGTCGAAAGGCATGCGGTCGACGCGGCCCACCCCGTCGAACCAGTAGGCGCCACCCTCGCCGCGCAAGGTGAGGTTGTCGAGCGCCAGGGTCCTGGGTGCCGCCGCCCCGAGCTTGAGGCCGACCTTGACGCGCCGGAACTCCAGATCGAGCACCTCGATCTCAGGCATCTGCGGTTCGGCGCCGGCCGGTTCGGAGACGCCACCCCGGCCGGCCCCCGCGCCCGCCGCGGGAAAGCGCCAATTGGCGCTCCCGGTCTCGTCGGTCTCCAGCCAGAGATCGGCGCCGGTCAGCACCACCCGCTCGACGACGATATGCCGACCAAGGCTGGCCACCAGGGGCAGAAGCCGCAACCGCGCCTCGAAGCGCTCGACCGTCAGCATCGGCCGGTTCTCGCCCCACGGGGCGTTCGACAGCGACACCCCCTCGATCGCCAGCGACGGCGTCAGGCCGAACCGGGGCGCCAAACGGCCCTCGATGACGAGGTCGCGTCCCGTCGCAGCCTTCACCTGGGCCGCAAGGGCGGGCTTGAACCTGTCGAGATCGAGCGACAGCAGGAAGGCGAACAGCGCCGCGAGGACAGCAAGACCGGCCGCGGCGAGAGCGGCGACGATCCCGAGCGGCCGGGCAAGCTTCATCGCGCAGGCTCTCCGGCGAGAATGCGCAGAAGTTCGGAGTAATCGGCCGCGACCGCCTCGGCACCGGCGTCGCGAAGATCGGCGGCGTCGTGGTAGCCCCAGCCGACGCCGATCGCGCGCACCCCGGCGCGGCGTGCCATCGTCATGTCGAAGCTCGTGTCGCCGATCATCACCGCATCCCTCGCCCGGGCACCGGCCTCGGCAAGCGCGCGCCCGAGCACCGCCGGATGCGGCTTGCCGGGACTGGCATCGCCTGTCTGGAGGGTCACGAAACGCCCGACCAGGCCGTGGCGTTCCAGGACGCCGTCGAGCCCCCGCCGACCCTTGGCGGTCGCGATCCCCAAAAGCCAGCCCGCCGCCTCGAGCGCGTCGAGCGCCGTGCGACAACCCGGGAAGAGCGGCTCCGCTGCCGCGCCCGCAATGCGCTCCGGCCGGTGGAATTCCTCGCGGAAGGCCTCGGCAAGCCGGGAATGGCCGTCCGGACCATAACCCGGCGCCAGGACGCGCATGCAGTCCGCCAACGGCAGACCGACGACGCGCCGCACCTCGGCGATGCCGGGCGGCGGCAGACCCTCGGCATCGAACGCCGCGCGCATGCAGGCGGCGATCATGTGCTGGCTGTCCACCAGGGTTCCGTCGCAATCGAAGATCGCGAGGCGCAGCGGCGCCGGCCCGGGCATCTCAGCCCTCCCGTCCGGCGAGCAGCGGGTCCGTGTCGGTTTCGAGGTCGAAGCCGAAGAACTTCCAAGCCGAACGCATATGCGCGGGCAAAGGGGCCGCGATCCGCAGCCTGCCGCCCGCCGGATGCGGCAGGTCGATGGCGCGCGCGTGCAGATGCAACTGCCGGGCGATCGCATCGGTCGCGAGGATGGCCCGGGAACCGCCATATTTCAGGTCGCCGACGATCGGCGTCCCGAGTGCGGCAGCCGCATGCACGCGCAGCTGGTGGGTGCGCCCGGTCACCGGCCGCATCGCCAGCCAGGCGCAACGGTCGAGCGCGTGGTCGACAGTCGCGTAGAGCGTGACGGCCCGTTTTCCGTCCTCGGCGTCGCCCGCCACCCGTTCGCCGGCGGGTCCTGCGACCTTCGCCAGCGCCATGTCGATGCGCCCGCGGGCGGGCTGCGGAACGCCGGCGACGAGCGCCCAGTAGGTCTTGCGCACCGAGCGGCCGCGGAAGGCCTCGGCGAGCAGGGCGGTGGCGCGCGCGTTGCGCCCGAGGACCAGCACGCCCGACGTGTCGAGATCGAGGCGGTGGACCAGGCGCGGCCGCTGGCCATCGGGCCCGGCGAGCGCCCCCAGCATGGAGTCGAGATTGCGCCCCTGACCGGTCCCGCCCTGCACCGCGATGCCCGGCGGCTTGTCCAGCACCAGCACGTCGTCGTCGGCATGGATCACCAGACCGCGCACGAAGCGGGAATCCGCCTCCCCGACCGGCGCCGGTCCGCCCCGTGGCGGCAGTTCGTCCTCGATCCGCGGTGGCAGCCGGACGGTCTGTCCTGCGAGGACCCGGGTCTTGCCGTCGGCGCGCTTCCCGTCGACACGGATCTCCCCCTTGCGCAGCAGCTTCTCGATCCGGCCCTGAGTGAGCCCGGGGAAGCGCCGGCGCAACCAGCGGTCGAGCCGCTGATCGGCATCCTCTGCCCGCACTTCCTCCAGCGACACGCCTGCCATCCGACCTCCTCACGGCCGGCGCCCGGGCCGACCCGCCTTCGCGAAACCGGGTGGCTCCTAGCACGACGCGGGTGCGGCTGTCGCCGGGACGCACATGCGCAGGGTCATCGTTCCCGCAGCGACTCCTGCGCCACGCGCAGCAGCGGGCTCAGCACGAAGTCCATGACGCGGCGCCTGTCGGTGACGATGTCGATCGTGGCCTTCATTCCCGCGGTCAGCGCGATCTCCCTCCCGGCGACCGTCATCCGGTCGGCGGCGGGGGCGATGCGCACCGCATAGACCGGCCCCAGGCGCGGATCGTCGACGGCGTCGCGCGAGACGTCCTTCACCATGCCGTCCATGGTTCCGTAGATCGTGTACGGAAAGCTCTCGAATTTCAGGATCGCACGCTGGCCGGCACGGACGAAGCCGATGTCTCGGTTCTGGACCATGGCCTCGATCTCCAGCCGATCATGGTCGGGCACGACGATCATCAGCACTTCCCCGGCCGCCGCGACGCCGCCGATGGTGTTCGCGGCAAGCTGCTGCACCTTGCCGTCGATCGGCGCGGCCAGCGTCTGATGGCGCAGTTGCTGCTCCGCCTTGCGCAGGTCCTCGACGGCCGTCTGGCGCGCCCGTTGGGCCTCGATCAGCCGCGACAGGACGCGCCGGCGGAAATCCGCGTCGAGGCGCTCGCGCTCGGCCCGCTGGGATTCCGTCTGCGCGAGCCCCGCGTCGAGCTGGACCCGAAGCGCATCGGCCTGCTGTTCCAACTCCACCAGCTGCTGCGCCAGTTCGAGATATTGCAGCCGCGACCCGTGACCGAGCTCGGCGAGGCGACCGCGCGCCGCTACCCGTTCGCGCAGCAACGGCAGGGCACGGTCCGCCTTCAGGATGCTCGCGCGCAAAGCGTCGTTCTGGGCTTCGCCGCGGAGGATCGCGAAATCCAGCTCGCGCAGCTTCGCCTCGTGGCCGAGCAGTTCGGCCATCATCATTCCGCGGTGGATTTCGGTCTCGGCGGCGCTCGCCTCCGCGGGCGGCGCGAAGCGCGCCTCGGCCTCGCGCGCGGAATGTCGCATCGCGCTCAGGCGCGCCGCGTCGAGCCCGCTCCAGCGCAACGCATGCGAGAGCCGCTCGCGCTCGGCGCCGCGCACCGTGGGATCGAGTTCGACCAGGATGTCGCCCGCACGCACCGACTGCCCGTCCTCGACATGGACAGCCCGCACGATGCCCGATTCGAAGGCCTGGATGCGCTTGACGCGTGCCGACGGGATCACCCGGCCCTCTGCCACCGCGACGACGTCGACCTCCGCGACGACCGCGCCCGCGACCGCGATCAGCAGGGCGGCGCCGGAGGTCCAGGCGAAGGCGCGCGACGGCGCAATGCGGCGCATCGGCCTCACGCCTCCGCCGCCGCGGGCAGTCCGGCCAGACGTCCGGCGCGGATCGCGACCACCCTGTCCATGCGGGCCAGCAGCGGGCGCGAGCCCGTGGCCAGGACCAGCGTGCATCGTCCGCGCAACGCCGCGAGCGCGGCCAGGAACATCGGCTCGTCGTCCCAGCCGATCGCAGCGCCAAGATCGTCGATCAGCAGGACCGGCGGGCAGCCGACCAGGGCCCGGGCAAGGCAAAGGCGCTGCCGCTCTCCTGGCGACAGGAAGCGCCGGCAATCGTCCAGCGCGGCCGCGTATCCCCCGGGCAGCCGGCGCACCAGCCCCTCGGCACCGGCCAGCCCGACCGCATGCTCGACCGCCGCGAATTCGGCGGCGGGCGCGCCCAGCCGCAGATTGTCGAGCAGGCTGCCCGGGAAGAGCCGCGGCTCCTGCTCCATCAGCCGGACGCTGCGATGGAGGTCCTCGCGGCTCAGGCCCGCGAGATCCTGGCCGTCGACCGCGACCACGCCGCGCCGCGGCGCCGACACGCCCGCCATAACGCGCAGCAGGCTGGACTTGCCGCTGCCCACCGGTCCCGTCAGCCCGATCGCCTCGCCGGGCCGGATCTCGAGATCGATGCCGGCCAGGATGTCCCGGTCGCGCTCATGCCCGACGCCGACCCGCGACAGCGTGACGGCGCCGCGAACCCGTTGCCCCAGCGACACGGACGGGCGCGCGGCGGCGGCACGCGCTACCGCATCCCCGACCCGCTCGACCCAGCCATGGCGCTCCGCGAAGCGCTGCCAGAGCGGCACGGCGGTCTCGAACATCGCCGAGAACTGGCGCAGCAGCATGGCGAAGGCCACGAAACCGCCGACCGTGATCCGTCCGGCCACGACCTCGAAGGCGCCGAGAACGAGCAAAGCCACGAAAAGCAGGCGGTTCTTCAGCGTCGCCACGGCGCCCAGCCGCCCACGCCAGCGTTCCAGCGCCTCGTTCGCGGCCTGGGCGGCGCGCGACTGCTCCAGCCATGCCTGTCGCGCCCGCGCCTCGGCCCCGAAGCTGCGGATCGTCGCGAGGCCGTCGGCGAGTTCTGACGCCATGGCACGGCTGCGCGCCGATGCGTCGCGCGCCGCGCGGCCGGTCGCGGCGAGATGCGAGCGGGTCGCCGCCAGCAGCGCCAGATGGACAAACGTGGCGACGCCGACCACCGCCGCCATCAGCGGGTCGAAATGGACCATGATCGCGAAGATCGCGGCCAGCATCACCGGCGTCACGAGCAGAGAATCGATGGACTCGACCAGGGTCTCGCGCAGCGCCGCCAGACGCTCCAGCCGCTCGGCGACGATGCCGCCGCTCTCGCCCTGCCGCTGCGCGGCCAGTTCGACGACGTCGTCGAAAAACGCCCCCTCGGCGGGCGCCGAAAGACGCCGGCGCAGTTCGGCCTGCAGGGCGCGCCGCAGCGCCGAGAAGGCAAGTTCGCCGAGTGCCGCCAGCGTCAGCGTCGCCGCGATCACCGCCATGGTCGCCGCCGCCTGGCTGGCGACGACCTTGTCGATCACGATCGAGAACGCCAGGGCCGGCAGCAGGCCGAGCGACTGGGCGAAGGCCAGGGCCAGCGCGGCCTCGGCGATCAGGCGCCGCTGCCCGGAGGCCAGGCGCGTCAGCCAGCGCATCGATCCCGGCGGATCGCCGCGCGTCATCACGAAGCCTCGGCGCAGGAAGAGGGGGCCATCGGCCAAGCATCGGCCGGCGCACGGCGGCGGGGCGAGCCCCCGACAGGCTACTTTCCGGATCCCACGCCGGCGGCCTCAGATCAGCGCCCGGACCGCCGCCGCGCCGGCCATCGTGGCGACGAGGCTGAGCACGACCGACAGGCCGACATAAGCAGCCCCGGCTGCCCAGGCGCCGCGCGCGAACAGCGCCACCGTTTCCAGCGAGAACGCCGAGAAGGTGGTGAACCCGCCGAGGATCCCGGTGACGAGCAGGGCCCGCAGTTCCGGCCCCCCGGACCAGCGCAGCGTCAGCGCCTCGGCCAGGACGCCGATGGCTAGGCCGCCGATCACGTTGACCGCCAGCGTCCCCCAGGGCCAGTCGCCACCAGCGGCCGCGGCGACCGCCGTCGCCATCAGGTGGCGGGCGACCGATCCGATGGCGCCGCCGGCGGCGACGGCGAGCAGCACGCTGGCGTTCATGGCGGCACCCCGAAGATCCATCCCTCTCGCCGAACGCGCGGCGCCGGGGGCAGCGCGAACGCGCTCGCGCGCCGCGCATCCTCGCGCAGTCCGGCGGCGGCGACCAGGGCGTCGGTCGCGTCGTCGCCAAGCGATGCTGCGGCGGCCGGCGGCATCGCGCAACCAAAGGCCGCCAGCGCCCGGGCCAGCAACGCCGGATCGCGGATCTTGGCGGTGCTGCCGGTGGCGCGTCGGCGATAGACCGTCGGGAACATCTCGACCGCCACGCTGCCGCGCCCGGGGTCGTCAGCAGGCCAGACGGCGAGGCCCGGGCCACAGCGCCGACGC
>JBIKLI010000259.1:0-6309 GCA_044359885.1 Alphaproteobacteria bacterium | reverse complement strand
ATGCGCGACGGCGGCGATCGCCTCGCAGCCCAGCGGCGCGGCGTCGCGCAGGACGACCGGCAGGTCGTGGCCAGGCGCCGGCATCGCCTGCGGTTCCGCGCGTCAGGCCGCGCTCGGGATCGCCTGGGTCGCCTCTTCGAGCTGGGCGAAGCTGGGCTGCAGCTCGGAGGGCACGCTCTTGCGCCCGATCTCGATCGCGATCTGCGGCGCCTGGCCGTGCAGATGCGCGACCATCGTGTCGCGGATGATCTCGTAGAACTTGTGGTCGTCGTCGAAGACCTGCTTCATGCGCGCCGCGAAGGGACCGATGAAGCCGTAGGCCAGGAAGATCCCGAGGAACGTGCCGACCAGCGCGCCGCCGATCATGCGGCCCAGGATTTCGGGCGGCTCGTTGATCGAGGCCATCGTCTTGATGACGCCAAGCACGGCGGCGACGATCCCCAGCGCCGGGCAGGCGTCGGCGGTGTTCTGCATCGCGCTCTGGGCGCGCGCCAGCTCGGCGTGATGCTTCTCCAGCTCCTTGTTGACGATCTCTTCGAACTGGTGCGGGTCGTCCATGCCCATGGTGATCATGCGCATCGAATCGCAGATCAGGTCGATGGCGAAATGGTCCTTGAGGATCTTGGGATAGGCCTGGAAGATCCGGCTGTCGGCCGGCTTCTCGATATGCTGCTCGATGGCGATCACGCCCTTGGTCTTGGCCAGCCGAAGCAGGCTGAACATCAGGCACAGGACGTCGATGAAGTCCTGCTTCTTGAAGCTCGGCCCGCCGAACACCTTGGCGATGCTCTTGAGCGACTTGCCGATCGTCGCGGAGCCGTTGGAGATCAGGAAGCTGCCGGCGGCGGCACCGCCGATCATCATCATCTCGAACGGCAGAGCCTTGAGGATGATCGCCATCTTGCCGCCGGCCAGGATGTAGCCGCCGAACACCATGACGAAGATCAGGACGATGCCGATGATGGCGAACATGGGCCGGAAGCCTCCGCAGGACGGGGGAGCCTAGGGCGGGAAGGTTAGCAAATCCTTTATCGGGCCGCCGCCCGCGGTCATCGACCCTCGCGTCGCCACGCCGCGAGCAGCGCTCCCAGGCCCAGGACGAAGATCCCGAGACCCGGCAGCAGGGGGATCTGGATAACCCCGGCGACCAGATGGTCGCCGTTGGCCTGCATCCCGATCCAGGCGCGAGCGCCGCCGGCGGCGCCCGTCTCGCGACCCGGCCGGGTGCTGCGCAGGTCGGGCAGGCCTTCGGCAAGCCACAGGATCTGGCCGCCCGAGGCCGCGGCGAGCGGCCGCAGCCGTTCCTCGGTGGCGCGGACATCGCCGAGCTCGACCGGATTGAGCGATCCGACCGCACCGAGCGCCACGCGGACGCCGTCGGTGAAGCGGTAGAGGCCGGGTTCGGTCACGTCGATCGTCGCGCTGGCGCGGCCGCCGCCGATCTCGCGCAGCTCCACCCGGCGCCGTTCGCCGCCCGGACTGGTGACGTCGACGGCGGCCCCGTCGGGTTCCAGGGAGCGCCGGACGATCTCGATCCGTCCCCCCTTGATCGCCGCGCGCAGGTCGTTCTCCTCGAGCTCGGGTTCCTTCATCAGCCAGTGCGCGATGCGGCGCAGCAACTCGGCATGCGGCCCGCCCCCCTCGAAGTCGCGGGCCCACAGCCAGATATGGTCGGATTGCAGCTGCGCCACCCGGCCGTCCCCGACCCGGTCGAGCAGCAGCAGCGGCCGGTTTCCCGGCCCTGTCAGCAGCGACTGGCCGCGGCGCTGATCGGCGTCGATGGCGCGGAACCATCGCCCCCAGGACGGCTGGCCGCCGGGATCGCCGATGCCCGGCAGGTCGGCGGTGACCGGGTGGCGGAAGCCGGCCTCGGTCGGCCGGGCGCGGAACGGCTCCTCCAGCGTCCGGCCGGTCGGCACCCCCGGCATGATCTGTCCGATCGGCGAGTTGAACAGCGAGTTCGCGGGGCCCTGGTTCGGACCGACGGCCAGCAGCAGCGCGCCGCCGCGGCGTACCCAGCGCACGATGTTCTCGAGATAGATCTGCGCCAGCACGTCGCGCCGCCGGTAGCGATCGAAGACGATCAGGTCGAATTCGTCCAGCTTGACCTCGAACAATTCGCGGATCGGGAACGGGATCAGCGACAATTCGTTGACCGGAGTGAAGTCCTGCGCCTCTGGCGGCCGCAGGATCGTGAAATGGACCAGGTCCACCGACGGGTCCGACTTCAGCAGCGCCCGCCACGTGCGCTGGCCCGGATGGGGTTCGCCGGTGACCAGCAGGACGCGCAGGCGATCGCGCACGCCGGAGACCGAGGCGACGACCCGGTTGTTGGCGAGCGTCAATTCGCGCGGGCCCGGCTCGACCGCGATCTCGAACAGCGACACTCCGGCGCGCTCCAGCGTGAAGGGGACGGTCTGCGGGACGCCCACGGCAAGGCGCAGCGAGACGGGTTCGCCGCCGTCGCGGCGCAGTTCGACGCGCGCCGTTCCCCCGGTCGCGCCGGCGCCGTCGTCGATCCGCAGCGTCAGTTCCTGCGGCTTGCCGACGATCGCGTAGGTCGGCGCGCGCTCGACGACGATCCGGCGGTCGCGCTCGCCGCGGTCGCCGGTGATCAGGACATGGACGGGGGCCGGCCAGGCTTCGCGGGAGATCGCCTCGGCCGCCGGCGCGTCGTGGACCTGCCCGTCGGTGATCAATGCCACGCCCGCCAGCCGCGCGCGCGGCACATCCGCCATCGCACGCTCCAGCGCTGCCATCAGCCTTGTGCCGTCGGCTTCGAGACCGCCGCCGCCGCCCGCGCGCACGATCCGCAACTCGAGGTCGCGGATGGCTTCCGCGCGCTCGCGAAGCCGCGCCAGCGCCTGTTCGGCACGGTTGCGGCGCTCGCCGATCGCCTGGCTCGCCGAATCGTCGACCACGACCACGCCGATGTCGGACAGCGGCTTGCGCTCCTCGATGACCATCGACGGGTTGGCGAGCGCCGCGGCCAGGGCGAGCACGGCCAGGGCCCGCCACCACGCGCCCCGCGCGCGCGCCCGCAGCGCGACGGCGAACAGCACGGCCCCCAGCGCCGCCGCGGCCAGGATCGCCGGCCACGGCACTGCGGGGGCGAAGGCGATGGCGAAATCCCCGATCATCGCCGCAGCCGCTCCAGGATCGATTCGACATGGACCTGATCGCCCTTGTAGCTGCCGGTCAGCGCGTACATGGCGACGTTGACGCCGAAGCGGACGGCGAATTCGCGCTGGGTCTCGCCGCCGGGGACGGCGGCGAAGAGCGGCCGGCCGAGACGATCGGTGGCCCAGGCCGCGGCCCAGTCATGGGCCCCGACGATCACCGACGAGACGCCGTCGTTGGTGGCGCGCTCGTCGCTCTCGACCCAGACCGGCGCGCCGGCGTAGCGGCCCGGAAACTCCGAGAGCAGATAGAACGCCTTGGTCAGGACATGGCCGGGCGGGATCGGGGCCAGCGGCGGCAGGTCGATGGCGCGCAGGATCTCGCGCAGGCGCTGAGCCCCAGGCCCGCCGCCGGCGCCGGGCCGCCCGAACTCCAGTTCGCGGGTGTCGAACAGGATCATGCCGCCGGTCTTCAGATAGCGCTGGACGCGTGCCAGCGCGGCCGGGCTCGGCCGCGGTGCCTCGGCCGCGATCGGCCAGTAGATCAGAGGAAAAAACGCAAGTTCGTCGGTCTCGATGTCGAGATCGATCGGCGGGCCGGGGTCGATGGCGGTGCGGCGGCTGAGCACCGCGCCGAGCCCGACCAGACCGGCGCGCGTCGTTTCGTCGACCTGCTGCACGCCGCTGCGCACGAAGGCCAGATGGGTCGACTGCGTGGCGATCAGCGCCGGTTCGTCGTCGCGGCGCTGCGCGGCGGACTGCGCGGCGCCCTCGGGGATCCAGCCCCCGGCCGCCAGGACCGCGGCAAGCAGCGCCGCGGCGGCGCGCCGTGCCCCGCCGAGCCCGCCGCGCAGCGAGAGCGCGAGCGCGAAATCGAGCAGCAGCAGCAGCAACGCCGCCAGCAGCAGCCAGGGACGGGCATCGGTCTCGGCACCCCGCGCATAGGTGGCGCTGCGGGTGCCCGGCGGCAGCGCGGTCACGGGCGCGAAGGCCGCGAGATTGGCGGAGAGGTTGAGGGCACGGCGCGCGTTGTCGCTGCCGTACCAGCCGGGCGGGTGGCGCGCTTCGACGGCCTGGCGTGCGAAGGCGGTTCCGGACAGGGCCGCCGCGGCCGGCGGCGGGGCGTCCAGCCTGCCGAACGCGTCGAGCGCCGCGACTGGCGGCAACAGCCCGCCGGCGGCCTCGCCGGCGACGCCCTGGCTGAGTGCGACGATCCGCTGCAGCATCTCGACGAAAAGCCCCGACAGCGCCAGCGTCGACCATTCGGGGGTGGCGGTGGTGTGAACCAGCACGATCCAGCCATCGCCGCGCCGGTCGGCGGTCACCAGCGGCGTGCCGTCCGCCAGCCGCGCCCAGCTGCGCTGCGCCAGATCGAGATTGGGTTCGGCCAGCACCTGGCGGCTTACACGGACATCGTCGGGCACGCCGAGCCCGGCGAAGGGGCCCGTCGGATCGAACGGCGCCAGCGCCGCCGGTTGCGCCCAGGTCAGGGCGCCACCGAAATTCCGCGTGCCGCCGGTGCGCAGCGGCACCGGCACCATCGTATCCGCGCCCTCGGCCAGCCGCGGTCCGGCGAAGCGCAGCAGCAATCCGCCCTTGCGCACCCAGGCTTCGATCGCGGCCAGTTCGCCGTCCGACAGCCGTCCGACATCCGCGAGCGCCAGCACGGCGAGCTCGCGCTGCAGCAGTTCGGGGATCGTGCCCTGGCGCAGGTCGGCCAGCGGTGCCAGTGCGCGCTGCAGATAGTAGGTTTCGGCGAGCAGCGGCTGCGCGCGGGCGCCGCCGGCGGCGGCGATCCCGACCGGGCGGCGCCGGAACCGCTCGTCCAGGAGGACCGCGCCGCCCGCCGAGCCTTCGCCCTCGATCTCGGCGCGGACGACCCGGTTGCGGATCTCGGGCGGCAGGACGACGCGGGCGGCGGCGCGCGTCTCGCCCTCCGCGAAACGCGCCGGTTCGCGAGCCAGCAGCCGGCCGTCCTCGGCCAGCAGCCGGAAGGCGATCGGCTCCGCGGCGCCAGGCTCGAGGCGCTGGGCCGCGAAACCGAGCGCGGCGGGTTCGGCGGTCGGCGGCAGCATCAGCCGTGCGGCATCGCGCGGCGCATCGCGCAGATATTCGACATCGCCGATCCGCGACAGCGCGGCGATCAGACCTTCGAGCTGGCCGTCCTCGACGCCGTCGCCGAGATAGACGACCGTCGCCCGAGCTTCGACCGTGATCGCTTCGGCCGCGCGCCGCGCGGCGACGCGGTCGACCGGCCAGGGCTTCGGCTGCAGCGCCGCGACGAGGCTGCGCGTCTCGGCGGCGCGCGCCAGCCGCGTCGGCCGCGGCGCCTCGCCCGACAGCCCCGTCGCGGTCGGCAGCAGCATGGTCGGCCGATTGGCGCGTTCGGCGCGGTCGAGCAGCCCGTCGAGCGCGCGCCGCCGCGCCTCCCAGCCGCGCGCCGATGCCCAGCCGTCGTCGACCACGATCAGCAGCGGACCGTTCCCGCCGAGTTGCGCCTGCGGGTTGAGGATGGGATGTGCCAGCGCCGCGATGACCGCCGCGGCGATCAGCAGCCGCAGCAGCAGCAGCCACCATGGCGTGCGCGCCGGGGTTTCCTCGCGCGGCTCGAGGCGCAGCAGCAGCGCGATCGCGGGAAAGCTCGCGCGGCGCGGGGCGGGCGGCGTCACGCGCAGCAGCCACCACAGCAGCGGCAGCGCCGCGAGCGCGCCCAGCCACGCGGGCGACAGGAAGGCGAGGGCGCCGATGCCGGTCATCCGCGACCCCAGCCGCGCGCCGCGTCCCCGGCACGGGTCAGCGCCTGCCACAGCGCCATCAGCGCGCTTTCTGCCGAACGGTCGGTGCGGTGGAGCATCGTGCGCCAGCCGAGCGGCCGGGCGATGTCGGCGAGGCCCTGGCGGTGGGCGGCGAACGCGCGGGCATAGTCGCCACGCATGGATTCGACCCGCGGCACCAGCATCTCGCCATCGGACTCCAGGCCTTCGAAACGGGTCCGGCCGGAGAACGGCAGGGTCTCCTCGGCGGGATCGACGATCTGCAGCAGGACGCCGTCGACACCCGATGCCGCGAGTGTCCGCAGGCGCCGGTCGGTCTCCTCCAGCGGCGCCAGGAAATCGCCGATCAGGATCGCCGCGGCGTGGCGCGGCAGCGCCACCGCGGGCGGCAGCCCGTCGCCCACGGCTGCGCCATC
>JBIKLI010000258.1:0-6340 GCA_044359885.1 Alphaproteobacteria bacterium | reverse complement strand
GCAGTGCTTCGCGCGGACCGTCGCGCAGCACGTAGCTGGAGAAGCGGAAATGCCGATGACCGTCCCGGCTTTCGCGCCAGCGGTGATCGAGGATCGGGAAGCCATCCGCGGAAAAGCCGAGCAAAAGGGGGCCGCCGTGCCGGCCCGTCGCCCGCGCGTGGTCGCGCAGCGCTGCGACCAGAAGGGCCGGATAGCCGTGGTAATGGAACATGCCGCTCGGCTGTACATGCCCCGGGATCGCCGCAGGGATGCCGACCACGGCGGATACCGCCGGATGCATGACTTCGTATTCCCATCCGGTGCAGGATCGGTCGAAGGGGTTTCTTGGATCCGCTGCGCCGCCATCGTACCAGGGGCCGGATGGGTCGATGATCGAACCGTCAAGCAGCACGCCGAACGGGATCATGTTCATGGCCCACGCGGCATTGTCGTGGCTGGGCGAAAGCCCCATTCCAGCCCTGTCCACGCTACGCAATCCCCAGCCTCCGTCTCCGAGACGCAACCGGTCGTCGATGGGAAACGGGGCGGCGCGGCCGGGAAACAGATCGCGTATCCGCACGCGTACGCCGGTCTCGGGATCCGTGAGGATTTCCGTCGGTGCAGCGCGCCCCGCGAAGCGCCGGATCGATCGTCCATCGACCGGATCGACCTCCAGTTTCCATGACATGAGGCGGATGGGATCCGGTTCGGAGCCGCGAGACGGGTATCCGAGAGTTGCGCCCAAGACGAGCGTCGTCGCGCGCAGGAAGGCCGTGCGGCGCGACAGGGATCCGGTGGAAGGTTCTGGGGTCTTGTGGATGTGCGACATCGGAGCCTCGCTGCATGACCTTGACAAAGGACAGGCGCGCGCGACGCGTCCGGCGGCGCGCGCGGACCGCGACCGGGCATCGGCCGCGTTACGTTTCGTTACGCGGGTGCACGTGACAACCCTGTTGCCGATGGCTGAACATGGAGTGCATGGAGAACAGGCCTCATCTGCTCATCGTCGACGACGACCACGAGATCAGGCGCCTGATGGTTGATTTGTTCGAAGAGCATGGTTTCCGGGTGACCGCGTTCGCCAGCGGCGCCGGGCTTGCGAACCGTCTGCTGACGGGCGGATTCGATCTCGCGATACTCGACCTCATGCTGCCGGGCGAAGATGGATTGGCGATCTGCCGACGCATTCGCGGAGTTTCCCACCTGCCGATCATCATGCTCACCGCGCGCGGTGCCGAGACCGATCGCGTCGTGGGGCTGGAGATGGGGGCCGATGACTACGTGGCGAAGCCCTTCGGGGCGCGCGAACTGGTCGCGCGGGTCCGGGCCTTGCTTCGCCGCTCGCGTGAGCATGTCGCCGGGTCCGAGGCACCCGCCCGCTCCAGGCTGGTCGCGATGCGTTTCGACAGCTGGCTGATCGACCTGACGCGGCGCGGATTGCGCATGCCGGACGGTACGCTCGTCAGCCTGACCGGCAGCGAATTCGATCTGCTCGTGGCTCTCGCCGAGCGGGCACCCGCGGTAGTGTCGCGCGACCAGCTCTTCGACACGGTGCTCGGGCGGGCGAGCTCGCCCTTCGATCGGTCGATCGACGTCTCGATTAGCCGGCTTCGCAGGAAGATCGAGCCGGACCCGGTCGCGCCGCGCATGATCCGCACGGTCCGCAGCAGTGGGTACGTCTTCGCCGTCCCGGTGTCGCGGGAGCATGAAGTTCCATGACGGTGCGATGGCCGCGTGTGCTGTCGCCAGGTTCGCTCGGAGGCCGCATCGCGCTCGCGACCGTCGCTCTCCTGGCGATCGTTCAGGCGCTTTCGGTTGCCGTGCTCGTCCTGTCGCGTCCATCGCCGCCCCCGGTCTTCGATCCCTACTGGCTTGCACGGCAGCTGGCCGACCTCGCCTCGGCGGCGGCAGAGCGTCCACCCGGGCAGCGCGCCGCATTGCTGGACGCGCACGTGTCGGCACCCTGGTTGGGTTTCGAGCTGCACGACCGGCAGCCTCCCTCGCCGCCTGGCATACGCAGCGAGATACGACTGCGGCGACTTGAGGCCGAGATCCGCGCCGCTGGCGCCCCAATCGGCAGGCTGGTGCTCTCCCTCGATCCTTTGCCACCCGGTGCGCCTCCCTTCACAGGACCGCCGCGTGCCGACTTCGTTCCCGGGCCCACCTTGGCTCTGGAGCAGGCGGAGGAGGTGAGCCCGGTACGTGCCTTCGTGGCCGATCTCGAGTTGCCCGACGGGACATGGCTGCGCGTTCGTCCACGGCATCTCGATCGCCTGGGACCGGAGCTGAAGCTCGGGATCGCCTGGCTCTTCCTCTTTCTGGGCGCGGCAGTACTGGCTGCGCTCTGTGCCGCGCGTTGGCTGTCGGCACCTCTTGCCGCGATCGCGCAGGCGGCAGACCGTCTCGGCCGCGGCGGAGAGGTCGTGTCGCTCGCGACCGGCGGCGCCCAGGAGATCCGTTCCATCGCCCGCGCCTTCGAGGCGATGCGCGAGCGACTTGTGCGTTTCGTGAACGACCGGACCACCATGCTGGCCGCAGTCAGCCATGATCTGCGTACCCCGCTTACGCGCATGCGCATGCGCGTCGAACGCGTCGCCGACGACACGTTGCGCGCTGCGCTCCAGCGCGACCTCGACGCGCTCGAGTCGATCGTCGGCGAGACGCTCGATTTCGCACGGCTCGGCGCTGGCACCGAGCGTCGCGATCGCATCGACCTCGCCAGTCTCGTCGAAACGATCGTCGACGCGCGCGCCGATGCGATGGAAAACGTGTGTGCGCAGGCCGGCGCGCGCGTCGGTCTCGATGCCGATGGCGCGGCCGTGCGTCGCATCGTCGAGAACCTCATCGACAACGCGGTCAAGTATGCCGGCGGCGCGGAGGTGACGCTCGCGGTCCACGGTGGCGACGTGCAGGTCATGGTCGCCGACCGCGGACCGGGAATTCCGGAAGCTGAGCTTGACGCCGTCTTCCGGCCGTTCCACCGGCTGGAGAGCAGTCGCAGCCGCGAGACCGGCGGCACCGGGCTCGGGCTGGCGATCGCGCGCACGCTCGCGCGCGCCCATGGCGGCGACGTCACCCTCTCCAGCCGCCCCGGCGGCGGTCTCGTAGCGACCCTGTCCCTCCCGCGCGGCGCGGGTGGAGGCGACACGACATGACAGGACATGTGATTCACGGGGATCAGACCGACAGGTCGACCTTTCCTGACTTCAGCAGATTGCCGAGATAGCTCGCGAGGTCCGTCTTCGTCGTGGCGGCGGATATCAATGTCGATCCGGCGGAGGACGTGTCGTCCTCGGACGACTCGGATTTCAGTTCCTCGAGTGCCTTCAGGAGTTCATCGAGGGCCGATGTCGCGACGGACGCGCTGGCCGTTGCGCGAGGCGTCGCGCCGTCACCCTCCATCGGCGGTGGCCCACCCGGCCCCCCACCGGCCCCCCCGCCTGGAGGTGGTCCGCCCGCTCCGCCGCCTGGAGGTGGGCCACCGGGTCCGCCGGAGGTGCGCGGACCTTGTGTGTCGCCCGCACCGCTGCCGGCTTTCATGTTCGCCTCGAACCGGTCGAGCGCGGCTCCGATCCTGGCAGCGTCGCCCTGCGAAAGGGTGCCGGACTGGACGTCGCTGGCAAGCTGCATGTCGATGGCGGCGCGCAGGGCTGCTGGGTCGCGCGGCCCTTCCTGCGAAGCGCGGCCACCCGTCGGTTTCGAGAGGTGTTCGACCTCGGACTTGACCCGGCTTGCGGTTTCGATGAGCACGCTGCTGCTGGCGAGCGTGCTGGCCAGCTGATCTTGCATGCGGCTGATGCCGCGTAGGCTGGAAAGCGAAGAAATTGACATGCGATCTCCTCCTGGCTAGCAAGCGCGTCGATGCTTGCGCCGCCCCTTTCTGCGATCGAGCCGCGCCTTGCTCGAGGTCCGATCATCGGGTTGAGAGCCAGGAAAGGCATGTGACGAAACGTGACGTTTCGTCGCGAAATGCATTCGCCAGGTCCAGCTCGTCGTTTGACAGGAGCTTCGCGTCGGCGAGCGGGGCCCCGCGCAGTTCGGTCGCGCTGGCGTTGATGGTCGCGAGGGTCAGGATGACCAGGAAGCCGGTCGTGATCCTGTTGGCCCTGGTCGTTCCCTTCGGGCTGTCGTTTCGTGCCGATCACGGTCTGCGGGGCGTGTCATGGCCCGATGGCCTGCCCGAAGCCAGATCGTTATGATTTCGTGGCGACCGTGGTGCCGTCATGTGACAGCGGCACCCACGGCCAGTCCAAGGGGAGTGCCGAGCTGTCGCCATGCCGCGCATCGCCGTCATCGAGGACACGCTCGAATTCCTCGCGCCGGTTCGCGACGTGTTCCGACGGATGGTTCGCGATATCCGAACGGCGAATAACGATCCCGTGGGTCGAATAACGATCCAGCGTGGTTTTTGTGCGCGATCGCGAATAATGATCCAGCGCGAATAACGATCCAGCGTGGTTTTTGCGTGGGTGGTCAACAGAAGCGTGCTTGCGGCGGCCACGCGCGATCCGCTGCTGCAGGCAAGGCTGGCCGGCGAACGCAGGCAGATCGAGAACATATCCGCCGGTCTCGCCAGGCGGCTCTACGCGCTTCCATGGCTGACGGAGCCGCCGATCGGCCTGGACGCGTTGTCGAAGCTCACCCGCGCGCCGGCAGCCGCCACCCCATCCGCTTGAGAGCCCAGGCATATCCGTGCCTGCGTTCCAGGCGCTTGCCGGTGCCGCCAAAACTCTCTTGTGCCGTCCATGCGAACCCTCGGGCGACGGCCGGAGCAAAACGCGACCGCGCGGGACATCGCGTCGGCGCGCTGCCTCCATCTGCCCGGACATTTGCTCCGCGGTGATGACGGGCGCCGTCGCGCCATGGGACGCGGCGATCGGGATCGAGACCCGGGATCTTCGCCTTGGCGTGACGGGGACGACATGCGCGGGACCCCCTGATCGCGACCCGCGGCGTGCGGCCCGGGTCGCGACGATCGCGGGGTCGCCTGGCATATGCGTCGTAGTCGCGCTCGACCCGGTCGTCATCCGCAAGGGCGCGACCGGCTTCACCGCGCCGGCCCAGGCCGTTATGGCAAGGATGGCTTCGGGCCGCAAAAACCACGCTGGATCGTCATTCCTCGCTGGATCGTCATTCCTAGAGCCAACGGGTTCGGGCGTCGCCTCCCGTCCTGGGACACGACCGCGCCGATCGCCGCGCGCATGCAGGTCGCCGGCTCGCTGGCGCTGTGGCTGATGGTCGCCGCGGCCGGACGCCTGATCCGCTATCTCTGACCCGTGCCGCGCCGGGCGCGGCTGTGCCAGAGCCAACGGGTTCGGGCGTCGCCCGCTCCAGGGGTCGCGCGCGGCGCACGACGTTACGTTTCGTTACGCGAGATCGCGTGACAGCGCGGGCGGCGCGCGCCGAACATTCCAGCATGGACCACAGGCCGCATCTGCTCATCGTCGACGACGATCGCGACATCAGGCGCCTGATGGTGGAGCTGTTCGAAGAGAACGGCTTTCGCGCGACGGTGCTGGCAAGCGGCGCCGCGCTGCCCGGACATCTCGCCGCGCGCAGTTTCGATCTCGTCATCCTCGACGTCATGCTTCCGGGAGAAGACGGGCTGGCGCTTTGCCGGCGCATCCGCGCGACGTCCAGCCTGCCGATCATCATGCTCACCGCGCGCGGCGCCGAGACGGACCGCGTGGTGGGCCTCGAGATGGGCGCAGACGACTACGTCGCCAAGCCGTTCGGCCCGCGCGAACTTGTGGCGCGCGTGCGCGCCCTGCTGCGCCGGACGCGCGAGACCGGAGATGCCCAGGGCATGCCCGCGACGCCGCGGATGAGCCGGATGCGCTTCGACGGCTGGCGGATCGAGCTGGCGCGGCGCGAACTGCGCATGCCCGACGGCACGCTGGTCAGCCTCACGGGCACCGAGTTCGACCTGCTGGTCGTGCTTGCCGAGCGCGCGCCCGACGTGGTGTCGCGCGACCATCTCTTCGATCGCCTGCGCGGCCGCGCCGGTTCGCCCTTCGACCGGTCGATCGACGTATCGATCAGCCGGCTCCGCCGGAAGATCGAACCGATACCCGAGGAACCGTGCATGATCCGCACCGTTCGCAGCAACGGGTATGTCTTCTCCGTTCCCGTCACGAAGGAATTCGAGGCGCGGTGAAGATCGCCCTGCCGCGCCGCCTGCTACCGCTTTCGCTCGGAGGACAGATCGCGCTCGCGACGGCCGGACTGCTGGCGATCGTCCAGCTCTGTTCGATCGCGGTGCTCGTTCTGTCGCGCCCCGCGCCGCCACCGGTCTTCGATCCCTATTGGCTCTCGCATCAGATCGCCACGCTCGCGGCCGGCGCGGCCGGTCGCGAGCGCG
>JBIKLI010000257.1:0-6441 GCA_044359885.1 Alphaproteobacteria bacterium | reverse complement strand
CGGGCCGGTGCCGCGCCTCGCGCTGGCCGGTCTCGGCATCGCGATGATCTGGCCGGCGACGGGCACCTCGCTGGCGGCGCTGTCGCTCTTCGCCGGCATCGCGCTGGTGATGCTGCGCCACCGATGAACGCCGCGCGCGTCGTGCGCGTCGTCGTCTTCGTCCTGGCGATCGTTCCGGGTCTCTGGCTGGCGCTCGACTTCGCCGCGGGCGCGCTGGCGACGCCCTACCGGACGATCCTGCACGAGACCGGGTTGTGGTCGATGCGGCTGCTGACGCTGGGGCTGCTGCTGTCGCCGCTGGCCGCCTGGACGGCGCAGCCGATCTTCGTCGCGCCGCGGCGCATGATCGGGCTCTTCGCCGCCTTCTATGCCTTCGTCCATGGCTGGGCGTGGTGCCGGCAGCACGGCTACGACTGGGGCTTCCTCGTCGCGGAACTGCCGCGGGCCTATCTGCTGGCGGGGCTCGCGGCGGTCGTCCTGCTGGCGCCGCTGGTCGCGACGTCGAACGCGGCGGCGCGCGCGCGGCTCGGCGCCGTCGCCTGGGCGCGGCTGCATCTTCTGGCGCTGCCGATCGCGGCGCTCGCCGCGACCCATTTCCTGCTCTCCCGCGCGCTGCCACCGCGGGAGTCGCTCATCCATGCGGCGCTCCTCGCGCTGGCCCTCGTCGCGCGTGCCGTCCGGCCGATGGCGACGCGCGGCTGATCGGCTGGCGGGGCCGGTGCGCCGTGCCAAAACCATGTCGTCTGCCCCTGCGATGCGCGCGACCGATCGCGCCGATGCTTGGAGCATGACGACGATGGCGTTCGACACGATGCGGTTCTCGCAGCGCCCTTGCGAGGCCGGCATGAGCGGCGTGCAGGCCGCCGGCATCGCGGCCGCCACCGCCGAGGCGATCGGCGAACTCGTCGCCCAGCCGGCGACAAAGCACGACCTCGCCCCCCCTGCGCCAGGAACTGAAGGCCGGGATCGCGCAACGCGAGCGGCGTACGACGCTCAGGCTCGGCACGATGATGGACGGTGCGGTCGCCGTCACCGCGGCGCTGGCGAAGCTGCGCTGAACCATCCCGGACCGGCGGCGCGAAACGGGTGACGGCGTGCCACCTGACCAGCTAGGGTCCGGGACACTCGCGAGGACGGGAAGGGCGCGTGCCGATGCCGAACTACAAGCGGATCAACAACGTCGACGATCTCCGGCATGCGGCGGCGGCCTATCTGCCCAAGCCGATCTTCGACTTCATCGACGGCGGTGCCGAGGGCGAGGCGGCGTTGCGCAACAACCGCGAGGTCTTCGACCGCATCCGCTTCCGGCCGCGGACGGTGGCCGACGTCGCCGTGCGCCGGATCGACACCATTCTGGTCGGCAAGCCGGCCGCGGCGCCGATCGGCATCGCGCCGATGGGCGGCCTGTCGAGCTTCGCGCCGCATGCCGAGTTGTCGATGGCCCGGGCCTGCGCCGCCGCCGGCATTCCCTACTGCCTCAGCACCGCGGCCGGAATCTCCATCGAGGATCTGCGCGCCGCGGTGCCCGATGCACGGCTGTGGTTCCAGCTCTACGTCTTCAAGGACGACGCCCTCAATCGTGCGGTGGTCGAGCGCGCCCAGGCCGCCGGCTACGACGTGCTGATGGTCACGACCGACACGAACATGGCCCCCAAGCGCGAACGCGACCGGCGCAACGGCTTCTCGCTGTCGCTCGACAAGACGCCGCGCAACATCGCCCGGGTTCTGGCGCGGCCGCGCTGGATCTGGGACGTGCTGATCCGCGCCGGGCTGCCGAGCATGCCTGTGCTGTCCCCGCATGCGCCCGAGATCGTCGACAACCTCTCGGCCACCCGCTACTTCGTCCAGAACCGCCGTCAGTCCTTCGACTACGGCCATCTCAGGGAGTTGCGGCGTCTTTGGAAGGGCAAGCTGCTGGTCAAGGGCGTGATGCGCGCCGACGAGGCCGAGCAGGTCGCCGCCTGCGGGGTGGACGGCGTCGTGATGTCGAACCATGGCGGCCGCAATCTCGAGTATTCGGCAGCACCGCTCGAAATGCTTCCCGAGGTCGTCGACGCGGTCGGCAAGCGCATGCATGTCCTGGTCGACAGCGGGTTCCGCCGCGGGACAGACGTGGTCAAGGCGCTGGCGCTCGGCGCCGAGGGCGTGCTGATGGGGCGGCCCGCCGCCTTCGCCGTCGCCGCGGGCGGCGAGGCGGGCGTGGGGCACCTGATCGGCCTGACCAAGGACGAGATCGACCGGACGCTCGGCTATCTCGGCTGCACCGCGATCGACCAGCTCGGTCGCGACCATCTGCTGATCGACCGTGCGCCCTGGGGGCGCAACGCGCCCGGGCTCTGAGCGCTCACCAGTCGATCTCGTAGGCGATCCCGGCGCGACCGGCCGCGCCGAGATCGGTCTCGACGCTCAGGCGCGGCGCGATCTCCACCTGCAGCGTCGCCTCGTAGCTTGATGGCAGGCGGCCAGGCCGCACGCCCAGATAGACGCCCGGTGCAAGCATCCGGCCGGCCTCGACGCCCATGCCCTCGCCGCCGCGTCGCGACGACAGGCGAAGCTGGTCGAGCCCGAGCCGCTGCCTCACGCCGTCGATCAGCGACCCGCCGGTATCGCCGGCGAACAGCGCAGCGGCACCCTGGGCGATCTGCGCCAGTTCCAGGGGCGAGGTCTCGGCCACGCTGCGCCCGAACAGCACCCGTGCAAGGATCTCGTCGGCCGGCAGCGCCGGCTCCGACGTCAGCGACAGCACGGGTGCCGACGCGCGACCGGCGATGCCGACGATGGCCGTGATGCCCTGGGCCTCGCGCCGGGCCTCGAAGTCCAGCGCCGGATCGGCCGCGGCGCCGCCGTCGAAGACGATGCGGCCATGGCCGAAGTCCAGACGCTGCCCGAGAAGGTCGAAGCTGCCGCGGCGCAGGCCGGTTTCGCCGCGCAGCTCGGGTGCGGCGGCATCGCCGCGGACCTGCAGGGCGCCGCCCAGCTGCGCCTCGAGGCCTCGCCCGCGCACGAACACCGTGTCCTGCATCGTGATCGCGAGGTCGAGATCGAGCCCGGCGCCCGGCCCGCGCGCCGTCGCGGCCCCCGCCGACGCGCGCGCCGCGCGGGGCGGTGCGGGACCGGTCTCGCGCGCCGCGAGGACCGGCAGGTCGGGCGGCAGCGTCTCGGCGAGCCGGAACTCGGCGCGGGGGATCGCGAGGTCGCCGGACAGACGCAGCGCCGTCGCCGGCCCGCCTGTCAGCGCCAGCCTGCCCGTCGCGGCGATGTCGGCAAGGCGGCTGCGCAGCAGCTGCGCGTCGCGCAGGGTGACGACGAGATCGGCCTGCGGCGCCGCCGGATCGGCGTCGAGCCGCCCCGCGAGCTCGATCGTGCCCGCGCCCGCGCGGCCGCTCAGCGCGATGTCGCGCAGGCTCATCCCGTCGAGGCGGGCGCTGCCGCTCGCGCGTTCCAGCCGCAGGCCCAGCAGCGCATCGGCGAACAGGCCGTCGACGAGCGCGAGGCGGCCGGACAGGGACGGGGCGGCGCGCGTGCCGCCGATCGCGGTGTCGAGCGTCGCGAGACCGCGCGCGCGCCGCCCGGCGGGCGCCAGGAACGGATCCGCAAGGGCGAGGTCGAGGCGTCCGGTGGCGCGCAGCGCCAGCGGCTGCTGCGCCGCCAGCGGGACGCTGCCGGTCACCGCCAGCCGTCCGGTGTCGCCCAGCGATGCCTCGGCCTCGACCGTCACGGGACCGCGCCCGCGCGTGGCGCTGGCGCGCAGCGTCGCCTGCGGCAGGCCGCGCGCGGCGCCATCCGCGGCGCGAAGCCCGGTCGCCGCGAGCGCGATGCGGCCACCGGGATCGGCGAGCGGCCCGGTCAGCCGCGCGTCGGCGTCGAGGCTGCCCTCGGCCGCCAGACGCGGGTCGAGGCGCGCGAGAATGCCGATGGGCAGCCGCGAAAGCACCAGGCGAAGATCGCTGGATGCGGCGTCGAGCCGGCCATCGATCGCCAGCCCGCCGCCGCCGGCGATGTCGAGACGCAGCCCGTCGATCGCCAGCCCGTCGCGCCAGGCCAGCGTCGCCGGCTGGCGCAGGCGAAGGGCGAGATCGGGATGCGATATCTCGGCCGCCTCCAGCCGCGCCCGCGGGCCGGCGCGGGGTATGACGGTCGCCCGCGCGGCAGCCCGCCATGCGCCGGCCGACAGCGCGGCCCGGGTGCGCAGTGCGTCGAGCGGGCCTTCCGCGGCCAGGTCGAGCGTCGCCTGCTGGTCGCCGACGGCGATCCCCGCGGCGGCGAGTTCGATGCGGGCGCTGCGGCGGGCGTCCGGCGCACCGGCCAGGGTCGCGCGCAGATCGATGCGCCGCACGTGGTTGCCGCCGAGCGCCGCGTCGTCGAGGCGCAGCGTCGCCTGGGCCGTGCCCGCGTCGGCGTTGCCGGCCAGGTCGAGGACCAGTTCGCCGCGACCGTTCAGCACGACGCCGGTGGCGCGGCCGAGTTCCGCCAGATCGCGCGTGGTCACCGAAAGCCTCGCCGTTTCGGCGCCGCGCTCGCGCCCGCGCGCGGTGCCGGTGCCGCTCAGACCGGCGATGTCGGCGCGCGTCAGCGCCAGCGTCCAGGCGCCGTCGCCGCCGATGCCGCCTTCGGCTTCGACGGCCAGCGGCGCGCCGCCCAGCCGCGCCGACAGCACGACCCCGGCCGTTGCGGCGTCCGGCGCCGTCGCGACCGACAGCGCGGCGCGCAGATCTTCGAGCGCGATCGCGCCATGACGAAGCGTGTCGCCCGACAGGGCGATCCTGGCCATCGGCGCGGCAGGCGGTCCTGCGATCCGCGCGGTGGCGCGCAAGGCCCCCGCGATGCCGGGAACCAGGGCGTCCAGCCGGGACAGGCGCAGATCGAGATCCGCCGACACGCTGTCCGGCGCGAGCAGGCCGGTGCCGTCGATTTCCAGGGTCGAGCCTGCGAGATGAAAGGCCGGGATGCCGAGACGTCCCGGTTCCGGCAGAAGCGCCGCCTCCAGCCGGGGTGCGGGGCCCAGTACGGCGTCCAGCGGCGTTCCGGTCGACAGGCCGTCCAGTTCGACGACGAGCGAAGCGGTCGGCGCCTCGAGCGGTCCGGCGATCGCCGTGCGCAGGATCGCGGCCCCGTCGGCGACGAGCCCGGCCGCTTCCAGCGGCGCGCGAAGCGACGCGATCCGCGTCTCGAGATCCGCTTCGAGCCGCCGGCCCGCCAGCGTCGCCCGGCCTTGTATCGTGGCCAGCGGATGCGTCGCCTCGAACCGCGCGCCCTGTCGCGGGCCGTCGTCGAGGTCGAGGTCGAGGTCGATCGCGACCGAAAGCGGACCGCCGGCCAGCAGCGTCGGCGGCGCTCCCGCGAGGCGCGGTGCCGCGAACCGGGCGGCGATGGCCATCCGCGCGGCGCCCCCGGCCTGGCGCTGCCCGTCGGCGGTCATCTCGATCGCGGCGCTCGCCAGCGGCCCAAGGACGGCATCCTCGATGCGGGCGCGTCCGCGCAGCAGCGGTGCAACCAGCCCGCCCGAGATGGCCACGTCCAGGGTCAGCGCCGACCAGGCGACCTGCGGCAGCGGTCGCATCGCCGCGGTCGCGATCGTCATCGTCGCTTCGCCGCGACGCGCGGCAAGATCGAGGACGCCGTCGATCGCCAGCCGCGCCGGTCCCGCCTGGGCTTTCAGATCGAGCCGCGCGGCGGCAAGGTGGCCGGTCAGCCGTGCACGCGCCTGCAGCGCCGGCGCGTCCTCGATCCCGAGCCGCGCGGCAAGCCAGCTGCCGGCGCCCAGATCGAGCGCCAGCGTGGTCTCGATGGCGTCGCCAGCGACCGACGCGGCCAGCGCGACGCGGTCCGCCGCGCGGCCAGCATCGCGCACGTCCAGGCCGAGCCGTGCGCCGGTTTTGGTCCAGCCGCCGTTCCCCGACAGCGTCAGCGCGGGCAGACCGCCGCCTGCCGCCGGCGCGATGTCCAACCGCGCGATCCTGAGCGCGCCGAGCGCGATGTCGAACGGCGGCGCGCCGCCGCCGCCGCCGCCGCCGTCGCCGGCGGGGGCGCGAAGCACGCGCATCTGCGCGGCGCTCAGCGCGTCGAGCGAAAGGCGGCCTTCGAGAAGCGCGCGCGGCGACCAGACGAGCTCCGCCGCCGCGACATCGAGCCAGGGTCCTTGCGCGTCCGACAGCGTCATCCGCGCGGCGCGCAGCCGCGCGATCGTCTCGCCGCGCAGACCCTCGATCGCGACCCGCCCGCCGCTCGCTGCCCCGACGATCCGCGCGATCCATGCCCCGCCGCCGTCGCTGGCAAGCGCCAGATGGAGCGCGAGCAGCGCCGCCGCCGGGACCAGGGCGATCGCCGCGACGGCGAGCAGAAGGACCAGCGACGCGCGGCGCATGTTCAGAAGGCCTGACCGATGCCGATATAGACGGCGAAGCGGCCCGTGCCGTCGTCGGCCCGCAGCGGCACGCCGAT
>JBIKLI010000256.1:0-6451 GCA_044359885.1 Alphaproteobacteria bacterium | reverse complement strand
GGGTGCGACATCGCGCTCCATTGCGACGGCCGTCCCGAAACCGCGGCGAGCCTGCTCGCGGATCTGCCGGCGATCGACGACGCGACGGCGTCGCGGCTGGCTCGCGGCGCGCCGGTCTTCGGTCCGCGGCCGGATCCCGAGCCGCAGCGCTGGCAAGGCCGGCTCGATGCCCTGCTCGAAGGAGCCCCGGCATGAACATCGACCTGCTGTCGCTGTCGACCTGGGTGCTGCCCGCGCTGCTGGCCATCACCCTGCACGAGGCCGCGCATGGCTTCGCGGCGCGGGCGCTCGGCGATCCGACGGCGCAGCGTCTCGGCCGGCTCTCCCTCAATCCGCTGCGACACGTGGACCCTGTCGGCACGATCCTGCTGCCGGGGATGCTGATCCTGTCGCAGGCCGGCTTCCTGTTCGGCTACGCCAAGCCGGTGCCCGTCGACATCCGAAATCTGCGCGATCCCCGGCGGGACATGGTGCTGGTCGCGGCTGCCGGTCCGGGGATGAACCTGATTCTGGCCCTGACTGCTGCCATCCTGTATCACCTGATCGGCATGGTCCCGGATTTCGCTCAGAGATGGGTCGCCGGCAATCTGGAGAACGCGCTTCGGTTTAATGTCCTGCTTGCCGTCTTCAACATGCTTCCCATACCCCCGCTCGATGGCGGCCGCGTCGCGGTCGGCGTATTGCCCCGGCCGCTGGCACTGCCGCTCGCCCGCATGGAGCGTTTCGGCCTTGCCATCGTCCTGATCCTGTTCGTCGCCTTGCCGCTGCTCGATGTCGGGATCGATCCCGCGCGCTGGCTGGTCTTCGTTCCCGCGCAGGCCGTTCTCGACGCGATCCTGGCGGTGACGGGGCTTCGATGACGGCCGACATCGTTCCCTTCCGCGAGGACACGCCGCAGCCGGCGACTGTTCCCGACAGCCTTGTCGTCGATCTGGGCGCCTATGAAGGCCCGCTCGACGTGCTCCTGGCGCTGGCGCGCGAGCAGAAAGTGGACCTCGCCCGGATCTCGATCCTGGCGCTGGCGGAGCAGTATCTGGCCTTCGTCGAGCAGGTGAAGCGCCAGCGGCTGGAGATCGCGGCCGACTATCTGGTGATGGCGGCGTGGCTGGCGTTTCTCAAATCCAGGCTGCTGCTGCCCGCGCCGCCGGAGGCGCAGAAGGCCGAGCCGAGTGCGGTGGAGATGGCCGATGCCCTGGCCTTCCAGCTGCGGCGCCTCGACGGTATCCGGTCGGCGGGCGAGCGTCTGATGGCGTTGCCGCAATTCGGCCGCCAGGTCTTCGGACGCGGCGAGCCCGAGGGGGTGCGCGTGGTCCGCAAGCCCGTCTACGCGGCGACCTATTATGACCTGCTGAAGGCCTATGGCGAGCTACGCGCCCGGGACGAGTCCCGCGTTCTGACGATCGCGGCCACGGAACTGCACTCGATGGAGGCGGCGCTGGAGCGGCTGGGGACGATGCTGGGCCGGATGCCTGACTGGACGACGCTTCAAGCCTTCATGCCGGCAGGCCTGGGTGGCGGCGTGGTCGGACGGTCGGGGATCGCGGCGACGTTCGCGGCCAGCCTGGAAATGGTGCGGACCGGCCGTCTGCAGATGCGTCAGGACGCGCGGTTCGGGCCGATCTTCGTGCGACGCGCACCGGAGGATCCGGTGGCCGTGCTGCCGGTTGGCGAGAGGCGGGAATGACGATCCAGGAGCAGATCGCGGACGGCGCGCCGGCGCCGGCCGAGGACGAGGTCACGGCGGCGCGCAGCCGCGCCCATCAGCTGCGGGTGGTGGAGGCGCTGCTGTTTGCGGCGCCGCGCCTGCTCGCGGCCGAGGAGATCGCACGGCGCCTGCCTGCGGGGGCGCCGGTCGACGAACTGATCCAGGTGCTGGAAGCCCAATATGCCGGACGCGGCGTGAACGTCGTGCGGGTGGCCGACAAGTATGGGCTGCGTACCGCGCCCGACCTCGCCGCATTCCTCGAGATCGAGGTGCCGGTGGTGCGCAAGCTCAGCCGCGCCGCGATCGAGACGCTGGCGATCATCGCCTACCAGCATGCGGAGAAGAAGGCGGTGACGCGCGCCGAGATCGAGGAAATCCGCGGCGTCTCGACGTCGCGCGGGACGCTGGACCAGCTGATGGAAGCCGGCTGGATCAAGCCGCATGGCCATCGCGAGAACGTGCCGGGCCGGCCGGCCGAATGGGTGACGACCGAACAGTTCCTGATCCATTTCGGGCTGGATTCGCTGGCCCGGCTGCCCGGCGTCGAGGAACTGCGCGCCGCCGGTCTGCTCGACCGCCGCCCCGGCGTCAGCCAATACGGCGAGCAGGGATCGCTCGAATTGCCCCCGGCGATCGGCGACCAGGCCGAGGCGGAAGAGGGGCCGGTGGTCGACGACGACGCGGCCGCCCCCGGCGACGAGGCCGCGCCCGCGCCGGGCGGTGACCGGCCGGGTCCGGCGTGAACGCGGGGCCGCCGATCGCGTCTACCGAGGCCGTCGACGAGACCTGCGCCGGCATCGACGGCTGGCCGGTCGATCGCATCCTCGAGGCGCTGCTGGAGCATCAGGCCGAGGCGATCGCGGCGGTCCGCCGCGCCTTGCCGCAGCTCGACGCCGCGGTCGGCGCCGCGGTTCCGCGCCTGGAGGCCGGCGGACGGCTGATCTATGCCGGCGCCGGAACCTCCGGCCGTCTGGGAACCCAGGACGGCGTCGAACTGACGCCGACCTATTCCTGGCCCCCGGAGCGCTGCGTGTTCCTGATCGCCGGCGGCGATGCGGCGCTGACGCGCTCCGTCGAGGGGGCGGAGGACGACGCCGCGGCTGGGGCCGCGCGCATCGCTGCCGCCGGCGCCGGGCCCGCCGATGTCGTGATCGCCGTCGCTGCGAGCGGCGCCACGCCGTTCGTCGTCGCGGCCGCGCGCCGGGCCCGCGAAGCCGGGGCGCTGGTGGTCGGCATCTCCTGCAACCCCGGCGCGCCGCTGTTGGCGGCGAGCGACATGCCGGTCCTGCTCGACACGGGCCCCGAGGCGATCGCGGGCTCGACCAGGCTCAAGGCCGGGACCGCCCAGAAGGCTGCGCTGAACCTGCTTTCGACGGCACTGATGGTGCGGATGGGCCGTGTCTATCGCGGGCTCATGGTCGAGATGCAGGCCAGCAACGACAAGCTCCGGCGGCGCGCCGTGCGGATGCTGTCGCGGATCGGCGGTTGCGACGAGACCGCCGCCCGCGAGGCGCTCGCCGCGGCCGGCGGCGACCTGAAGGTCGCCATTCTGGTCGTTCTCGACGGTCTCGAGCCGGCGCAGGCGCGCCAGCGTCTCGCCGCGGTGGGCGGCCGCGTGCGCGCGGCCCGCGGCGGACGCTGAGCCGGCCGCCGGCGTCCGATCAGTCGCCCAGGCAGATCCCGAGCCCGCGCGCGGTCCGGACCAGAGGCCCCTGCGGGTCGACGCTGCGGACGCGGCGGACGACCTTGGCGAGCGGCACGTCCACGACCCGCCGGTTCCACCACGCGACCATGCGGTCGAAGCGCCGCTCGCGGACCAGCTCGACGGCATGGACGCCGAATGCGGCCGCGATCAGCCGGTCGCGCGGATCGGGCGTTCCGCCGCGCTGGACATGGCCAAGGACGGTCACCCGGGTCTCGGCCCCCGTGGCCTCGCCGATCAGCGCCGCGATGTCGTGCCCGACGCCGCCATAGCGCCGCCGCCCGGCGGCGTCCGGCTGCAGGACCTTCGCGCCGTCCGCGCCGGCGACGGCCTCGGCCACCACGACGAGCGCGAAATTGCGCCCGCCGCGGCGAATGCGCTCGATATGGCCGACGACCGAATCCAGTCGCCAGGGCAACTCGGGGATCAGCACCACGTCGGCCCCGCCGGCGATGCCCGCGGCGATGGCGATATGCCCGGCGTCACGCCCCATGACCTCCAGCACCATCACGCGGCTGTGGCTGGCGGCGGTCGGCTGCAGCCTGTCGAGGGCCTCGGTCGCGGTCTGCACCGCCGTCGAGTGGCCGACCGCGGCCTCGGTCATGGCGACATCGTTGTCGATCGTCTTGGGGATGCCGACCAGCGGCAGGTCGCCCATCGCCGCGAGCCGGCGCAGGATGGCGAGGCTGCCGTCGCCGCCGATCGCGATCATCGCGTCCAGCCCGAGGCTGCGCCAGCCGGCGAGGATCCGGTCGGCGCCGCCATCGCCTGCGAAGGGATCGCCGCGGTTGGTCGTGCCGAGCACGGTGCCGCCCTGGCGCAGCATCAGGGTGTCGCAGCGTGCCGGATCCAGGACGGTCGTGTCGGGCGTCCCGGCCGCCAGCCCGGCGGTGCCGTTGCGGATCCCGATGGTGTGCCAGCCTTCCTGCGCGGCGCGCAGCGCCACGGCGCGGATGATCGCGTTGAGCCCGGCGCAGTCGCCGCCGCTGGTCAGGATGCCGATCCGCCCCGTCATGAAGTCCCCTCCGCCATCCGCATCCGCCCGGCCGGGCGGCGCGCGTTGCACCGGCTGGCCAAAGGCCCTAGCGTCCGGCCCGGTCAGATTGGCCGATCTCGGTCGCAGGAGGAACATGGTCGGCGGCGTCACGCTCGCGATCGACGCATTGTCGCACCGCTACGGGTCCGCGCGGGTTCTCGAGCAGGTTTCGTTGCGGGTGGCGGCGGGCGAACTGGTATGCCTCGTCGGACCGTCGGGCTGCGGGAAGACGACCCTGCTTCGCCTCGCCGCGGGGCTCGAGGACGTGCAGTCAGGGCGCATCGCGATCGACGGTCGCGATGTCGCCGGAAAAGATGGCGGCGTGCCCGCCGAGGCGCGCGGCATGGGGTTCGTCTTCCAGGACTATGCGCTGTTTCCGCATCTGGACGTGGCGGCGAATATCGGCTTCGGCATCGCCGCTCTGCCGGCTGCGACGCGCGCGCGGCGGATCGCCGAGGTGCTGCGCCAGGTCGGCATGGCCGATTTCGCGGCGGCGTTTCCCCACGAGCTGTCCGGCGGGCAGCAGCAGCGCGTCGCCCTGGCGCGCGCCCTGGCGCCGGCGCCGCGGGTCCTGCTTCTCGACGAACCTTTCTCGGGCCTGGATGTCAGGCTGCGGGAGCGCATCCGCGACGACACGCTGCACGTGCTCAAGGCCAGCGGAGCCGCGACACTGATGGTCACGCATGATCCGGAGGAGGCGATGTTCATGGCCGACCGGATCGTCGTGCTCGACCGCGGGGGGGTGGCGCAGGACGCGCCCCCCGAAGAGATCTATGCGCGCCCGGCCAGCGCCTTCGTCGCGACCATGTTCGGGCAGACCAACGAGGTCGCCGGTCGGGTCGCCGGCGGAGCGGTCGAGACGCCGTTCGGACAGGTTCCCGCGCCGGGACACGCCGAGGGTGGCGCGGTTCGCGTGCTGGTCCGGCCGGAGGCGCTCAGGCTGTCGGAGGCGAGCGACGATGCCCTGCGGCCGGCCAGGGTCATCGCGTCGCGACTGCTGGGGCGCAGTTCCTGGGTGCATCTCTGCCTCGGGGCGGCCGAGGCCCCGTCGCAGGCCGGGTCGCCAGACGCCCACCATCACATCCATGCCCGCGTGCCGGGAAGGTTCCTCCCGCCGGAAGGGGCGATCCTCGATATCGGTCTCGACCTCTCGCAGGCATTCGTATTTCCGGCGAACGAACCTAAATGAAGGGTCACGCCCGGGTTGAACCGGCGTGATCGATCTGAGACATTGGGCTTCTGTTTCGGGCAGGACCCCAGGGGCATAGGGAGACGTCAGTCATGGGTAGCTTCAGCATTTGGCATTGGCTCGTGGTGCTTGTGATCGTCCTGCTGCTGTTCGGCGCGGGCAAGATCCCGAAGCTGATGGGCGACATGGCCAAGGGCGTGACCGCCTTCAAGAAGGGTCTCAAGGAAGGCGAGGACGAAGCAGCCAAGCCCGCCGCCGAGACGACCCAGGCCCAGGTCACCGAGCAGCCGCCCGCAGCGGGCGATGCCGCCAAGAAGGAAGCCGCCAAGGCCTGACGCTCCTGGCGGGGCGGTCAGCGCGCGCGGGCTGGTGACGGAACGATGTTCGACTGGAACGAATTGCTCATCATCGGAGCCGCGGCGCTGATCTTCATCGGGCCGAAGGAACTTCCCGGAACGCTGCGGACACTTGGCAAATTCGCCGCCAAGGCACGCGGGATGGCTCGGGATTTCCAGACCAATGTCGACGACATGGTCCGCGAGGCCGAACTCGACGAAGTGAAGAAACAAGTCCAGAAACTCGAATATGGCGGCTTCGAGCAGATGGTCCAGAACGCCGTCGATCCCAAGGGCATGATCCAGGACGCATTGCGGCCGCCCGATCTTTCGTCGCCGTCACCGGCCGCGGCAGCGGCGACGATCGCACCGGCTTCGGCGCCATCGTCGCAGGCGGCGGCCAGCCCGGCGTCGCCGGCCGGCGCGCCGGCCGCGGCATCGGCGTCGCCCGCTTCGACGGCACCTGCGGCGCCCGCTGCCGCTG
>JBIKLI010000255.1:0-6477 GCA_044359885.1 Alphaproteobacteria bacterium | reverse complement strand
AAAAGTCGAAAAAGGTCAGCCTCAATCGCGCGGCGGTCGCCAGAAACTGGAAGTTTATCCGATCCGGATCAGTTTCAAGGGCTGTTCATCCCGTCCCTGGTCGGAGGAGTCCATGTTCTTCTCGGCGCGCAAGAAACTGGAACTGCCCGGTCCGGGCGTTGCCCTGCCGGGCCGTCAGACCCCGATGCCGGTCCCCGAACGGCATCTCGTCCTGGGCACCCCGCTGCGCCCACCCTTTCCGCCGGGAATCGTCCAGGCCCTTTTCGGGATGGGCTGTTTTTGGGGGGCCGAGCGCAAGTTCTGGCAGATCCCCGGGATCCATACCACGGCTGTCGGCTATGCCGCCGGCCTGACGCCCAACCCCACCTATGAAGAAGTGTGTTCGGGCATGACCGGCCACAACGAAGTCGTCCTGGTGGCGTTCGACCCGGCCCGCGTCTCCTACGGGGCGTTGCTGCGGGTGTTCTGGGAGAGCCACGACCCCACCCAGGGGATGCGGCAGGGCAACGATGTCGGCACCCAGTACCGGTCCGGGATCTATACCTTTTCGCCCAGCCAGGCGGCGGAGGCGGCAGCCACCCGGGACCTCTACGCCCGCGCTCTGCACGCGCGAGGCTTCGGTCCCGTCACCACCGAAATCCTGGCGGCACCGGCGTTCTACCACGCCGAGGCGTATCACCAGCAGTATCTGGCCCGCAACCCGAACGGGTATTGCGGGCTGGGCGGAACCGGCGTCGCCTGCCCGACGGCGACGGGCGTCGAGGCCTGATCGCCGCGCCCCGCCCACCCCGGACCGCCCGCGCCGGGTTCAGCCCCCTTCCACCAGGCGTCGCAGCTTGGCGACGGCGCTGTCCGGGGTGGTCAGGACGCGGCCACGCGCCGGTGCCGACAAGGCGGCGGCGGCGCGCGCCATCGAGAACTGGGCGAGCAGGATCGCGTCGGCGCTGGCGAAGGCGCCGACCGCCTCGGCGATCAGCGCGTCATGGCGCGGCGCGTCGCCCGACTGGAGCGCCGCCAGGGCGCCATCGACGACCCGGGTCATGATCGTCGGCACGACGCCCTGCGCGCGCGCCATCGTCTCGAGTTCGTGGGTCATCGAGGGGATCGTGGCCGCGAAGGTCGCGAGCAGCGCGATCCGCCGGCCGGCCGCCAGCGCGCGTTCCAGCCCCGCCTCGTTGGGCTTGAGCACCGGCAGGCGCAGATCGGTCTTCACCGCGTCGATCGCGCTGCCGAAGGCCGAGCAGGTGAACAGGATTCCGTCGGCACCGGTGGCGCGCGCGTACCGGCCCAGGGTCACGAAACGTTCGACGATCGAGTCCTCGATCACGCCATGGCGCGCGGCGATGTCGGCGGACAGCGAATCGTCGAGAAGGTTGGCGACGCGCGCCTCGGGCCAGCCCTGCGCCATCGCCGCCATCGCCGGCGCGACCGAGTCGCGAAGGGCGTGGATCAGGACGACGCGCGGGCCGGTCATGGCGCAGACCCCGACGCGGCTCAGCGCCGCGCCACCATCAGCTTCTTGATCTCGGCGATCGCCTTCGCCGGATTGAGGCCCTTGGGGCAGGTCTTGGTGCAGTTCATGATCGTATGGCAGCGATAGAGGCGGAACGGATCTTCGAGCGCGTCGAGGCGCTCGCCCGTCGCTTCGTCGCGGCTGTCGGCGATCCATCGATAGGCCTGCAGCAGCACCGCGGGGCCAAGATAGCGGTCGCCGTTCCACCAGTAGCTCGGGCAGGACGTCGTGCACGAGAAGCACAGGATGCATTCCCACATGCCGTCCAGCTTCGCGCGCTCCTCGGGGCTCTGCAGCCGCTCGCGGTCGGGCGGTGCGGAGTCGCTCTTGAGCCAGGGCTCGACCAGCCGAAGCTGCGCGTAGGCGTCGGTCAGGTCGGGCACCAGATCCTTGATCACCGGCATATGCGGCAGCGGATAGATCCGCACTTCGTCGCCGCACTCCTCGATCGCCTTGGTGCAGGCCAGCGTGTTGGTGCCCGCGATGTTCATGGCGCAGGACCCGCACACGCCTTCGCGGCACGAGCGGCGGAAGGTCAAGGTCGGATCGATCTCGTTCTTGATCTTGATCAGCGCGTCCAGGACCATCGGCGCGCAGCTGTCCATGTCGACATGGTAGGTGTCGACGCGCGGATTGTCCCCGGTGTCGGGATCCCAGCGATAGACCTTGAAGGTCTTGGTGCGGGTCGCGCCCGCGGGCCTGGGATGCTCCTTGCCCGCGACGACCCTGGAATTCTGCGGCAGCGTGAACTCGGCCATTGTCCTTTGTCCGTCCGGTCGGGGGTTCAGTAGACGCGCGCCTTGGGCGGGAAGGCCTGCACCTCGTTGGTCAGCGAGGTCAGCACGACGTCGCGGTACTCGATCGCGACCTTGCCCGCGCCGTCCATCCAGGCCAGCGTGTGCTTCATCCAGTTGACGTCGTCGCGCTCGGGATGGTCCTCGCGGGCATGGGCGCCGCGGCTTTCCTTGCGGTTGTTCGCCGAATGCAGCGTGACCACCGCCTGCGCGATCAGGTTGTCGTATTCCAGCGTCTCGACCAGGTCCGAGTTCCAGATCAGCGAACGGTCGGCGACCCCGATGCGCTCGCCACGGGCGTAAAGATCGTCGACCTTGCGGCACCCCTCCTCCAGCACGTCGGCGGACCGGAAGACGGCGCAGTTGTTCTGCATCACGCGCTGCATCTCGCCGCGCAGCCGGGCCGTCGGCGCATCGCCCCTGGCGTGGCGCAGACGGTCGAAGCGCGCGAGAGCCGGATCGGCGGCGGAATCGGGCAGCGGCTTGTGCGCCTCGCCCGGCCGGGTCGTCTCGGCGGCGCGCTTGGCGGCCGCGCGGCCGAACACCACCAGATCGAGCAGCGAGTTGGAGCCCAGCCGGTTCGCGCCGTGCACCGACACGCAGGCGGCCTCGCCGATCGCCATGAGACCGGGCACTGTCTCCATCCGGCCGTTGCGCTTCGTGACGACCTCGCCGTGATAGTTCGTCGGGATGCCGCCCATGTTGTAGTGCACCGTGGGCAGGACCGGGATCGGCTCCTTGGTCACGTCGACACCGGCGAAGATGCGCGCGGTCTCCGAGATCCCGGGCAGACGCTCGTGCAGCAGCTTCGGGTCGAGATGCTCGAGATGCAGGTGGATGTGATCCTTGTTGGGGCCGACGCCGCGGCCCTCGCGGATCTCGATCGTCATCGAGCGAGAGACGACGTCGCGCGAGGCGAGATCCTTGGCCGAGGGCGCGTAGCGCTCCATGAAGCGCTCGCCGTTCGAGTTGGTGAGGTAGCCGCCCTCGCCGCGCGAGCCCTCGGTGATCAGGCAGCCCGCGCCGTAGATGCCGGTCGGGTGGAACTGGATGAACTCCATGTCCTGCAGCGGCAGGCCGGCGCGCAGCACCATCGCATTGCCGTCGCCGGTGCAGGTATGCGCGGAGGTCGCGGAGAAATAGGCGCGGCCATAGCCGCCGGTCGCCAGCACGACCTTGTGCGCGCGGAAGCGATGGATCGTGCCGTCGAGCAGGTTCCATGCCATGACCCCGCGGCACGCGCCCTCGTCGTCCATCAGCAGGTCGAGCGCGAAGTACTCGACGAAGAACTCGGCGTTGTTGCGCAGCGACTGCTGGTAGAGCGTATGCAGGATCGCATGGCCGGTGCGGTCGGCAGCGGCGCAGGTGCGCTGGGCGACGCCCTTGCCGTAGCCCGTGGTCATGCCGCCGAAGGGACGCTGGTAGATCTTGCCCTCGGGCGTGCGGCTGAAGGGCACGCCATAATGCTCGAGTTCGATGATCGCGGGGATCGCCTCCTTGCACATGTATTCGATCGCGTCCTGGTCGCCGAGCCAGTCGGAGCCCTTGACGGTGTCGTACATGTGCCAGCGCCAGTCGTCGTCGCCCATGTTGCCGAGCGCGGCCGAGATGCCGCCCTGCGCCGCCACGGTGTGGCTGCGCGTCGGGAACACCTTGGTGATGCAGGCGGTCTTGAGGCCCGAGATCGCCATCCCGAAGGTGGCGCGCAGGCCGGCGCCGCCGGCCCCGACGACGACGACGTCGTAGCTGTGATCGATGATCTGATAGGCCGGACCGGCCTTGGGCAGGGAGGAGGCGTCGGGCATGTGGGCGACCCTTCGGACGTTCAGTCAGGAAACGAAGATGCGGACGATCGCGAACAGCGACGCGACCGCCAGCAGCCAGCACGCGGCCTTGACCGCGAGCAGCGCGGCGATGCGCAGCGCCTCGCCGTGGACATAGTCCTCGATCACCACCTGCAGCCCCAGCTGCGCATGGTGGAAGACCGCGACCACCAGCGCCGCCAGCAGCACGGCGTTGACGGGATGCGCGATCCACTGCGTGGCGGCGGCGTGCGAGGCGCCGGCGAGGCCGATCACGCTGACGACGAACCACAGCGCGAGCGGCACCAGCGCGAGCGCGGTGACGCGCTGCGCCCACCAGTGATGGGTACCGTCCTTGGCCGAGCCGAGGCCGCGCGCGCGACCGAGGGGCGAGCGAAGCGATGCCATGGTCACCCTGCCTTCGCAAAGATCCAGGCGAGCGCCGTCAGGGCGACGGTGCCCGCGACGACCGCCTTGCCGGATTTCTCCATCGTCGGCAGGTCGAAGCCGCGGCCGGCATCCCAGAACAGGTGCCGGACGCCGTTGAGCAGATGGTAGAAGAGCGCGACGCTCCAGCCGAACAGCACCAGCTGGCCGAGCCAGCTGCCCATGAAACCCGCGACCCGGCCATAGGCGGCCGGCCCCGTGGCTGCCGCGACGATCCATGCGGCCAGCAGGATCGTGCCCACGCCGAGGGCGACGCCCGTGATCCGGTGGCTGATGGAAAGTACCGACGTGATCTGCGGCTTGTAGATCTGGAGATGGGGCGAAAGCGGACGGGGGCGCTTGGTCGCCCCCGGCGAAGACTGTGACGCCATGTCAGGACCGGGCCTCTCGAAAACGCCGCCGCCATGCAGCAGGCGGGCAGCTCCTGCGGTTTTGTGCGCCGCAGCAGTGAATTAGACCCGTCCTCGCGCAGCGTCAACCGCCCGGCGACGCTGGGCGCGCAGGGCGATGGCTTCGGCCATCGCCACCGTCCGGCGCGCCGACTCGACATGCAGGTTCTCGATCAGCTTGCCATCGACCACGGCCACGCCGCGGCCTTCCCGCAGGGCCTGGGCGTGGGCGGCGATGATCCGCCGCGACCACTCGACCTCGCCCTCGGTCGGCCCGAAGGCGGCGTTCGCGCCGCCGATCGTCTTGGGATGGATCAGGGTCTTGCCGTCGAAACCCAGTTCCGAACCCTGCCGGCAGGCGGCGAGGAAGCCGCCGTCGTCGTCGAGGTCGAGATGGACCCCGTCGAGGATCACGACGCCGGCGGCACGCGCGGCCATCACCGACAGGCCGAGCGCCGTCAGGACGGGCAACCGGTCATGCGTGTGGCGGGCCCGAAGATCCTTGGCCAGATCCGACGTTCCCATCACCAGGCAGGCCAGATGGGGGCTGGAGAAGGCGATCTCCTCGACCCGCATCACGCCCATCGGGGTCTCGATCATCGCCCACAGCGCCATCGTCGGCGGCGCGCCGGCGGAGGCCAGCCGCAGCGCGGCGTCGCGGACTTCCTGCGCGCCCTCGGTCTTGGGCAGCAGCACGGCCTGCGCGCCCGACCGGGCGACCGCCTTCAGGTCGGCCGCCCCCAGGCGCGAGGCCGGATGGTTGATCCGCACGACCAGTTCGGCGTCGTAGCCGCCCTGGGCCAGCGCCGCGAGGACCTGGGCGCGCGCCTCTTCCTTGCGATCGGGCGCGACGCCGTCCTCCAGGTCGAGGATCAGCACGTCGGCATCGAGGCCGCGGGCCTTGTCGAGGGCGCGGGCGTTCGAGCCGGGGACATAAAGCGCACTGCGGCGCGGGCGGATTTCGGGCTGCTTGGTCATGGTGCCCTAGCGATAGCGCAGAAAATCGTCCGTGTCAGCGTGGCCGGCGAGGGGGTAGTCTTGCAGCCACCCTGGTGCCGGACCGGCGCCCAAAGCAGCCCATGAGATCATGAACGTCCTGTCGATCCAGTCCGGCGTCGTCTATGGCCATGTCGGAAACGCCGCCGCCCAGTTCTGCCTCCAGCGACTTGGGCACGAGGCGTGGCGGATCGACACGGTGCGGTTCTCGAACCATCCCGGCCATGGCGGTCTCGCGGGCGAGACGACGGCGGCGGCGGAGATCCTGCGACTGGTCGAGGCGCTGGCCGCGCGTGGCTGGCTCGCCGACTGCGCCGCCCTGCTGTCGGGATATCTCGGTGCCGCCGAGCAGGGCGATGCCCTCGCCGCGGCCTTCCGCCACGTCCGGACGGCAAACCCCCGCGCGCTCTGGCTGCTGGACCCGGTGATCGGGGATCATGGCCGGATCTTCGTCAAGCCGGGGATCCCCGAATTCCTGCGCGACGTCGCGGCGCCGCAAGCCGACATCCTGACCCCGAACGCGGTCGAACTGTCCT
>JBIKLI010000027.1:0-21535 GCA_044359885.1 Alphaproteobacteria bacterium | reverse complement strand
AGGCCGAAGATCATGCCGTCGGCCGGCGCCTTGAGCTCCACCAGCTGGTTGCCGAAGATGTCGACGATCCGGGCGATGCGCGTTCCCGCCTTCATCGGCTTCAGGAACTCGATGTCCGGCTCCGGCACGAAGATGCCCGAGACCGGCGCCAGCAGCGCTTCCTGGATGCCCTTGGTGCGGTTCGGATCGTACTTCGCCTCGCCGGGGATCATCTTGTAGTGGCGCATCACGTTGAGCATGGCGTCCGCAAGGGTCCGCCCGACCCGCGCCAGCTCCCGGGGCGATGTCGCCGGACGTCCGCCGAGCTCGACCGTGATCCCGACCTTGCCGATCTCCGCCATGACCGCCATGGGATTTCCCTTGGGATTGGGCGAGGACATCATGCAGCCCCATCCCGGCCCCATCGCGGTGCCGAGCTCGACCGATTCCGGCCGCTCGTCGATGAACATCGCCTCCGCGAGATAGGAATGCGCGCCGCCCGAATGGATCGAGATCTCCAGATCGGCGACCTTCTTCAGCCACTCGGCATGCGCCCAGCACAGGCGCTCGGTCAGGTAGCCGTTCGGCCGCCCCGGATAGATGCGGTTGGCGTCATGCGAGAACGTGTCCAACGGATTGCCGCGGGTCGCGGCCTCGAACGCCGGCACGTTGATCGCCGGCACCAGCACGAGGACGCCCGCAAGCTTCCGCGGATCGACTTCCTTCAGCAGGTGATGGCAGGCGAGCGCGCCTTCCGGCTCGTCGCCATGGATCCCGCCGTCGATCCACAGCGCCTTGCCGGGCTTGGCCCCGTTCATCACCGCGACCGGGATTTCGAGCGATCCGCCCCCGGCGAACTTGGTCACCGGAATGGCGCCGAATGCGACGCTGCCAGGCGCGGCGGTCGCCGTGCCCACCGTCACCGGCCCCTTCGCGACGCCCTTGGCCGGCTTCTTGCCGGCGCTCTTGGTGCTCTTCGCCATGGCTCAGATCCCCTTCACTTGCTTGTACTTCTCGAGCTCGGCCGGCGTGTAGACCTGCATGAACTCGATCTCGATGCCGCCCGCGTCGTTGTCGAGGAACGCCACGTAGCCTTCCGGATGCGGATGCGCGCCCTCGATGCCGCCGCAGCCCTTGCAGCCACGCAGCCGCGCGCCATTCGCCTGGGCATGGGCCAGCGCCTTGCCGATGTCGTCGACGGCGTAGCAGATGTGATGCAGCCCTTCGCCGCCGCGCTCGGCGATCCAGGCATCGAAGCGTCCGCCCGGGTCCATCGACTGGCACAGCTGATACTCGATGCCGCCGAGGTCGAAGAGCGCCACGCGGTTGCGCGACTTCTGGTACTCCATGATCTTCGTTTCCGTCGGCACGCACAGGAACCGGGAATAGGCCTCGAGGGCCTTGGCGGCGTCCTTCACCGCAAAGGCCATGTGCTTGATGCCGACGACGTTGGGGTTGTCGGACTTGACGGGCGTGGTCGCGTGGGCGCTCATGGCTTCCTCCTTGGCGTTTTGTCAGGCGGTCTTGCGTTCGGCCCTGATCGCGGCGACGACCGCCGCCATGCGGCGTGTCGCCTCCTCGAGCTTGGGAACGGGCTGCAGCAGCGAGATGCGGACATAGTCGTCCGTATGGTCGCCGAAATTCGAACCGGGGAAGATCATCACGCGACCTTCCTTGAGAAGCCGCAGGCAGAATTCGGACGCCGGCAGTCCCAGAGAGGCGACCTCCGCGTAGACGTAGAAGGCGCCGTTCGACTTTGTGTAGCGGATCCCCATGCCGTCCAGCGCGGCCATCATCGCCTTGCGCCGGAGGTCGTATTCGCGCCGCGCCGTCTCGACGCAGTCCTGCGGCCCGGTGATCGCGGCAAGGGCCGCGTACTGACTCACCGCCGGCGCGCAGATCGCAAAACCGTAATGGACCTCGGCCATGGGGATCACCAGCTGGCGCGGGCCCGCGAAATATCCCACCCGCCACCCGGTCATCGCGTAGGCCTTGGAGAAGCCGTCGATGGTGATCGTGCGCTCCTTCATCCCTGGCAGCGCCGCGACGGGCTGGACCCGCGCATTGTCATAGACCAGACGTCCGTAGATCTCGTCGGAGATCACGAGCAGGTCGTGCTTCACGGCGAGCGCCGCCAGCTTCACGATCTCGGAGGGCGGAATGACCATGCCCGTCGGGTTGGACGGATTGATCAGGCAGATCATGCGCGTCCGGGGCGTGATCGCCTTCTCGACCGCCTCGGCGGTCAGGGCGAAGCCGTCCGCCTCGAAGGTCGGCACGGTGACGGTCTTGCCCTCGGCCAGCTCGACCGCCTGATGATAGGCGTTGTAGCCCGGCGATGGCACGATCACCTCGTCGCCGGGGTCGAGGAACGACAGCATCGCGACGAAGATCGATTCCTGCGCCCCCGCCGTGACCACGATCTCGTCCGGCGTGTAGTCGCCGCCGCCGCTCGCCCGGATGAAGTCGGCGATGCCCTTGCGCAGCTGCGGCAGCCCCTGCGGATGGGTGTAGTGCGTGGCGCCGCTCGCGACGGCCTTCTGCGCGGCCTCGACGATATGCGGCGGCGTGTCGAGATCCGGGTCGCCGCGCCCCAGCGGGATCACGTCCTTTAGGCCGGCGGCCATCTCCAGCATTCGCGTACGCAGCGAGGATTCCTTGATGGTGACGCGCTTGGCGAAACGGGCGGCGGCAGAAGTCAAAGGGCTCTCCTTGGGTTTGCGGCGCGTCAGCGCCGGTCTTTGGCCTTGGGATCCAGGACCTGGCTCAGCCGGTCGCCGACCAGATTGACCGACATCACGACCAGGAACAGCGCGAGGCCCGGGAAGATCATCATCCAGGGCGCGTAACGCATGAATTCGCGGCCGCTGGACAGCATCGCGCCCCATTCCGGTGTCGGCGGCTGCGCGCCCAGGCCCAGGAAGGACAGCGTCGCCGTCGACAGGATCGCGTTGCCAAGATCGAGGGTCCCGAGGACCACAAGGGTCGGCGTCACGTTCGGAAGCAGGTGGCGCAGCATGATGCGGATATCGGACGCCCCCAGCGCCCGTGCCGCCTCGACATAGAGCTGTTCGCGAACCACCATCGTGGCGCCGCGCACCACGCGCGCGAAACGCGGCACGCCCGCGATCGCCACCGCCAGGACGACATTGACGAGGCCGACGCCCAGCACCGACACGATCATGATCGCCAGAACGATGGCCGGGAAGCCGAGCAGCACGTCGATGAAGCGGCATCCCCAGGCGTCGATCCGGCCGCCGACGAAGCCAAGGAAGATCCCGATCGCGCTGCCGACGGACAGCGACAGCAGCACGGTGGCGATGCCGAGCGAGATCGAATAACGCCCGCCCGCCACGACCCGCGAGAAGATGTCGCGCCCGTGGATGTCGACGCCGAAGAAATGCTCGGCGCTCGGGGGCGCCAGACGCATGCCGACATCGGTGTCGTTCCAGTCGTAGGGCGCGATCAGCGGCGCGAAGATCGCGGCCAGGACCAGCGTGGTGAAAACGATGGTGCCGATCATCGCCCCGGGATGCAGGAACAGACGCGAGAGGAACCTTGCCGCGGGATGCCGCGGCCGGGCGCGCCCTTCGGGCATGGCGGCCGACGCCCCCGTCACGACCGCTCGAGCCTCACGCGGGGATCGATCGCCGCGTAGGCGAGATCGATCAGCACGTTGATCAGCACATAGGCGGCCGTCTTGTAGACGACCAGCGCCTGGACCAGCGGCATGTCCTTGGTGAGGACGGCGTCGACCAGCATCGTGCCGAGGCCGGGCCGCGCGAAGACGTTCTCGGTCACCACCGCCCCGCCGATGAGCAGTGCGAACTGGATGCCGAGCAGCGTCACCGGCGGAATCATGGCGTTGCGCAGCGCGTGCTTGAGCACGACCTTGACGGGCGGCAATCCCTTGGCCCGGGCGGTGCGGATATAATCCTGACCCATCGCCTCGATGATCGAGGCGCGGACAAGACGCGCGAACCCGCCGGCGATGAACAGGCCGACGGTGATCGAGGGCAGAATCAGCGCTCCGAAGCCCCGCCCCGTGATCGGCACCAGCATCAGCAGGGTTCCGAAGACGTAGATGAGCAGCATCCCGATCCAGAAGCTCGGCAACGACACCCCGACCAGGGCCAGTGCCATGCATACGCTGTCCAGCAGCGTGTTGGGCTTTATCCCTGCCAATATGCCGAGCACGATCCCGAGCACGAGTCCCACGAGCAATCCGCCGATCGCGAGTTCGAGCGTGGGCCACATCTGCTCGAGGATCATCTCGCCGACCGGCCGCCGCGACCGGAAGCTCTCGCCGAGATCGCCCTGCACCGCCCGGACCAGGAAGGTGACGTAGCGTTCGACCACCGGCCGGTCGAGCCCGAGACGTTCGCGCTCGCGCTGCCGCACCTCTTCGGAAGCCGGTACGCCCGCGAGCATCAGGTTCACCGGATCGCCCGGGATGACCTGAAGCACGACGAAGACCAGCGTCCAGGTGAAGACGAGCACCGGAACGACGCTGAGGATACGGCTGACGAAGTAGTTCATCGGCCTTTCGCGAAAAAGGCGGCGGCCCGCCGGGAGACGGGCCGCCTGTGCGGATCAAGCCGTGACCGGACGCGCCTCTTGGAACCGGATCTGCCAGTTGCCGCGCGCGAAGCGAAGCCCAGAGACCCGGTTCGAGTGGACCGCGGTCTGGACCTGATCATGGAGGGGCAGGAAGATCGCCCGGTCCATGATGTCCTTCTGCAGGTCGCGATAGAGCGCGGTACGATCTGCGGCCGTGGCCGCCGACGCTGCCCGCTCGATCATCCCATCGAGCGCCGGATCGTTGACCCGTGCCCAGTTGAACTTGAACTTCCCGGGCTCGGGGATGTTCGACGAGTGGAACGGCACGCGCAGGATGCCCGGATCGTTCGAGACCCAGCGCACGACCGCCATCTCGTACTGGTTGGTCATCAGCAGTTCGTCCTGACGCTGCTTGAGGACGTTCTCCACCACGATGTCGAAGCCGACGCGGCGCGCCTCGGCCTGGATCGCGACCGCGACGTCGGGCGAGATCAGCGACGGGAAGAACGCGCGCAGCGGCTGGCCGTCCTTCATGCGGATGCCGCCGGGGCCCATGCGCCAGCCGGCCTCGTCGAGCAGGCGCTCGGCGCGAGCGCGGTCGAAGCCGTAATACTGCTCGGCGCCGTTCCAGTATCCGGGCGTCGTCGAGGCCAACGGGCCGAAGGCCGGCTTGACGATGCCGAAATACAGGTTCTGGGCCAGCCGCGGCCGGTCGATCGCGTACATGAAGGCCTGACGCACGCGGATGTCGTTGAAGGGCGGCCGCGAGGTGTTGAGGCTGGCCCCGAAGGACAGGCCGGCGGCGACGCCGATCATCGCGCGGAAGCGACCCGAGTCGTTGAGCCGGCGCGTGTCCAGAGCCGGAAGGATGTCCGCGACATGGACCTCGCCGGCCTCGAGCGCCGCGACGCGGGTCGCGTTGTTCGGGATGAAGCGATGCACGATGCGCTGGACGTTCGACGGTCCCTGGACCGACGACCAGGACGGCGCCCAGGCGTAGTCGGGATTGCGCTCGAGCACCACCTCGCGCCCGCGCTCCCAGGACACGAAGCGGAACGGGCCGGTTCCCACCGGCGCCTGGGCGAAGCCCGTCCGGCCGAGACGCTGCACCGCCGTCGGGCTGACGATGCCCATCTCGTTCTCGGTCAGCGAGTCGATGGCGCCGGCGTTCGGCGAACGATAATGGACGCGGACCTCGTGCGGGCCGAGGATCTCGGTGCGCTCGTAGGGACCGATCATGTCGACCGCGCCCTGGGATCCGGTCGCCGGGTCGACGATGCTGTCGAAGGTGAACTTCACGGCCTCGGCGTTGAACGGCGTGCCGTCATGGAAGCGCACGCCCTCGCGCAGCTTCAGATGCAGCGAACGCCCGTTCGGCGCCAGTTCCCATGCCGTCGCCAGGCCCGGCGAGAGGTTGCCCCGCTCGTCCGACATGATCAACTGGTCGAAGACCTGGACGATGACCTGTTCCTCGTGGCGGGACTGGGTGACGCGCGGGTCGTAGGTCACGTCGCTGTTCGAGTCGTCGGCCCAGATCAAGGTGAAGCCCTGGGCCTGCGCGCGCGCGATCGAGGGCGCGGCGACGGCGCCGAGCGCTGCGGCGCCGGTCTTGAGTGCGGTCCTGCGGGTCGTCTTCATGTCGTGCCTCCGGTTCGTTGAACGTGGTCCCTGTGGCGGCGCCGCCGACCGTCCCGGTCGCGGCGTCCATTTCGGCGGTCCGGCGTTGCGCCGACCCCGGTTGCGGAACGCGTGGCCCTCATGCGAGCCCCTTCGCCCGCAATTCGAGGACCAGGTCCCATGCTCGCACATAGGTGTCGTTGATGCCGCTCGCATCCTGCAGGGCCAGATGGACGAAGGCCGGCGCGATCTCGGCCGGATCCTTCCAGATCGCCCGCTGCGCCGCACCGTAGGTCGTCTCGCTCATGGCGGTATGCACCGGATGCCCCGGCGTGATGGTGTTCACGGAGACATTGTAGGGACGCATCTCGATCGAAAGCGCGCGCGAGAAGCCCTCGATCCCGAACTTCGAGGCGCAATAGGCGGTCTCGTCGTTGCCGCCCTTGATCCCGGCGTTCGACGAGACGTTGACGATCGCGCCGCTGCGGCGCGCCTTCATGCCGGGCGCGACGGCGCGCGCGCAGAGGAACGGACCGCGGAGATTGACGTCGATCAGACGGTCCCACTCCTCGACCGACGTCGCCTCGATGGGCTTGAAGAAGATGATGGCCGCGTTGTTGACGAGGACGTCGATGCGCCCGGCGCGGGCCTCGATCTGGGCGAAGGTCGCCGCGACGCGCCCGGCGTCGCACAGATCGAGGGGCCATGGCGTGGCGATGCCCGCGGCGACCGCCGCCAGTTCGTCGGCGATCCGGTCGATGGCGTGGACGACGGCTCCCTCCTCGGCGAAGAGCCGCGCCACGGCGCGGCCGATCCCGCGCGCCGCCCCGGTGACGACGCAGACCTTGCCCTCGAGGCGGCCGCTCATGTCGCGACCCGGCCGCCGTCGATCAGAAGGCCGACGCCGGTGATGAACGACGACTGCGCCGATGCCAGGAACAGGACGGCCTCGGCGATCTCGTCGCCGGTGCCCATGCGTCCGAGCGGCGTCACGGACATCGAGCGCTCCAGCCAAGCCGTCGCGTCGGCGGCACGCGCCTTGTTGCGGATGTTCATGTCCGTGTCGATGACGCCGGGATTGATCGCGTTCACGCGGATGTTGCGGCGCGCGTACTCGATCGCCAGCACCCGGGTCAGCGACATGACGGCCCCCTTCGAGGCCGCGTAGGAGATGTTGCCGCCGACATTCGCGAAGGCGGACACCGAGGAGTTGTTCACGATGGTGCCGCCCCCCGCCCGCAGCAGGGCCGGAATGGCGTGCTTGCAGCCGAAGAACGTGCCCTTCAGGTTGATCCCGATGACGCGATCGAAAAGCGCCTCGGTCACGTCCACCGACGGCGTGACGGGTTGCTCGATGCCGGCATTGTTGAAGATCGTGTCCAGACGGCCGAAGCGCGTCTCGGCATGCGCGACCAGGGCGGCGACGTCGGCTTCGGCCGAGACGTCGCAGCGGCGATAGGACAATGTCGCGCCTTCGGCCTGCATCTCGGCCTCGAGTCGCGCGCCCGCCGCATCGTCGACGTCGCCGACGACGACCGATGCCCCCTCGCGTGCGAACATCACGGCGGTCGCCCGCCCCATGCCGTTCGCGCCGCCCGTGACGATCGCGACCTTGTCCTTGAAACGCACGCCCCGCCTCGCCTGTTCCCACGACCGCTTCATCGCGCCCGTTGACAAATCATGCTATTGGCCGGGCACTTGTCACACAACTGCTTTTTTCCCTATCGTCGGACATTGAAGAGCGGGGAGCGATGCTGGATCTGGCCGAGGAAGTCGTCCTGTCCGTTTCAGGACTGGCGACACATTTCCGCACGGAAGACGGGGTCGTGCGCTCGGTCGACGGCGTCGACTTCGAACTCCGGCGCGGCGAGACGATCGCCATCGTCGGCGAGTCCGGCTCCGGCAAGTCGGTCGGCTGCCTGTCCCTGCTCCGGCTCGTCGATCCCCCGGGACGCATCGTGGCCGGCCGGGCGCTGTTCCGGCGCAAGGACGGAAGCGTGATCGACCTCGTCGCCGCCGACGAACGCACGATGCGTTCGGTGCGCGGCGACGACATCGCCATGATCTTCCAGGAACCGATGACCAGCCTGAACCCGCTGTTCACGGTCGGCGACCAGATCGCTGAGGCGGTCGAACAGCACCGCGGCGTCGGTCGGAGCGAGGCGTGGCGGGCGGCCGTCGACGCGCTGCGCGCGGTCGGGATCGCAGACCCGGACGCGCGCGCCCACGACCATCCCCACAGCATGTCCGGGGGCATGCGCCAGCGGGTCATGATCGCGATGGCGCTCGCCTGCAGGCCGGCGGTGCTGATCGCCGACGAACCGACCACCGCCCTCGACGTCACCATCCAGGCCCAGATCCTCGACCTGATGCGCGGGCTGAAGACCTCCGCCGCGGGCATGAGCATCGTCTTCGTCACGCACAACATGGGCGTCGTCGCCGAGATGGCCGACAGGGTGATCGTCATGTATGCCGGTCGCGTGGTGGAGAGCGCGCCGGTCGCCGAACTCTTCGCCGCTCCGAAGCATCCCTACACGCGCGGATTGCTGGCCTCGATCCCGCGCGCGCAGCGCGGCAAGCGCGCCGCGCGCGAGCCGCTGGCGGCCATCGGCGGCAACGTGCCCAACCCGCTGGATCTGCCCACGGGCTGCGCCTTCGCACCGCGCTGCGAGATGGCCGAGGACAGCTGCAGGTCGGCGATGCCGCCGCTGGAGCCGGTCGCACCGGGACGCTTAAGCCGCTGCCGGCTGTGGAGGAAGATGTGAGCACGCCGCTGCTGACGGTCGAGAACCTCGCCAAGCATTTCCCGGCGCGCCGCCAGTTCCTGCGCCCGGCCCGTCCGCCTGTGCGCGCGGTCGACGACATCTCATTCGCCATCGCACGCGGCGAGGTCGTCGGCCTCGTCGGCGAATCCGGCTCCGGCAAGACCACGGTCGGCCGCACGGTGCTGCGACTGACCGACCCCACCGGCGGCCGGGTCGTCTTCGACGGCACCGACATCACGACCCTGGGTCGCGCTGCGATGCGTCCCTTCCGGCGCCGGATGCAGATCGTGTTCCAGGATCCGTTTGCGAGCCTCAATCCACGGCTGACCGTGGGCGAGATCCTTGGCGAAGCCTTCGCCATCCACGACCTGGCCCATGGCGAGGCGCGCGAACGGCGGGTCGGCGAGCTCCTCGAACGCGTCGGCCTGTCGCCCGCCCATGCGCGGCGCCATCCCCATGAATTCTCCGGCGGCCAGCGCCAGCGCATCGTCATCGCGCGGGCGCTGGCGGTCGAGCCCTCCTTCATCGTCGCCGACGAGCCGGTCTCGGCCCTCGACGTCTCGATCCAGGCCCAGATCATAAATCTGGTCGCCCAGCTGCAGCGCGAACTCGGGCTCGCCCTGCTCTTCATCTCCCACGATCTCAGCGTGATCGAGTACATCTGCGACCGCGTCATGGTGATGTATCTGGGACGGGTCATGGAAAGCGGCCCGGTCGAAGAGATCTTCGCGCGCCCGCGCCATCCCTATACGGAGGCGCTTCTCGCCGCGGCACCGGTTCCCGATCCGGGCGCGACGCGACGCAAGGTGATCCTCGCCGGCGACATCCCGAGCCCGTCGAATCCGCCATCCGGCTGCGTGTTCCGCACCCGGTGCCGCTATGCGTTGCCGGCCTGCGCGGAAATCCGCCCGCCGCTGCGGCAGGTCGGTCCGGCGCACAGCACCGCCTGCATCCGCGAGGACGTTCCGTGATCCGAGCGCCCGGGCGCGCCTCAGGCGCGCCGTGCCGCGAGCAGCCTGTCGGCGGCCCGCAGCGCGATGGCCTGGGCGGTGAGGGTCGGATTGACGACCGAGGACGTGACGAAGACGCTGGCGTCGACGATGTAGAGATTGGGATGGTCGTGACTGCGGCCGGACGCATCGACCACGGAGGTCTCGCGATCTGCGCCCATGCGTGCCGTCCCCATGATGTGGAACCCCGCCTGGTCGCGCAGTGCCGTGCGGAACACCTCGCCGGCACCCGCCGCACGCAGCACCTCGCTCGCGCGAGCCATGCCGAAATCGAGAGCGTGCCGCGAATTCGGCGACAGACGATAGCTCCATTTCTGGGCCGGCAGGCCGTCGCGATCGAAGATGCGATCCGAAAGTCCGATGCGGTTGTCCTCGTCGGGCAGATCCTCGGCGCAGACCGTGAGGCCGCAGATGCGATCGAAGCGCGTCTCGAAGGCCTCGTGGTGTCCCGGCCCCCAGGGCAGCCGCCGGCCGGTCACCGCGCCATTGGCCAGCGCCACCGGACCCGGCCCGGCGACCAGCTGCAGCTTCACGCCGCGCAGAAATCCGCGCGCCGGATCGGTACGGGCGAACTCGAAGGACACGAGCCCCGCCTTCTCGCCCCCGATCCAGGCGCCGAGCGGGACATCGAAGATCCCGTCGACCCGGGCGTAGGGATGCAGCATGAGTCCGCGGCCGACGCGCCCGGAGCGGTTGGCGAGCCCTCGAGGGTGGCGGCCGGATGCCGACAGCAGCAGCAGATGCGGCGTGGCGGCGCCGTTCGCCGCGAGCATGACCTGTTGCGCGCGCACCCGGAAAGCCGTCCCCGCGCGACGGCACAGCAGCGCCGAGACCCGGTCGGCGGCGTCGTGCTCGAGCGCCACGACCCTGACGCCCGCCAGCACCCGCGCACCGGCGGCGATCGCATCGTCGAGGAAGGCCCGTCCCGCCGTCGACCGCAACCGGCTGGGGCAGCCGAGATCGCAGGGCCCGACATGGCTGCAGCGCGCGGTCGCCGGATCGTCGCCATCGCGGCCGACGACGAGGTCCACCGGCCACCAATGCCATCCCAGCCGATCGAAGGCGGCCGCGAAACGGCGGCCATGGGCGCCCAGCGTCGGCAGCCGCAGCGGCCGGACCTGACGCTGGGGCGCCGTCGGATCGCCCGGCACATAGGCGACCCCCCAGCGCGATTCGGCCTGCTCGTAGAAAGGCGCCAGATCGTCGTGGCCGATCGGCCAGTTCCGACCGGCCCCGTCGAGACTGGCGGGGTGGAAATCCGCCAGACGGAAACGCGGCACATGGGCCGACCAGAAATGCGACGTGCCGCCGGGCCCGTGCGCGAACATGGGCTTGATCGGCGTGTCGGCGTCGTCGACCGGATCGTCCTCCGGCCCGCGGCGTATGTTCGGATTGGACGACCAGACGCCGGCGCGGCGCAGTTCCCAGTCGTGCGCGTCGCGCGCCAGCGCCGCCGGATCGAAGCCGGTGCCGCGTTCGATCACCAGGACCGACAGGCCGGCCGAGGCGAGCCGCCACGCGGCGGCGGCGCCGGTCGGCCCGGCGCCCACGATCGCGACATCGGCCTCGAGATCGGGCATGGCCGCGCGCGACATCTGATCCCCTCGGTCCGCGAATGACGGACGACGCATCGATCCGGTCGCTGCTGACGCTACTCGTTCCTGGAGACGGCGGCAATTGGCCCGCCGCGGGCGACGTCGTGACGCCGGCGCAGATCGAAACCGACGACGGCGCGGCAGCAGCGCTCGTGGCATCGCTTGCCGCCGCGATGCGCGACGCCGGTCCCGAGGCGGCCGCGCAGGCCGTCGCCGATGCCGAATCGCTCGCGCCGGCCGCGTTCGAGGCGATGCTGCGCGCGATCTACGCCGCATACTATACGAGCGGACCGGTGCAGGCGGCGGTCATCCGTCTCGCCGAGTCCGGACCGCGCGAGATCTCGCCGCATTTCGACGCCGACCTGCTCGCCCGAACGACCGCGGCGCGCAGACAACCAGGGGGAGACTGACATGAGCACCACATCCGACGGCATCCAGCTCGTGGCGCCGGCCGGCGTCGCGCCGGCATCAACCTACGAACATGTGTCGCGGGCCGGGGATTTCGTCTTCGTCGCCGGACAGATCGCGAAGGACGAGACCGGCGCGTGGGTCGGAATCGGCGACGCCGGCGCCCAGGCGCGTCAGGTCTACGCGAACATCGCCCGCTGCCTCGCGTCGGTCGGCGCCGGGCCGCGCGACGTGGTCAAGATCAACACCATCCTCGTCGACCGCGCCGATCGCGACGCGATCACCGCCGCGCGCCTCGCCTTTTTCGGCGACCATCGCCCGCCGCATACCGGCGTCGTGGTGAACGGCCTCGGTTCTCCCGAGGTGCGGGTCGAAGTCGAGGTGATCGCCTATCTGCCGCGCGACCGGCGATGATGCGGGTTCCCTTCTACGACCACGCGAAGATCTACCGCCGCCGCCAGGCGGAGATCGACGCCGCCATCCGCCGCGTCCTCGAGAGCGGACGGCTCGACTGGGGCGACGAAGTCCCCGCCTTCGAACAGGAATTCGCGGTCTTCGTCGGGGCGCCGCATTGCGTCACCGCCAATTCCGGCACCGCCGCGATCAAGATCGCCCTGCTCGCCCTGGGCATCGGTCCCGGCGACGAGGTCATCACGGTCCCGAACACCGACATCGGCACCATCTCGCCCATCCATCACGTCGGCGCGACCGCGGTCTTCGTCGACGTCGATTCCGTCTCGCTGTGCATGGACCCGGCCGCCGCCGCCGCCGCGATCGGTCCCCGAACGCGCGCCATCCTGCCGGTCGACATGTTCGGTCATCCGGCGCCGCTCCTGGAATTGCGCGCGCTGGCCGACCGGCATGGGCTTGCCCTTGTCGAGGATGCCTGCCTCGCCCTCGGCGCCAGCGTCGCCGGACGCAAGATCGGCAGCATCGCCGACGCCACCTGCTTCAGCTTCGCCTCGACCAAGCATCTGGGCTCGCTGGGCTCGGGCGGCGCCTGTACGACCGCCGATCCGGCCCTGGCCGAACGCATGCGCCGGCTCGCGGCCTATGGCCAGGATCGTGCCCGCCATCGCAGCATCGGCGGCGCCAGCCTGCCGCTGCACCACGAGACCGAGGGGCTGAACGAGCGGCTCGACGAGATCCAGGCCGCCGTCCTGCGGGTCAAGCTTCCCGACGTTCCCGAGAGCGTACGGGTCCGCCGCGCCCAGGCCGCGCGCTACGCCGCCGCCCTGCCGCCCGCGGCCGAGGTGCCGCGCGAGCGGCACGGCGCCTTGCATGCCTTCCGCAACTACGTGATCCATGTCGATCGGCGCGACGCGGTGCGCGCGGCGCTGACCGAAGATGGCATCGCGACCGCGCTGTCCTACGCGCCGCCGATGCACCTGCAGCCCGTCTATTCTGCCAAGGGCCATGGTCCCGGCAGTTTCCCGGTGAGCGAACGGTCCTGCGACCGGCTGATCGGGCTGCCGATCGGCCCGCATCACGACGACGCGGCGATCGACACGGTCATCGACGCCGTGACACGGGCCGCCTCCTGACCGGGAACCGGCGTCGTCGATCAGGCCCGTCGACCTTTTCGTCCCCGATCGGAGAAAGAGACATGCCGCGTTTCGGCGAGATCAGGATGCTCAGCGAGATCCTGCGGGAAGCGGCGCGGCGCGAGATCATGCCGCGCTTCCGCAAGCTCGGCGAGAACGGCGTCCGGCAGAAGAAATCGGCGATCGACGTGGTGACGGAAGCCGACGAGGCCGCCGAAAGACTGATCGCCGCCGCGCTGCGCAGAGCCTTCCCGCAGGCGCTGATCGTGGGCGAGGAAGCGGCCTCGGCCGATCCGGGCGTCGTGGCCGGGCTCGGCGAGGCCGATCTTGCCTTCGTGATCGATCCGGTCGACGGCACGCTGAACTACGCCTCCGATCTGCCGCTCTTCGCGGTCATGGCCGCGGCGCTGCACAGGGGCGAACCGATCGCCGCGCTCATCCTGGACCCGAACCTCGACGATTGCGCGATGGCGCTGCGCGGCGAAGGCGCCTGGATGGAGGATGCGTCCGGCCGGCGTCGCGACCTGAAGGTCGCGGCCGGCGCCCCGACCGGCGAGATGACCGGCATGGTGAGCTGGAAGTATTTCGAGGAACCGCACCGCTCGCGCATCCCTGCCCGGTTCAGCCGATTCGCCGACGTCTCGTCGCTGCGATGCTGCGGCCAGGAATACAGGCTTGCGGCGTCCGGGACGGTGCATGTGCTGATGTATGGCCGGCTGAATCCCTGGGATCATGCACCCGGGTCGCTGATCTACACGGAGGCCGGCGGCCATGCGCGGCTGCTCGACGGCGCGCCCTATCGCGCAGGCGTCGCAGCGAAGGGCCTGCTCTGCGCCCCTGATGCAGAATCCTGGCACGCCGTCAGGGACGCCTTCTTCTCCTGATCTACCGGCGCGGCATGCGGCTTGCCGCGCGGCGATCCTTGACCATAATGTGACGGTTTGAAGACGGCCGGGAGCGGCCAGGGGAAATACGTCACGTCATGTCGCAGGTTGTACTGTCCGGCTTGACCAAGAGCTTCGGCACGGCGAAGGCGGTGGACGATGTCAGCTTCGTCGTCCCCGAGCGCAGCCTGGTGGCACTTCTGGGTCCATCGGGCTGCGGCAAGTCCACGACCTTGCGCCTGATCGCCGGACTGGAAGAGCCGACCGCCGGCAAGATCGCGATCGCCGGCCGCGACGTGACCCGGCTGTCGCCCGCCGAACGGCGGATCTCGATGGTCTTCCAATCCTATGCCCTCTTCCCGCATCTGACCGTGGCCGAGAACATCGTGTTCGGCCTCAGGGTCCGCGGCATGCCGAAGGCGGAGCGCGACCGGCGGCTCGCCAGGACGGCCGATCTGGTCGAGCTGTCGGCCTATCTCGACCGCAAGCCGGCGCAACTCTCGGGTGGTCAGCGCCAGCGCGTCGCGCTGGCACGGGCGATCATCGCCGAGCAGCCGGTCTGCCTGATGGACGAACCGCTGTCGAATCTGGACGCCCAGCTGCGCCACGAGATGCGGGTGGAGATTCGCGCGCTCCAGCAGCGACTCGGCATGACCATGGTCTACGTCACCCATGACCAGACCGAGGCCATGACCATGGCCGACCAGATCATCCTGATGAAGGCGGGGCGGATCGAGCAGGCCGGCCCGCCGCATGTCCTGCACAACGCCCCGGCCACGACCTTCGTGGCTCGCTTCATCGGCTCGCCACCGATGAACCTGATCACCGACAAGGCGGGACTCGCCGGCGTCCGCCCCGAGAAATTGCGACTTGGCGCACCGGCGGGCGGCAGCGAAGCCTCCCGCAGCGGACGGGTCGCTTCGACCGAATATCTGGGCGCCGACACCATCATCACGGTCGAGACTGCCGCCGGCGACAGGATCGCGGTGCGCCATCCAGGCGTCTGCGACGCGAAGGTCGGCGAGTCCGTCGAGGTGAGCTGGCGGCGCGAGGACGAGCGCCTGTTCGATGCCGCGACCGGGCTTTGTCTGCAGCCCGGACAAGCTGGCGCGGCCGGGAGCGCACAAGCAGGCTGATCGGTGACCGGCGGCATGATGCCGCCGCAATACGGAGGGGAACGACAATGACTGGACTGACACGCAGAAGCTTCACGACGGCGTCCGCGCTGACGGCAGGCGGCATGATCGTAGGCCCGGCGATCGCGCAGGCGCGGACGGAAGTCCGCTTCTATTTCCCGATCGCCGTCGGCGGTCCGGTAAGCCGCATCATCGACGACTATGCCGCCGCCTTCGAGCGCGAGAACCCGGACATCAAGGTCACGCCGATCTATTCCGGCGACTATGTCCAGACCGTCGCCAAGGCGCTGACCGCGATCAAGGGCGGTGATATTCCCGAGACGGCGATCCTTCTGGCAGCGGATCTCTTCCTGCTGCTCGGTGAGGACGTGATCGTGCCGGTGAGCGATCTGGCCACCAGCCCCGCCGACAAGGCCTGGCTGGACAGCTTCTTCCCCGCCTTCCTCGCCAATTCCCAATACAAGGGCAAGGTCTACTCGGTCCCGTTCCAGCGCTCGACCCCGGTGCTCTACTGGAACAAGGACGCCTTCCGTGCCGCCGGGCTCGACCCGGACAAGGGCCCCGAGAACTGGGATCAGATGCGCGAGATGGCGCGCAAGCTGACCCGCAAGGACGCTGCCGGCGCCGTGACCCAATGGGGCGTGCAGATTCCGTCCGACGGCAACACGTCGTGGCTGTTCTCCGGCATCACGACCGGCAATGGCGTGAAGATGTTCGAAGACGACGGCGTGCGGGTCAATTTCGACCATCCGCGCGTGATCGAAGCGGTCAACGCCTGGTACGCGCTGTCGAACGTCGACGGCTCGCAGATGCGCGGGCTGATTTCCTGGGGCGCGACGCCGCGCGACTTCATCGAGGGCAAGACCGCGATGATGTGGACCACGACGGGAAACCTGACGAATGTCCGCTCCAACGCGCGGTTCCCCTTCGGCGTCGGCTTCCTGCCCGGCATGCGCCAACCCGGCGCCCCGACCGGTGGCGGCAATTTCTACGTCTTCAAAGGCATTTCCAAGGCCAAGCAGGATGCCACGATGAAGTTCATCCGCTGGATGACCACGCCCGAACGCGCCGCCGACTGGGCGGTGAAGACAGGCTATGTCGCCGTCTCGCCCAGCGCCTACGAGACGTCGATCCTCAAGGAATACGTCGCCGGCTTCCCGCAGGCGGCCGTCGCCCGCGACCAGCTCAAGCACGCCATTCCGGAACTGTCGGTCTACGACAACCAGCGCGTCATGAAGATCCTGAACGACGCGCTGCAGTCGGTGATGACCGGCAGCCGTCCGGCGGATGTCGCGCTCAAGGCCGCACAGCAGGAGGCAGACCGGGTCCTCCGCAGCTTCCGCTGACCGGACTGCACGGCCCGGGCGCGCGCCGCGCGCCCGGGCCGTGCGCAACGCCTGCCGCAAAGCCATGAAGCTCGCGACCCGAAACGCCGTCCATGCCTGGCTCATGGTCCTGCCGGCCTGCGCGTTCCTGGCTGCCTTCACACATGTCCCGATCGTCACCACCTTCTGGCACAGCTTCCATTCGACGCCGCGACCGCGGCGGCCGTCGCGGTTCGTCGGGCTCGAGAACTACAGCGACCTCCTCGCAGACCCGATCTTCTGGAAGTCGCTGACCAACAACGCACTCTACGCGATCACGTCGGTGCCGCTGTCGATCGGGCTGGCGCTCGCGATGGCCCTGTTCGTCAATGCCAAGCTCAGGGGAACGGCCTTCCTGCGCATGGCCTATTTCACGCCGACCGTGCTGCCCATGATCGCGGTCGCCAATATCTGGCTCTTCTTCTACCACCCGCAATTCGGCCTGCTCGCCGCCATCCTGAAACCGTTCGGCATCTCGGGTGTCAACTGGCTGGGTTCGCCCGACACCGCGCTCTGGGCGCTGATCGCCGTGGCGATCTGGAAGGAAGCCGGCTTCTTCATGATCTTCTATCTGGCGGCGCTGCAGAGCATCCCGCCGGATCTGCGCGAAGCGGCAGCGATCGAGGGGGCCAGCCGCTGGACGACGTTCCGGCGGGTCATCTTCCCGTTGCTGATGCCGACCACCCTGTTCATCCTCGTGAACGCGGTGATCAACGCCTTTCGTCTTGTCGACCACATATTCGTGATGACCGGCGGTGGACCGGACAACGCAACCTCGGTGCTGCTGTTCCAGATCTACGTCGCGGGCTTCAAGTTCTTCGACCAGGCCCAGGCGGCAACACTTTCGGTGGTGCTGCTGGCGATCCTGTTCGCGATCGCGGTCACCCAGTTCCTGCTCGCCGACAAGCGTGTGCACTACCAATGAGCCCGATCGACCGTCAGGGACCGATGTCCGGGACGCTGGAGACCATCGCGGCATGGATGCTGGGACTGCTCTGGGTGCTGCCGCTGGCCTTCGCCGTATGGACGGCGTTCCATCCCTCGGCGTACCTGACGCGCTTCGATCTGTTCGCCCCGCTGACGCTCAAGAACTTCCAGGATGCCTGGGCAGCGGCCCCGTTCGCCCGCTACTTCCTGAACACCACGATCCTGGTCACCGGCATCGTCGCGACGCAGTTCGTGCTGTGCACGCTCGCGGCCTACGCCTTCGCCCGGTTCGAGTTTCCCGGCCGAAACCTGCTTTTCGTCGTCGTCCTCGTGCAACTGATGGTCGCGCCCGAGGTCCTGATGCTCGAGAACTACATCACCATCCGGTCGCTCGGCCTCGTCGATACGCTGGCAGGGATCGCGCTGCCCTATCTCGGTTCTGCCTTCGGGATCTTCCTGCTGCGGCAGACCTTCAAATCCGTCCCGAAGGAGCTGGAGGAGGCGGCGCGGGTCGAAGGCTGCTCCACTCTCGGCGTGCTCTGGCGGGTCTATGTGCCGGCCGCCAAGCCGGTCTATCTCGCCTATGGGCTCGTGATGGTCAGCTTCCACTGGAACAACTATGTCTGGCCGCTGATCATCACCAATTCGGTCTCGACACGGCCGCTGACCGTCGGCCTTGCCGTCTTCGCCTCGGTCGACCAGGGCATCGACTGGTCGATCATCTGCGCCGCCACCTTGATGACGTCCGGCCCCCTGCTCGTCGCCTTTCTGCTGTTCCAGCGGCAATTCGTGCAAAGCTTCCTGCGGGCCGGTATCCGCTGAGGATCGCGGCCGAAATGGAAGACGGAAGCCGGCACGGGCACGAAGAGCGAGGAATGGGCCGTTCGAAACCGTCCGGGGCATGAAACGCCTCGAACCGACCGTCAGCTGCCGCCGTTCCACTGTCACGACGGCTGCGGGTTGCGGCTCCAGCGCCGCGACATGATGCCCAAGGACCATGGCGCCCCGCCGCCATGGTTCCGGTGGCGCCGGCCAAGTAGCGTCGATCGCCGAATGGTTCTGGCGTCCCCTAGGGGATTCGAACCCCTGTTTGCGCCGTGAGAGGGCGCCGTCCTGGGCCTCTAGACGAAGGGGACCCATATGCGGCCGGCCCGCTGGACCTCCGCAACGCTCTGCTGATAGCCGAACGCGCCGCCCGGTTCAAGCGAGGCGTCCGGCTTTCTTCGGCCGACCCCGGCGAAGCGGTTCAGTATGGCCCCTTGGGGCCCGTGCTGGCGACGGAATCGCCGCGTGTCGCCGCCACGGCAGCCCTCGCGGCATTGGCCAGCAAGGCGTTGTCGGACAGCAGCGTCGTGAACTGGAAACCGCGCGCGATCATGTTGCGCGCGCCTGCGGGCGACGCGGTGTGGATGCCGGGCCGGACGCCATGGCGCTTCGCGGCGGCGCAGATCGTGTCGATCGCCTTGTTGACGACATCGTCGGTCGGGTCGCCCTGCAGCGGACGGCCAAGCGAGATCGCAAGGTCGGCCGGTCCGACATAAATCCCATCGAGCCCGGGCGTCGACAGGATCTCCTCGAGATTGTCCATCGCCTTCACGGTCTCGATCATGGCGATCGCCAGGACCGTCTCGTTGGCCCGCTTGAAATACTCGCCGCCATGGATCCAACCGGCGCGTACCGGTCCGTAGCTGCGATAGCCGGTCGGCGCATAGCGGCAGGCGCCGACAAAGGCTTCGGCCTCGGCGCGGGAGTTGATCATCGGGCAGATGATCCCGAACGCACCGGCATCCAGCAGCTTCATGATGATCCCCGGTTCGTTCCAGGGAACGCGTGCCAGCGCCGTCATGCCGACGGTCGTGATCGCCTGCATCATGCCGACCGCCGCCTGATAATCGACCAACCCGTGCTGCAGGTCGACCGTGAGCGAATCCCAGCCGCATTGAGCCATGTTCTCGGCCGCGACCGCGCTGGGGATCCCCAGCCAGCCGTTGATGACGGCGCCGCCAGCCTGCCAGATGGTCCTGACCTTGTTCTCGCGCATCGATCCCCCGTTCCTGGCGGCCGCGCCGCCCCTGCATTACTCTGGCCACGGGATAACGGCCCTGGCAAGGTCTGCGAGGGCCCCGGCGCTTCGCCGCGCGGCCAGGATTGGATTGTCATGCGCGGAGGGGTCGTCTAGCGTCGTGCTCATCGTCGCTTCCGCCTGCGCGGAGAGCTACGCACATAAAACAAGGAGAAACGCATGACGTCCAAACGAATGTCGCGCCGCAGCCTGATGGCCCGCGGCGCCGCGGCGACGGCCGCGGGGCTCGGCACCTTCCATGTCAGCGGCGCGCATGCCGCCGGCCGTCTCGAGATCGGCCTTTGGGACCACTGGGTGCCTGGTGCCAACGACACCATGAACGCGCTGTGCCGCGAATGGGCCGCGCGCGAAAAGGTCGATCTGCAGATCGACTACATCACGACGATCGGCCAGAAGCACATCCTGACCATCACGGCCGAAGCGGCGGCGCGTGCCGGCCACGACCTCCTGATCTTCACAGGGTGGACGGCTTCCGACAACGCGCGGTTGCTCGAACCGGTCGACGACATCATGGCCGATCTCGCCAAGAGCAACGGCGCACCCAATCGCACCGCCGAGTATCTCGGCAAGGTGGACGGCAAGTGGGTGGCCGTGCCCTGGGCGGTGATGAGCGCGCTCAAACCGCCCTGCTCGCGCATCGACCTGATGAAGCAGCACGCAGGCATAGATGTCCAGGCGATGTACCCGGCCGGTGCGCCACCAAAGGCCGACGCGTGGACCTGGGACGCCTTCCTGGTCGCCGCGGAAAAATGTGCCAAGGCCGGCGTCCCGTTCGGTCTTCCGGTCAGCCAGTTCGGCGACTCGGTCGACTGGGTCGGCGCCCTCTTCCAAAGCCATGGCGCCCAACTCGTCAATTCCAAGGGCGACATCATCGTCAAGAACGACGCGGTCAAGCAGGTGCTGGAATACGCGAAGAAGCTGGTCCAGTGGCTGCCCAACGACGTCTTCACCTGGGATGACGCCGCCAACAACCGCTGGCTGATCTCCGGCCGCGGCGCGCTGATCATGAACCCGCCGAGCTCCTGGGCGGTCGCCGTGCGCGACGCGCCGCAGATCGGCTCGCAGTTGTGGACGCACGGCATGCCGGCCGGACCGCGCGGCCGCTATGCGCCGTTCACGTCTAACTTCGCCGGCATCTGGCGCTTCGCCAAGAACAAGTCGGCGGCGAAGAGCCTGGTTCGCCATCTGAGCTCGCCGGCCTCGGTCGAGAAGCTGGTCGCGGCGAGCCAGGGCTACGACATCCCGTCCTTCGCCAATCTGACGACGTTCAAGACCTGGGCCGAGGTCGGACCGCCGAAGGGGACCCTCTACCACTACCCGAATCCGCACAACCACCAGATCGCCTCGATCGCCGCGGCTCCGGCGCCGCCGCGGATCGCGAACCAGATCTATGTCCAGGGCGTGATGCCGAAGATGATCGCGCGCATCACCCAGGGCGGCGAGTCGATCGACAAGTGCCTCGACTGGGCCCAGAAGGAACTGCAGGGCTTCAAGCGCGCCTGAAGCGACCGGGCGGCGGCGGAGCATTCCGCCGCCACCCTTTTTTCCGGCCGGACAGACGGCCTGCATGGGCACACCCGAATTCCGATCGCCCGGCACGTGCCCCACATCCGCTTCCAGCACTTCGCCTCCAAGTTCGCCGATCTGACCGACCAGCGTCGCA
>JBIKLI010000254.1:0-6523 GCA_044359885.1 Alphaproteobacteria bacterium | reverse complement strand
GCGGAGGGCGTCGACATGATCGGCGGCTCCATCGCCGAGATCGTGTCGCGCGGCCGCGAGGCGATCTTCGACGCCGAGCATTTCTTCGACGGCTACAAGTCCAATCCGTGCTTCGCGCGCGACTGCCTTGTCGCCGCGCGCGACGCCGGTGCGCGCTGGATCGTGCTCTGCGACACCAACGGCGGGACGTTGCCGCACGAGGTCGAGCGGATCGTGGGCGAGGTCGCGGCGCTGGTCCCCGGCGAGCGACTGGGGATCCACTGCCACAACGACACCGAGAACGCGGTCGCGAACTCGCTCGCCGCGGTGCGGGCCGGCGCGCGCCAGGTGCAGGGGACGCTCAACGGGCTGGGCGAACGCTGCGGCAACGCCAACCTGACTTCGATCGTCCCGACCCTCGTGCTGAAGATGGGTTTCGAGACCGGGGTGACGCCGGCGCGGCTGGCGCGGCTCACCCATGTCTCGCGGCTGCTCGACGACCGGCTCAACCGGCCGCCGGCCCGGGGCGCGCCCTATGTCGGCGAGAGCGCCTTCGCGCACAAGGGCGGTGTCCATGTCTCGGCGGTCGAAAAGGATTCGCGCACCTACGAACACGTGCCGCCCGAGTCGGTCGGCAACCGGCGCAACATCGTGGTCTCGGATCAGGCCGGGCGGGCGAACGTCCTGGCGCGGTTCCGCGAGCTCGGCCTCGAGATCGCCGCCGCCGATGCGCGCGTCCAGCGCCTCGTCGAGGAGGTCAAGCGGCGCGAACACGACGGCTTCGCCTATGACGGCGCGGAGGCGAGCTTCGAATTGATGGCGCGGCGCGCGCTGGGCCGGGTGCCCGAGTTCTTCGCCCTGGTCTCGTTCCGCGTGATCACCGAGCGGCGCTTCAACGCCCGCGGCGCGCTTGAGACCCTGTCCGAGGCGACCGTGAAGCTCGACGCCCATGGCCGCCGGCTCCTGACCGTCGGCGAGGGCAACGGCCCGGTGAACGCCCTCGACGGCGCGCTGCGCGCGGCGCTGGTGCCGATCTATCCCGGCCTCGAGGGCATGCGGCTGGTCGACTACAAGGTACGCATCCTGACCCCCGAGGACGGGACGCGGGCGGTGACGCGGGTGATGATCGAGAGCGCCGATCGCGGCGGGGAGGGGGGGGCGGCCCGCCACTGGTCGACGGTCGGCGTATCGGCGAACGTCATCGAGGCGTCCTACAACGCCCTGCACGACGCCATCACCTGGAAGCTGTTCAAGGACGGTGCGTCCTGATGGCGCCGGGCATGCCGCCGGTCGTCGTCCTGGTCCGGCCGCAGCTGGCGGAGAACATCGGCATGGCGGCGCGCGCCATGCTCAATTGCGGCCTCGCCGAGATGCGCCTCGTGGCGCCCGACGAGCCGCCCGACCACCCGCGCGCGATCGCCGCGGCGACGCATGCCGACGGCGTGCTGCGCTCGGCGCGGGTGTTCGCGACCCTGGCCGAGGCGGTCGGCGACCTCAACGCGCTGTTCGCGACCTGTCCGCGCCGGCGCGGCATGGTCAAGGAAACGATCACGCCGCGCGCGGCCGCGCGCGATCTGCGCGCGATGGCCGCGCGCGGCGAGCGGCCGGGGATCCTGTTCGGTCCCGAGCGCACCGGTCTGGAAAGCGACGAAGTCGCGGTGGCGGAGGTCCAGGTCTCGATCCCCCTGAACCCGGGTTTCAACTCCCTCAACCTCGCGCAGGCCGTGCTGATCATGGGCTATGAATGGTGGCAGGCGGCGGATGTGACCCCGGAGCGGGTGCTGGTCACCAACCGGGCGCGCCCCGCGACCAAGGCGGAACTCCTCGGGTTCTTCACGCGCCTGGAGGGGGCGCTCGACGCCTGCGGCTTCCTGCGCGATCCCGAAATGCGTCCGACAATGGTGCGCAATATCCGGGCGATCTTCCAGCGCGCCGGGCTGATGACCCACGAAGTGAACACGCTTCAGGGGATCGTCACCGGCCTCACCGAGCGGCCCCATGTCTCGCCGGTCCCGGGGTCGCGCCGCGCCAAGGCGCCGCCCGGCGGCTAGGGCCGGGCCGCGGCCCGGACGCTGGACCGGGCCCTGGCCGGGGGGCGGGACGGATTGCGGGTTGACGCGCGGGGCCGGGCGCGGGTATCTAGCCCCGCCTCGCTGCGTGGGCCCTTGTCCGCGCCGACCACCTCTTTCCCGGATCCGAGATCGATGAGCAAGCGCATCAACGCCAAATACAAGATCGCCCGCCGCCTCGGCGTCAATCTGTGGGGTCGCGCGAAGGCGCCGAACACCGACTCCGGCCCGGGTCAGCACGGCGCGCGGCGCAAGAAGCCGTCGGATTTCGGCATCCAGCTGCATGCGAAGCAGAAGCTGAAGGGTTACTACGCCAACATCACCGAGCGGCAATTCCGCAAGATCTACACCGAGGCCGCCCGGCGCCGCGGCGACACGGGCGAAAACCTGATCCAGCTTCTCGAGCGGCGGCTCGACGCGGTCGTCTACCGCCTCAAATTCGCCGTGACCCCCTTCCAGGCGCGCCAGCTGGTCAGCCACGGGCATATCCGGGTGAACGGCAAGAAGGTCGACATCGCGTCCTATGTTGTGGACGAGGGCGACACGATCGAGGTCAAGCCGGCGTCTCGCGAACTGCAGCAGGTCATGGCCGCCCAGGCTTCCGCAGAGCGCGGTGTGCCGGATTATCTCAGCCTCGACGAGAAGGGACTGAAGGGCATTTTCGTCCGCGCGCCGAAGCTCGGCGACGTGCCCTACCCCGTCCAGATGGAACCGAATCTGGTCGTCGAGTTCTACTCGCGCTGAACTGCGCGAGGCGGCGTATGCGGCCGACGGCCCGGGGCGATCGCACCGGGCCGTTCGCGTTTGCAGGGTCGGCGGGCGATTAGCTCAGTCGGTAGAGCGCCTCCTTTACACGGAGGATGTCGGCGGTTCGAGTCCGTCATCGCCCACCGGGCCCCACCGCGCCGCGGCGGCCACCCGACCGCCGCCCCAGCAGCGTCGCCAGCGCGTCGGCAAGCATGGGGCCCGGAAGCCGCGCACCCAGCCCTGCGCCGCAGAGCCCGGCGAAATTCCCGACCATCGCTCCGCGATGGGCCGGGACATTCCCGCGACGGATCGCAAGGATCGCGCGCGGCACGCCGGCCGCGACGACCAGCGAGAAGATGTCGATCCAGCCGACCTCCAGGAAGGACGGGATCCATAAGGACGAAACGACGACCCCGCCCATCAGCGCGACCCGGAAGCGCCCGAGCGCCCGATGGCGCGGCGTGCCCTTCGGCGCGAGCATGAGCGTCGCGCCGGGCACGAGCGCAGAGGCGGCACAGCCGAGATGCAATCCGATCGCTGTCGACATGTTCGCGCGGGTCGATTAGCAGAGGTCCGCCCCAGTGGCCATGGAGGTAGCATGAGGATCGATGGGACGGCCTATCGCAGCATCTGGCGCCAGGACGGCGAGATCGCGGTGCGGATCTTCGATCAGACCCGCTTTCCGCACGATTTCAAGATCCTGCGCCTGGACAGCGCGGCCGCTGTGGCCGACGCCATCCGCACGATGCGGACCCGCGGCGCGCCGCTGATCGGTGCCTGCGGCGCCTATGGACTGGCGCTGGCCCTGGCCGAGGATCCCGCCGACGCGGCGCTCCTGCGCGCGCATGCGATGCTGGATGCGACCCGGCCGACGGCGGTCAATCTGCGCTGGGCTCTCGACCGCGTGCGCGACGGGGTGATCGGCCGCCCGCCGGCGGAGCGGGCCGAGGCGGCCTTCGCGCTCGCCGACCGGATCTGCGACGAGGACGTGGCCATCAACCGCGCGATCGGGGAACACGGACTGGCGCTGGTGCGCGCCGCGGCCCAGCGCCGCGGCGACGGCCGGGTCGACGTGCTGACGCATTGCAACGCCGGCTGGCTGGCGACGGTCGATTGGGGGACGGCGACGGCGCCGATCTATCTCGCCCACGACCTTGGGATCGACATCCATGTCTGGGTCGACGAGACCCGGCCCCGGAACCAGGGTGCGGCGCTGACGGCTTGGGAACTGGGCCGCCATGGGGTGCGGCATACGCTGGTGAGCGACAATTCCGGCGGTCATCTCATGCAGCGCGGGCTGGTCGATCTCTGCCTGGTCGGGACCGACCGGGTGACCCGCAACGGCGACGTCTGCAACAAGATCGGAACCTACCTGAAGGCGCTGGCCGCCGCCGACAACGGGGTGCCGTTCCATGTCTGCCTGCCAAGCCCCACGATCGACTGGCGCGTCGCCGACGGCATCGCCAAAATCCCGATCGAGCAGCGCGATCCGCGCGAGGTGACCCATGTCCAGGGCCGCGATCCGTCGGGCGCGCTCGCGGTCGTCCAGGTGGCGCCCGACGGCACCGTCGCCCGCAACGACGCCTTCGACGTCACGCCCGCGCGGCTGGTCACCGGCCTGGTGACCGAGCGCGGTCTCTGCGAGGCGTCGGCGGCAGGTCTGGCGCGCCTGTTCCCCGAGGCCACGGCGGGTTGACGCCTGCCGGACATGCGAGCCGATCGCGTCGATGCATGGTCGTGCTTGACTGGTCAGCCGAAGGCGGCTACACCGCGCCCATCGATTTGGCCAATGCGGGCGTAGCTCAGTTGGTTAGAGCGCCGGCCTGTCACGCCGGAGGCCGCGGGTTCAAGTCCCGTCGCTCGCGCCAATTCGAGACATCCCCCAAACAATCTCCAATCTCGCGCCTTGGGCGCAGCGCCTGCGCCGGCGCCTGAGTGCGCTGCAGCAACTCGGCCTTTCCTAACCTTTGGCTGGTCTCTATAAGAACGGCGGGCGGGGGGTGAGTCGCCCTCGCCTCGCATAGGGGTTGGCCGCAAGGTGCAGGAAGCTGCGCGGGCCGCTTTCGCCGGACGTGGGACATGGATGAATTGCTTCGCGAGTACCTGCCGATCCTGATCTTCCTGGGGATCGCCATCGGCCTTTCGGTCGTCATGGTGGCCGCCTCGCTCGTGGCCGGCCGGCAGAAGCCGGACGCGGAAAAACTGTCCGCCTACGAGTGCGGCTTCGAGGCGTTCGACGAGGCGCGCAAGCGCTTCGACGTGCGGTTCTATCTGGTCGCGATCCTGTTCATCATCTTCGATCTCGAGGTCGCGTTCCTGTTTCCCTGGGCCGTCGCGCTGGGGGATATCGGCATGTTCGGCTTCTGGTCGATGATCGTCTTCCTCGGCGTCCTGACCGTCGGGTTCGTCTATGAATGGAAGAAGGGGGCGCTCGAATGGGAGTGACCGCGCCGAACCAGACCGCGCTGCCGGCCGGTGCCGAGCAGGACCGCATGCTGCGGACAGTGACCGACGAACTGCAGGACAAGGGGTTCGTGGTCGCGCAGCTCGACAAGCTCGTCGCCTGGGCGCGCACGGGCTCGCTCTGGCCGATGACCTTCGGGCTTGCCTGCTGCGCGGTCGAGATGATGCATAGCGCCGCCAGCCGCTACGATTTCGACCGGTTCGGCATCGTCTTCCGGCCCAGCCCGCGGCAATCCGACGTGATGATCGTGGCCGGAACGCTGACCAACAAGATGGCGCCGGCGCTGCGCAAGGTCTACGACCAGATGGCCGAGCCGCGCTGGGTGATCTCGATGGGCAGCTGCGCCAATGGCGGCGGCTATTATCATTATTCGTATTCCGTCGTGCGGGGCTGCGACCGGATCGTACCGGTGGACATCTACGTTCCCGGCTGCCCGCCCACGGCGGAGGCGCTGCTCTACGGCGTCCTGCAATTGCAGAAGAAGATCCGCCGCACCACGTCGATCATGCGCTGATCGGTGCCGCCCATGAACCCCGCACTCAAGGAAATCGGCGACCATGTCGCGGCGGCGCTCGCGAGCGACGTCGTCTCGGTGTCGCAGCCGCTGGACGAACTGACCATCCTCGTCAACGCCTCGGCCATCGTTCGCGTGCTGACCTTCCTGCGCGACGACGACCAGTGCGACTTCAAGTGCCTGGTCGACATCTGCGGCGTCGACTGGCCCGACCGCGATCAGCGCTTCGACGTCGTCTACAACCTTCTTTCCGTGCGCCTGAACCAGCGCGTCCGCGTCAAGCTGCGCACCGACGAGCAGACCCCGGTGCCGACGGCAACCGTCGTCTTTCCGGCGGCCGGCTGGTACGAGCGCGAGGCCTGGGACCTGTTCGGGATCTATTTTTCGGACCATCCCGACCTGCGCCGGCTGCTGACCGACTACGGCTTCGAGGGGCATCCGCTGCGAAAGGATTTCCCGCTGACCGGACATGTCGAGGTCCGCTACGACGACGAGTTGAAGCGCGTCGTCTACGAGCCGGTCAAGCTGACCCAGGATTTCCGACGATTCGACTTCCTGTCTCCCTGGGAGGGGATGGACCGGCTGCTTCCAGGTGACGAGAAGGCGCCGCCGCCGCCGGCCGCTGCAACAGCGAAGGGCTGAAACGCCGCCATGACCGCCGAAGTCGCGCTCAAGAACCTGACCATGAATTTCGGGCCGCAGCATCCGGCGGCCCACGGCGTGCTGCGCCTCGTCCTGGAGATGGACGGC
>JBIKLI010000253.1:0-6544 GCA_044359885.1 Alphaproteobacteria bacterium | reverse complement strand
TCGAGGTCGGTCGCCATGTCGGCCAACCGGAACTGCAGGGCCTGGAAGTCCGCGAGGCGCCGCCCGAACTGCTTGCGCATGGCGAGATGGTCCCGGGCGAAGCCCAGACAGGCCCGTGCGGCGCCGAGCGAGCAGGCGGCGATGTTGACGCGGCCGCCATCCAGCCCCTTCATCGCGAAGCGGAAGCCTTCCCCTTCCTGCCCGAGACGATTGGCGACGGGTACCCGCGCATCCTCGAAGATCACCATGGCGGTCGGTTGCGAGTTCCAGCCGAGCTTGCGCTCGCGCTTGCCGAAACCCAGCCCAGGGGTCCCCTTCTCGACCACCAGCGCGGAAATCCCGCCGGGCCCCTCGCCGCCGGTCCGCACCATGACGATGTAGATGTCCGAACTGCCGCCGCCGGAGATGAACGCCTTGCTGCCGTTGACGACGTAATGATCGCCGTCGCGCACGGCGCGCGTGCGCAGGGATGCGGCGTCGGAGCCCGAGCCCGGCTCGGTGAGGCAGTAGCTGCCGAAAAGCTCCATCGCCGCGAGCGCCGGGACCCAGCGCGCACGCTGCGCCGAATTCCCGAAGCTGTCGATCATCCAGGCGACCATGTTGTGGATCGACAGATAGGCCGCCGTCGAGGTGCACCCCGCTGCCAGTTCCTCGAAGACCAGGGCGGCGTCGCGACGGCCAAGTTCGCTGCCGCCGACATCCGCACGCACATAGATGGCGGCGAGGCCAAGCGCCGCCGCGGCGCGAAGCTCGTCCTGCGGAAAGATTTCGTCCGCATCCCACCGCGCCGCGTTCGGCGCGAAATGCGCCGCCGCGAAGTCCCGCGCGGTGTCGCGGATCGCGCGCTGCTCGTCGGACAGATCGAAATCCATGCCGGCTCAATAGGTCCGGACCTGCCGACAAGTCAACGCGCCGCCGCCCCTTGCGCCAGCCGTGCCGGGGCTGTAGAAGCCTGTTCGCCAAAGCCGTCCGGGAGAAATCCGGGCGGTCTCCTTGCCGGCATCCTGCCGGCTAGGCCCGTGCGGCTCCCTTGACCGGAGCGGCGGGCCGCGAAACATCCAAAGGGAGCAGTCGCGCGATGCCGTTCTACGAGAACGTGTTCATCTCGCGTCAGGACATCTCGGCGACGCAAGTCGAGGCCCTGACCGAGCAATTCGCCACCATCGTCAAGGACCATGGCGGCGAGGTCACCAAGCGCGAGTATTGGGGCCTCAGGAATCTGGCGTTCCGGATCAAGAAAAACCGCAAGGGGCACTATGTGCTCATGAACATCTCCGCGCCGGCTTCGGCTGTCGCCGAGATGGAACGCAACATGCGGATCAACGAGGACGTGCTGCGCCACATGACCATCCGTGTGGAGGCTTTGGAAGAGGGTCCGTCGATGATGCTGCAGCGTCGCGACGAGCGCGAGGGCCGCGAAGGCCGCCGCAGCCGCGACTATGAACCGCGCGAGGGAGGCGAGGCATGACGTCCGGTTACGCATCGGCCAGCGAGGGCCGCGAGGGCGAAGGCCGCGGGCCGGGCGGCGGTGGCGGCGGTGGACGCCGCCCGTTCTTCCGGCGCCGGAAATCCTGCCCGTTCTCGGGGCCCAACGCCCCCAAGATCGATTACAAGGACGTGAAGCTTCTGCAGCGCTTCCTGTCCGAGCGCGGGAAGATCGTCCCGTCGCGCATCACGGCGGTGTCGACCAAGAAGCAGCGCGAGCTCGCCCAGGCGATCAAGCGCGCCCGCTTCCTCGGCCTGCTGCCGTATCTTCTGGGATGATGGTACCGGCGCGGTGGTTGCGAGGCCGCCGCGCCGTCGCCTGCTCGTCGCACGTCACATGACCATGCCAGGACGCCATATCATCCTGTCGATCGCAGCCGGGGTCTTCGCCGCCGCGCTGACGCTGTCGGCATTGTCGATGACGCTTGGCGGGGTCGTGCTGTCGAGCCTCGCCCAGCTGCCGATATTCCTTGTCGGCCTCGCCCTCGGTTCGCAGGCCGCGGCGATCGCGACGGCCAGCAGCTTTGCCGTCGCCTCGCTGCTGATCCGGATCGAATTCGGCTTCTTCTTCGCACTGGCCGTCGGCCTGCCGGCGACCGTCCTGGTCCGGCAGGCGCTGCTGACCCGCATCGAAGACGGGCAACGCCGGTGGTACCCGCCGGCTGGGCTGCTGCTGGTGGCACTGGGCCTCGTCCTGGCGGTCGCCGCGACGGCGCTGCCGGCGGCGCTCTGGCCGGACGAAGGTCAGGTTTCCCGCGCACGCGCTGTCCTCGAAACCCTGCCCGCCGAGCTGCGCCCGGCCGATCTTTCGCCCGAGGCCGCCGATCGTCTGGTTCGTTTCACGCTGGGCTTCCTGCCCGGGTTCCTCGGCATCGGGTTCTTCGTGCTTCTGGCGCTGAACGCCGGGCTCGCACAATTCATCCTCGTTCGCGCGGGGCTGAACCTCCGGCCGACCCCCGCGCTGAGCGATCTGGCGTTGCCGGCGTGGTTCGCGACCGGGGCCGCTATCGCCGGCGTCGGCGCCCTCCTCCCCGGCATTTCCGGCGCGGTCGGTGGCAATCTGGTGCTGATCTGCGCGGTCGGCTTCGCGTTCGCCGGTCTCGCCGTCGTGCATGCGATGGTGCTGAATTCCCCGGCTCGCGGTCCGCTGTTGGCGGCGGCCTACGGCGCCATCTTCCTGTTCGCTCCCGCCATCGTCGTCGTCATGCTGCTCGGCATCGCCGAGCCCTGGACCCGGCTGCGCGAGCGCTTCGCCGGGCCTGCGCCCCGCCTCTGATCCATCCCTGCCAATTTCCAAGCGATCCTGACACCGGAGACCGAGCCATGAGCGCCACGCAAGTCATCCTTCTCGAGCGCGTCGAAGCCCTGGGACAGATGGGGGACGTCGTGCGCGTCAAGCCCGGCTATGCCCGGAACTTCCTGCTGCCGCAGAAGAAGGCGATGCGCGCCACCAAGGAAAATCTCGCGGTCTTCGAGAAGCAGCGTGCCCAGCTGGTCGCGCAGAACCTTGCCCGCAAGGGCGAGGCAGAAGCCGTCGCGCTCAAGATGAACGGCCTGACCGTCGTCGTCATCCGCCAGGCGGGCGAGACCGGCCAGCTCTACGGGTCGGTCAGCAACCGGGACATCGCCGACGCCGTCACCGCGGCGGGCTTCACAGTCGACCGCCGTCAGGTTCTGCTCCAGGTGCCGATCAAGGCGCTGGGCATCCATCCGACCCGCGTGGCGTTGCACCCGGAGGTGTCGGTCGACGTGCGGGTGAACGTCGCGCAATCGGCCGAGGAAGCCCAGGCCCAGGCCGAAGGTCGCAAGGCTGCGGCGGTTGCCGAGGCCCCCGCCGCGGAAGCGGCGCCCGAGGCGCCCTCGCCCGACGCAGCCGCGGCCGACGCAGAGGCGCCGGCCGACAAGGGCGAAAAGAAGCCGCGCAAGGCCAAGGGCGCGTCCAAGGACGGTCCGGCCTCGGCCTGAGCTGCGGCCGCCGGCGCCGCGCGATCACGGCGCCGGCGGCTCCCGTTTTCAACGCGATCCACAGCCTCGCCGCCGTTGCGCGCGCCCGGGGCGGGACGTAGTGCTGTCACCCATGGCCGACCCGAACCCGATCGCGATCCTTCCGCGCGCGCGTCCAGACGAGGCGCGCGATCGCAGCCCTCCGGTGAACCTGGAAGCCGAGCAGCAGCTGCTCGGTGCCCTGCTCGCGAACAACAAGGCGTTCGACCGCGTTTCCGAATTCCTGCTGCCGCAGCATTTCGCCGATGATCGCCATGCCCGCATCTACGAGGCGATCGGCCAGGCGATCACGCGCGGCAGCGTCGCCAATCCGGTGACGCTCAAGGCTCGATTCGAGCAGGACGCGACGCTGACCGATATCGGTGGCGCGCAATACCTGGCTCGGCTTGCCGCGTCCGTCGTCGCCGTCGTCAACGCGCGGGACTACGCCCGCATCGTCCACGACCTTTACCTGCGGCGCCAGCTGATCGCGCTCGGCAGCGACGTGGTCAACGACGCCTATGCGCTCGACCTGGATGTCACGGCCAACGAGCAGATCGAAGGCGCGGAGCAGAAGCTGTTCGATCTGGCGCGCAGCGGCGAGTTCGAGGGCGGGTTCACGACGTTCCGCGACGCGCTCTCGGCGGCCATCGACATGGCCGAGAAGGCCTACAAGCGCGACAGCCATGTCACGGGCGTCACAACCGGGCTCAGGGACCTGGACAAGAAGCTCGGCGGCTTCCATCCCTCCGACCTCATCATCCTCGCCGGCCGGCCGTCGATGGGCAAGACGGCGCTCGCAACGAAGATGGCCTTCGCCGCGGCGAACGCGTTCAAGGAGCGGATCGCCGAGGACGGCAGCCGGCAGGTGGTCGAAGGCGCGAAGGTCGCCTTCTTCTCGCTCGAGATGTCGGCCGAGCAGCTGGCGACGCGCCTGCTGTCTGAAGTGACCCAGGTCCCGTCGGACAAGATCCGTCGCGGCGAAGTCCGTGGCGAGGATTTTCCGCGTTTCGTGGAAGCCGCCCAGAACCTCAATCGCCTGCCGCTCTTCATCGACGACACGCCGGCGCTTTCGATCTCGGCGCTGCGGACCCGGGCAAGGCGGCTGCACCGGACCAGCGGGCTTGGCATGATCGTCGTCGACTACCTGCAGCTCCTCACCCTGCCGGCAAGCACCCGGCCGGAAAGCCGCGTCCAGGAAATCTCCGCCATCACCCGCGGCCTCAAGGCGATCGCGAAGGAGCTCGACGTCCCGATCATCGCGCTGTCCCAGCTCAGCCGCGCGGTCGAGCTGCGCGAGGACAAGCGGCCCCAGCTGTCGGACCTCCGCGAATCCGGCTCGATCGAGCAGGATGCGGATGTCGTCATGTTCGTGTTCCGGGAGGAATACTACCATGCACGCGCCGAGCCGGCGCGGCGGCCCGACGAGCAGGACGACAAGTTCCACGACCGCTACGAGAAATGGCAGCAGCGGGGCCAGGAAATCCACAACGTCGCCGAAGTCATCATCGGCAAGCAGCGCCATGGACCGATCGGCACGGTCCGGCTGTTCTTCGACGGCACCTACACCAAGTTCGACGACCTCGCGGCCAGCGATCGTTTCGACGACGATCAGGGCTGAGAGATGCGGCCGGTGTCCGCGCCGCTCCCCTCGCAGGCGATCCTGGAGATCGATCTCGGTGCCGTCGTCGGCAACTGGCGTGGTCTTTCGGCCAGACTGGCGCCGGGAAGCACCTGCGCCGCGGTGGTCAAGGCGGATGCCTACGGGCTCGGCGCGGCCGAGGTGGCCCCGGCGCTCGCCGCTGCCGGCTGCCGCGACTTCTTCGTCGCCCAGATCGACGAAGGCGTGGCGCTGCGGGGGGCGCTGCCGGCTTCCTGCCGCATCTTCGTGCTGGCCGGATGCCTGCCGGGCGAGGCTGCGACGTTCGTCGCCGCCGGTCTTGTGCCGGTCCTGAACGACCCCGGTCAGGCCGAGACTTGGCGCGATTTCGCGGCGCAGACCGGCCGCCGGCTGGACGCCGCGCTCCATTTCGACACCGGCATGTCCCGCCTTGGCTTCTGCGGTCGCGATGCGGCGGCTCTGGCGGCGGATCCGGACAGGCTCCGGGGGATCGCGCCTGTCCTGGTCATGAGCCATCTGGCCCGTGCCGAGGAAGACGCGGACATGAACCGCGACCAATTGGCGCGCTTTGGGGCGCTGCGGCAGCGCTGGCCGTCGGTTCCGGCATCGCTGGCCAACAGTTCGGGGATCTTCCTCGGACCCTCCTTCCAATTCGATCTTGCGCGTCCTGGTGCCGCGCTATACGGGATCAATCCGCTCCCCGGTCGTTCGAATCCGCAGCGAGAAACCGTGAGCCTGACCGCACCCGTGCTCCAGATCCGAGACATCGCGCCGCCCGAGACGGTCGGCTACGGGGCCACGTTCCGGGCCGAGGGTCCGGTGCGGGTTGCGACCATCGGCTGCGGCTATGCCGATGGATTGCCGCGCAGCCTGTCGGGCCGGGGCCATGCCCGCTTCGCCGGCAAGAACCTGCCCATTCTTGGGCGGATCTCGATGGACACGGCCGCGATCGATGCCGGACAGGCGCCCGGCCTGCGGGTCGGCGATCGCGTGTCGCTGATCGGCGATGGCATTGCCCTCGACGAGGTCGCCGCAGTTGCCGGAACGATCGGCTACACGCTTCTGACCGGGCTTGGGCGGCGCTTCGTGCGCGCCTATCGCCGGCCATGAACCCGCTGGCGACGATCGGTCGGGTCTTTCTCGGCTTTTTGGCCGCGCTCGGGCGGATCTCCCTGTTCGCCGGCAGCGCGGTGTCGCATTGCGTCCGCCCGCCCTTCTATCCAGCCCTGGCGCTGCGCCAGATGCTGGACATCGGCTACTACTCCCTGCCCGTCGTCGGCCTGACGGCGCTGTTCACCGGCATGGTCCTGGCGCTGCAGAGCTACACCGGTTTCGCGCGCTTCCAGGCCGAAGGGGCGGTCGCCACCGTCGTCGTCCTGTCGATGACCCGCGAACTGGGCCCGGTGATCGCCGGGTTGATGGTCGCGGGCCGGATCGGCGCATCCATGGCGGCCG
>JBIKLI010000026.1:0-21740 GCA_044359885.1 Alphaproteobacteria bacterium | reverse complement strand
GCGCTCGCCGCGCCGGAACATCAGCAGCCGCGACGTGCGCGCCGGCGGCGGCGGTGGCGGCGGCGGCGGTGCGGCGTCGCGAGGGCGGCGGCCGCCCTCGTCGCGGCGGCGCTTGTCGCCCGGGCGACCGTCCTTGCGCGTCGCCTGCGCACCCGTCCCCGCGGTCTTGCCGGCATCGGCGCCGGGCGCCGCCTCCCGACGCGGCTTGTCCTTGCGCGGCCGGATCTCCTTGCCCGGACGCGGTCCCGGAGCGGCGGCAGGCACCGGCACGGGCGGCGGCCTGGGTGGCCGCGGCGGCGGCTCGGCGAGCGCGCGCTGCTCCGCCGCCAGGGCCTGCGCGGCCTCGGCCGTCTCGCACAGCGCCAGCCACCCGAACGGCACCGGCAGCCTGTCACGCAGCGTCACGGCGCGGCTGTCGCCGACCACCATCGCCTCGCGCCGGGCGTGGTTCCAGCCCTGACGCAGCCCGTCGATCGAGGCCGCCTCGAAATGCGCGTATCGCCCGACACGCAGCAGCACCGCGCGCCAGCCCTCGCCGGTCGCCGGCTGCGCGGGCCAGGGCGTGTCGGCATAGAACCGCGTGCGCTCCTCGTCCCAGCGTCGCCGGTTGAACCCGTCGCAGGCGGCAAGCACCGAATCGAGATCGCCGATGCCCTCGCCCGCGGCGGCATCGACGGCGATGGCGAGTTCGAACACCGTGCCCGCGCGCATCAGCTCGACATCGACGAGCATGTCCTTGGTGCGGCCGTCGCGCCGCCGGTTGAAGACGCGGTCGATGCGCGTGCTGCCTTCGCCCAGCAGGCAGTCGGCGACTCGCAGCCGGCGGAACGGGTCCTGGCCCGCGACCGGCGCCGCCGGGTCGAAGCCGAAGACCTCGCGCTGGATCTCGTCCGACAGGCGGCCGGTCCGCCCCGTGCGCGCCTCGTCGCGCGCGGCGATGCGGCGCAGCTCGGGCAGAAGCGGCTCGGCGCGGGCGCTGAGCAGCGCGGTGCGCAGCGCGCCCTTGATCGTCGATCCCGGCAGGCAGGGCCGCGTCCCGCTGCGCGCGAAGCGGACCACCCGCGCCGGCCGGGCCGGATTGGCGAAGGCCTCGAGGATGCCGGCACGCGACGCGGCCCCGACCAGGATGCGGTCCAGCATCAGCTCCGGCCGCAGCCCGGCGCGCAGCACGTCCTGCGCCAGGCGCACGTCGCCGCGATCGAGCGCGATCGAAAATCCCTGTCGCGCCGCCGGATCCAGCGCGGCCATCGCCGCCGCCGGGTCGAACATCACCAGATGGTCGTCGTCGAGCGCGAAGGCATCCGGCGTCCAGGGCGCCGGATCCTCGACATGGACCGGCGTCAGGGCGACCGCGTGCAGGATCCGCGCGCTCATGGATGCCCGACCTCGGCGTAGCGGATGGCGACATGGCGCGCGTCGTGGCGCACGCGCGGATCGCCGGGATGGACGCCCGCGAGCAGCGCGCCGAAGGGACCATCGCCCGTGGCCGCGAAGGTGGCGCCGGGCGCAGCCAGCAGCAACGCGTGTTTCCACGGCCGCAGCCCGCCGCCCGACGCCGCCGCGCCGAGCCGGCCGGCATGGGTCGACAGACGGTAGCGCGGCTCGCGCATCGCGGCGTCGATCGTCCCATGGGACAGGCTGAGCCAGCGCGGCCCGTCGGCGCCGTCCAGCTCGGGCGCCGGCTCGATCGTCTCGACCACGAAGCGGCCCCGCCCCCAGCTGGCATGGCGCCCATAGCCGTCGGCGCCGACCGCCCCGACCAGCGCCGCGAGGCGCGCCGGCGTCTCGGCGCTGCGGACATAGACGTCGCGCAGCGGTGCCACCTGGAAGCTCCAGTCCGCCGCCTCGGCGAAGCCATCGGCGGCACCGGCGCGACCGGTCAGGGAATCGACGCGGCCATGCCGCAGACGCACGGATGTCGCGTCGGCGTCCCAGGGGGCATCGACGAGCTTGTCGGCGAGGAAGACCGGATCCAGCCGAAGGCGCAAGGCCGCGAACTCGGCCGCCCGGATCCAGGGCCGCCGTGCGCGCGCGGCGGCGGCGTCGGCGTCGGCCTGACCCTGCGGCATGCGCGGCGGCGGCGGCGCCAGCAGCGGGCGCGGCAGCATCCCCTCGGGAAAGGCGTCGGAGAAGATCGTGGGTGCCTCGCCCTGCGCCGCCAGCCAGGCTTCGAGCGCCGCCTCGCCCTCGGCCGCGCGGATCGCCCAGCAGACCTGGCCGAACAGCGTGCCCGAGACGATCGGCGTCCCCAGCGGCGCCTGCAGGCGCAGCCGGATCCGCGCGAGCGGCGGCAGGGCCATCAGCCCGCTCCCAGCGCCACGATCGATGGCGGCTGGTCGCGGTCGAAGCGCGCCACGCGGAACATGTCGCCCAGCGGCGTCGTGCCGCCGGCGAGGTCGCGGAACACCAGATCCTCGAAGCGTATCCGCCCATAGCCGCGCGACCCCGAGCCGCCAAGCGCGTCCTGCTCCAGCAGCGACAGCCCGGCGAGCAGCCAGTTCAGGCACTGCGCGTCCCGCGCGCCGCCGTCGCCGGTGTCGTAGACGCGGAAGACGAATTCGGTGTCGAACAGCGCCCCGGCGCTGACGCGCTCGGTCTGTCGCGGCGGCGACCGGTCATGCGCCTTGCCCGCGAGACGGTCGATCGCGATCTCGCTCTTCTCCTCGGTCAGCGGCCAGCCGCGCGCGATCGCGCGCTGGCGCCAGCCGGGATCGAGCGTGGCGTCGCGCACGATCAGCCGCGTCGGCCCGCCGGCCCAGGCGCCGTCGCCGGTCGGCGCGCCGAAGATGCGCAGCACCGGATCGGCAGGATCGGCCGCGCCGCCGGACGACGCCTTGCCGACGCGGTCGAAGGCCCAGTCCAGCAGGAAGCGCAGCCGCCCCTTGAGGCTGGAGCCGGGGATGTAGGGATCCTCGCCCACCGGCTGGCGCACGACGGGCGCGTCGGCGCCACCGATGCCGATGCCGCCGCCGCCCGCACCGATATGCAGGCCCGACAGCAGCCGGATCCGGCCATTGACGAAGACGCGTCCCAGCAACCTGATCTCGCTCATCTCCGGTCCCTCATGTCCTGCGCTCGTAGAAGCGGTGATAGGCGCTCACGGCCTCGAGGATGCGGCGGAACGCCGCCAGATCGCGCGCGTCGCGCACGCCCGCCGCATGGTCGACGAAGAACTGCAGCAGGTCGTGCGGGAAATTCTCAGGCTTGCCGCGGCGGCGGAAGGCCAGCGCGGCCTTCGCCTTGAGCAGGGCCATCTGCGCCTGGATCGCGGCGGCATCCGGATCTTCCTCCGGCGGCGTGCGCCGTCCGATCGCGCGCACCTCTTCGAGAAAGGCCTGCAGCTGGGCGGCCGGCACGGCGGCGCAGGCGCGCGCCAGCGCATCGGCGCGCCCCTCGAGCAGCTCGCGCCGGATGGCGCCATCGGGCCCGTCGGCGAAATAGCGTGGCACGTTGGGCCGCGGCAGCGCGGGAAGCTCGGACCGCGGCCCGCCTCCCTCGCGGACGCCGCCGCCACCGCCTTCGCGCGGCCCGCCGTCGCGCGGACCACCCGGCGGACGTCCGCCGCCCGGCGGACGCTGTCCGCCGCCCGGATGCCTGCCTGGCGGGCGGGGTGCGCCGCCCGGTCCGCGCTGTGGGTTCGGTGCCATGGCCAGCCTCCTGTTCAGCTTCTGCGCAGCAGCGCGACGGCGAGCGCCGCCTCGCCGGTGTCCGGCGCCGCGCCGCCTTCGACGGGGCCCGCGGCCGCCGCCAGACCGCCGCCGATCAGCGCGTCGAAGAAGACGAGGCATTCGGTGTCGCCCCGATCGAGATGACGGTCGAGGCAGCGCGCCCAGCGCGCGCGCCAATCCGCCGCGTCGAGCGCCAGACCGCCGCCCGCGCCGTCGCCTTCCGCGCGCCGACGCAGCCGCGCGATCTCCAGGCATGCGGACAGGAAACGCGGGCCGACGCGGCCGGCCCGCCGCATCTCGTCGATCCGCCCGGCCTGGTCGAGCGCGGCGCGCAGCGCGGACCACGCCAGCGGCGCCGGGGCCACGAAGGCGACGCGCGCGCGGCCCGCCGCCTTGGCCGCCGCCAGCCGGCCGACGGAACGGCGGATCGCCGGCCCCAGCGCATCGGCCTGGTCCGCGATCTCGATCGCGGCGGAGAGGCCCAGATGCGGATTGCCGCCGACATGGGCGCGGAACGCCTCCTCCAGCCGGTCGGCGAAGCAGACCGTCGCATAGGCCGGGCCGGCGACCAGCAGCGCGTCGCCGCCAGCCTGGATCAGCGCCAGTTCGGGAAATTCGCTCTCCAGCAGCGCCGGCGCCGCGAGCGAGAAGAAGGCGTCGGTCATGCGCGACAGCGTCGCAAGCCGCCCCAGGCTGCGATCCTTGCCCAGCCAGCGGCCAAAGATCTGCCCGAGCCGGTCCATGTCGGCGCGCAGCACGCCCTGCGTCCCGCGCGCCGCGAGCGCGCCGCGCCGCGCCAGCAGGCGCGGCGCCACCGGCATCGGCGCGGGCGCGTCGGCCACGCGCCAGCCGCCGCGCACGCGCTCCCACGCCTCGGCGTCGCCGGCATGCAGCGGTGCCGTCAGCAGCGCCAGGCTCAGCCCCGCGGGCAGATCGCTCTCCCACGCCGCGCGGCCCGGCGGCAGCCGGCCCTCGGTCCAGAGCGCGGCCTCGATCCGCGGCAGGATCTCGCCCAGCGCCGCCTCGTCGCCGCAGGGCACGCAGCGCAGCCGTCCGTCGGCACCCGGGCGCCGCGCCGGGCGCAGCGCGCAGGCCGGGCAGGGCTCGGCCTCGCCGGCCTCGTCCGCCAGCACCCCGGTGGGCATCGTCGACAGGCGGCGCAGCGCCGCCCCCTCGGCCGCGCGCAGCATCGCACCCCAGCCGCGTTCGTAGCCGCCCTGCATCAGATCGGCCGCCGACATCGCCGGCGCCGCCGCCAGATCGATCGAGACCTCGCCGCGATGGCGCGCGCAGGCCCAGAGGTCGAGGGCGCGTCGCACGCCGTCCAGCCGCGTCTCCAGATCCGGCATGTCCGGCGCCAGCAGCACGAAGCGCCCGCCCGCCAGCACCAGTTCGCAATAGGCCGGCAGTTCCAGCGCGCGGCAGGTCAGGAACGATGCGGCGCCCAGCGCCGCCTCGGCCAGCAGGGCGCGGGCCTGAAGCCGCCGCAGCCGCGCCGGTCCCGCCGCCGGCTCGGCGCCCTGGCGTTCCAGCGTGCGGGCGACGCCGGACAGGTCGCCGACCACGAAGCGGAACTTGCGCGCGGCGCGGTCGCGGATGCGCGCGGCGTCGGCCAGTTCGCCGCGCGCGGCATGGAACCCGTGCAGGCACGCCGCCACGGCCGCGGCGCTGCGCGCATGCTCGTGCAGGGGCACGTCGGGCTGGTCGGCCGGCGAGGACGGGATCGCCCAGGTCAGCCGCTCGGACAGCGCCAGCAACGCGCGGTGGAACATGGCGGCGTCGCTGGACACCGCGCAGAGCCCGGTGAAGCCGGCGACGAAATCCGGCCACAGCCGCTTGCAGGCGATGGCCTGCGCCGCCTCGCCCGCCGCGCCGGGCGCCAGCGCCGCCGGCTCCAGCGCCGCCGCGACATGGTGGCGTGGCGCCGGCGCGGTGCCGCCGAAGGCGACGGCCGGAAACAGCGCGCGCAGCGCCTGGCCGCGGAAGCTGGACGCGCCGCCCGGATCGCGATCCTCGCCCTCCTCGTCGCGCGGCTTGCGCTCCAGCCCGGCGGCGATGCGGTTGGCTTCCGCGACGATCCATTCGCCCGGCGTCTGCGGATTGTGGTGCATGGCGGCGGCCGCGCGCACCTGCGCCCAGCGCATGCCCTCGGGCAGCGCCGCGCCCGAGTCCGCCATCGTCGCGAAGAACGCGTCGGTCCACAGCGCATGCCAGTGCGACGACCGCCCGAGGAAGCCCGGCAGCACCGTCGGCGCCCGCGCCATCGCCGCCGCGTCGAGGTCGCCGTTGGCGCGGTGCGCGCGCTGCATGAACTTCCCGATGTCGTGCAGGAAGGCCGCCAGCGCCGTCTCGTCGCGCGAGGCCGGAGCGTCTTCGGTCATCGGTGCCTGCCGGTGCCGCGCGGGGTCACGGTCGTCATGACCGCGACGCTTAGCGCCTCGCGGCCGGCGACGCAAACCCGGACCTGCCGCGTCATCGGACCCGGCCGCCCGCGCCCAGGATCCGGTCCGTGCCGGCGATCGGATTGTTGAGATAGAACTCGTCGCGCGGGAACACGTCGGTCAGCGGAGCCGGTGCGCGCGCCTGTCCCGGCTCCCAGCGATGCGCGCCCCCGGCGAACATCGTCGCCCAGTCGAAGTCGCGGGCGTTGCCGGCGCGCAGATGGGCGAGATTGTCGGGCGCGCGGAACGCCGCGCGCAGCGCCGCCGCGTCGAAGCGGATCGGATCGTTGGCACCGATCAGCACCGCCGCCGGCATCAGCAGCAGCGCATGCGGGAAGACCGCGACGAAGGTCTCGGCGGCACGGGCGGTCGGCGCCCACTGGACATAGAGCCCGCCCGGCGCCAGACGCCGGCGCACCGATTCGAGGAACTCGGCGCTGTAGAGCAGGCCGGAATGCGACCCTTCTGGCAGGATCGCGTCGGCCTCGATCACGTCGTAGAGACGCGTCTCGCGCGCCAGGAGCCGCCGCCCGTCGCCGTAGAGGAAGGTCCAGCGCGGATCGGCCAGCATGCGCGCGATCGGCCCGTGCGGGAATTGCGCCGCGACATCGTCCAGCACGGTCAGCACGGGACCGACCAGTTCGATGGCGCGCACCCGGCTTTCGGGCCTGATGCCCGCGGCCCAGGGCGTGCCGCCGCTGCCGACGCCGATGGCCAGGACCTCGCGCGGCGCGGGATGGAGCAGCGGGCCGACAGCGCCGAGGAACTGGTGGATCGGCAGGAACGGAATGCGGCCCTGGCTGAAACCCTGGATGTAGAACGGGCTGCCCGCGGATCCGGCGGACTCGTCGCGGAACAGCGCCACGCCGGAGCGGTCCTCCGACCATGCCTGATAGCGGTCCGGCTTGTCGCCATGCATGCGCACCCAGAGCGCGGCGTTGCCGGGCATGACCACGAGCAGCGCGGCACAGCACGCGGCGAGGGCAAGCTCGGGCAGACGGCGGCCACCCGCCACCCACAGCCAGCCGGCCAGCAGCACCAGCGACAGCAGCGCCAGCAGCTTCAGCGTGCCGGCCGTGCCCAGCAGATGCAGCGACAGCAGCCCGGTCAGGATCGATCCCGCGGCGTTGCCGGCGATGTTCGCCAACTGCACCCAGCCGACGCGCATGCCGACCGCCGACAGGTCGCGCTGCACGGCCTTCTGCACGAAGGGAAAGGTCATGCCGATCAGGAAGGACGGCGGTCCGACCACGGCCACCGCGACCGCCACCATCCCCCACAGCGCGGCACCGCGCAGACGGCTGTTGTCGACGGCCATCAGTTCGGCCAGCGGCGCCTGCGGCACCGCCAGCCACAGCGCGAGGATCAGCGCCGCCGCGAGCACGAAGCCGGCGCCCTGGACGATGAAGAAGGCCGGGCGCGGATCGGCGATCCGGCGCAGCATCCGCGCCGCGACCGCCATGCCCAGCCCGTCGGCCAGCAGGAAGATGCCGAGCACGGTCGGGAACAGATAGGCGTGGTACTGGCCGAACTGACCCATCAGGCGGACCCAGACGATCTCCAGGGCCACGATCACGTAGCCCGACAGGAACACCAGACCGCACCAGACCGGCAGGCTGCCGTGATCGGGCGCCGGCGCGGACATGGCCGCGGCCCGGGCCGGCGCGGGACGCGCGGCGGGCTCCGGGCCCGCGCGCAGCTGCCCGATCAGGCTGAGGGCGATCAGCGCCGCCGCCACATCGAGCGCCGCGGCCAGCCGCAGCGCCCCGACGAAGCCCAGATTGCCGACCAGCAGCCAGCCGCCGACCAGCGCGCCGAGCCCGGCGCCCAGCGTGTTGAGCCCGTAGAGCAGCCCGACGCGCTCGGCGATCGCGTCGACGGATTGCGCGACCGCGCGCGCCAGCAAAGGCAGCGACGCGCCCATCAGCGTCGTCGGCAGCACCAGCCCGGCGAAGCACAGCGCGAAGATCGCGGCCGGCGCATCGACCCGGCCCGCCAGCCCGGCGGCGATCCAGTCGTAGAGGAACGGCTTGGAGACCAGGGCGAAGAGCCCGACCCCGATCTCGGCCGCGGCGAAGCCGGCCAGCGCCTGCGCGGCGCTCAGCCGGTCCGCGACGCGGGCACCGGCCAGCGAGCCGAGCCCCAGCCCGGCGAGAAACGCGCCGACGACCAGGGCCGCGGAAATGGTGTCCGAACCCGCGAAGATGCCCAGCATGCGCTGCCAGACGATCTGGCACAGCAGCGCCGCGAACCCGGACGCGAAGAAGGCGATCGACAGACGCGGCATGTTGCGGGTCGTTGCGTGGCGCGGCGTCGGCCGGGGCGGCGCGCGCAGACGCCGCCGCCGCTCAGGCCCAGGCGCCCTTGGCCATCAGCCCGCCATCGACGTTGACGTAGGAGCCGGTCATGAACGACGCCTTGTCGCTGGCCAGGAACATCACCACCTCGGCGATCTCCTCGGGCTGGCCGATGCGGTCCAGCGGATGGCAGGCGCCCCATTTCGCGCGCTGGCTGTCGACGGTCTCGCCGAAGGCCGCGGCCGCCTCGGCCACCAGCGGCGTCTCGATCGTGCCGGGATTGACGGCCAGCACGCGGATCCTGTCCTTCGCGTATTCCAGCGCCAGCTGGCGGGTGAGCGACAGGTCGCCGCCCTTGCTGGCGGCATAGGGGCCCACGCCCAGCGCCGATTGCAGGCCCTGGACGCTCGCCGTGTTGATGATGGCGCCGCCGCCGCGCTTCTTCATCTCCGGCACGCAGTATTTGGTCATCAGGAAGCGGCTCTTGAGATTGACGTCGATGATCCGGTCCCAGGTCTCCTCCGGCAATTCATGCGCCGGCAGATAGCTGTCGGTCGGCTGGATCCCGACATTGTTGCACAGGATGTCGACGCCGCCGAAGGCCGCGACGGTCCGCTCGACCAGCGCCTTGCAGGCCGCCGACCGGCTGACATCGGCCGCGACGAAGATCATCCGGCCCTCGGCGCCCGCCGCCAGCCGCAGCGTCTCGGCACCGGCCGCCTCGTCGACATCCGCGCAGGCGACGCCCGCCCCGGCGCGCACGAAGCCAAGGCTGATGGCGCGCCCGATGCCCTTTGCCCCGCCGGTGACGATGACGCTCTTGCCCGCGAACGCACCCATGGACGACTCCTCCCGCGACGATCCGAAGACCGCAAATCCGGCCGCCATGCTTCGGCGTCCATGCCCCCCGCGTCAACCGTCTCGACGCTCCGTTCCGCCCGGTCAGCCCGCCGCCGCCACCACCCGGAAATCCCCCATCCCCATGCTGGCCCCCTTGCCGAGCCCGACCCATTGCGCGAGGCCGAGCCAGGGCGCGAGGGCATCGGCGTCGGCCCCCAGATCGAGGCCGACCGTCCCGATCAGACCGCCCATCTTCATCGCGGTGCGCTGGCGCGCCGAAAAGCGCGTCTGCTCCTGCCAGCGCAACGCCGGCGTCCCCGCGAGCGCAGCCCCGGCCGCGGCCTGCTTCAGCGCGGCGTAGTCGGCTGCGATCGGCCCGGCGCCATGGAGCGCCGCGAGGCTGGAGACGCGGCGCATCGCCGCGACCAGCAGCTGCGCGGGCTGGAACCCGCCGGGCGTCACCAGATCGCCGCCCAGCCGCAGGCGCAGCGGCGTGCGTAGCGTCACCACGACATGCCGGCCGAGCGGTGCCATGTCCGGGCTGCGCGGCGCCGCCGGCAGGCATCGCGCGCCGCCGTCATGGACCAGCATGCCGGCAGCGGCGTCGAGCCCGTCCAGCGCCTCGACCCGCACCAGTTCCAGCCGCGCGCGCGCCGGCCCCAGACCGGCCAGCCCCGCCTCCGCCATCGCCCGCACGACATAGACCAGCCGCGCATTGGCGCTGCCCACCAGCGTCAGCGTCGTCGACACGACGTCGCCCGCCGCGAAGGCCACGTCGCCGCGATGATCGGCCGCGAAGACATAGGGCACCGCCAGCAGATCGATTCCCGCCGGCGCCGCCGCCGCGGCCCCCGCTCCCGCCCCCGCCGGCCGGCGACCCTCGAACAGCGCCGGATACGCGCAGCCGTCGATCAGCGGACAGCCGGCGCAGGGCCTGAGCCGCATCGCGCACACCACCCGCTTCAGCGCATGCCCGAACACGCCGCGCCACGCCGATCCCCCGAAGGCGCGCAGAACGCCGGCGTCGCGGGCGCGATAGGCGAAGCGGTAGCGGACGAGGGGCAGCGCGGGCGACGTCATGCAGGCGCCAGACTACAAGATCCTCGCGGACGCCGCGCGGCGAAGACTGCCCGGTGGCCGGCTCACGCGATCTCGATCGGCCAGTCGTTGCTGCAGTCGAAGGCGCGCAGGCGGCACGCGCCGTATGTTGCGTCGATCTCCATCCGGACGGCCAGCTCGCCGCGTTCGACATAAAGGCGCAGGACCGTCCTGGTCCTGGCGTAGCGCGCGCGCGGATAATCGGCGAGTTCGATCCGGTTGCGCTTCGCCACGTCCTGGAACCGCCGCAGATAGGCCGGGCTGCGCGCCCATTGACTGAGGCAGGTCTGCGACAGCTCGACGGCGATCATCCTGGCGATCTCCGCCAGGGTCTTCGGCGAGGCCGAGCGCCCGGCCCCGGCGCCGGCGCCCGTGCCGCCGCGCCAGAGGATCTTCTGTTCGCCAGCCTTCGCGGGTCCCTCGATCTGCGGCGGCTCGACGGGCGGGAAATGCCGGGGACCGATCGGACGATACTCGTCCTCGGATTCCCAGATGTCGAAGCGGAAACCCTTGATGCGGTGCTTGCGCATCGCCGCGACGAGGCGCGCCAGCTGTGCGCGGCGTTCGAACGCGGCGATCCTCATCGGCGGCCTCCGGCTGGCTGGGTCTCCTCGCCCGCCCGACGGCGGCGCGCCGCTCGTGCGGGCGTGGCCGGCGGCGCGACGGCCGCGCGCTTGCGCGGGGCCCTCGGCGTCCCCGAGGAACCCGTGCTGCCCGGCCCTTCGACCTGGTAGCCGCGGTTCATCCACGGCTCCATGCGGATGTTGCGGAACCAGTCCGCGACCGTGGGTATGCGCCCGGCGCAGTCTTCCTTGACGTGCTGCTCGCCGATGTAGCGCACCGGCACGATGCGGCCGTCGGAATTCGTGATCGTCCGGCCGAAGACGCGCTCCGCCTCGAAGATCCCCTGGCTGTGATGGCGCAACGCCCGGTGGCGGGCATCGGCGAAGCTCTCCTTGGTCGCGTCGAACCAGTCATGGATGGGCGCGTAATCCTCGACGCGACCGCCCCAGATCCTGACGCTGGTCAGGCTGTGGTGATGCGGGTGCATGTCTCGCCTCGCGTTGCGGGTTCAGGTCGCCGCGCCGCGGGCACGCGAGCGGCGCGCCGCGGCTTGCGGCGATTCGGCGGGAAGATCCCAATTGTCGGCGTAGAGGCCGCTCGGCTGGATCTGCTCGGTATGGAAGCCATGGCCGCCGAGCCGGAGCTTCGTGCCCACACGCGTGTAGACCCGGCCCTCGTTGAGATAGCCCGAATCTTCGACGTCCAGGCGGATCCGTGCGCGTTCCCAGGCCAGATCCATGGTCAGCGTGCCGCGCGCGCCGCAATCGTAGACCCAGTCCATGATCACGGCGTCGGTGATGTCGTCGGCCAATTTCTCGATCGCCTGGGCGGCGGAAATCTTCCGGATCTCCGTGGTCTTTTCCCAGTTCCCGCCGGCCCCGAGCGTCGAGACCTCGACCGGCCAGTCGATCCGGACCCGGTTCAGGTCCACCTTCTTGCCCGTCCGGTCCGTCGCCTCGGGCGCGCCGAACATCCCGCCATCGCCGCCGCCGGTGAACCGGATGCGAATGCTGCAGACGCCGCGCGCCTTCAGTCGCGCGAGCAGCCGGTCGCGCCACGCGACCAGCCGGAAGCGCTTGACGCCCTCCGGGACAACCGGTTCGCCGTCTGAGACGATCATGGCTTTCCTCGTCTTTTCCTTAGCTTCCCTGGCAGCGATTCAACCATCCCGGCCGGTCAGAACCTGATCGGTCGCACGCGCCGTTCCATCCCGCTTGCCGCGCCGGCCGCGCGACGGCAACTTGCGGGTGGGAAGGACAGGACCGACATGCCCGACACGACTTCGCCGCCCGAGGCGGCGGCGAGCGCCAATCGCCCAGGCACCCATGCCTCGGTCTGCCCGCATGACTGCCCGTCGGTCTGCGCGCTCGATGTCGAGGTTCTGGCCAGCGGGCGGATCGGGCGGGTCTCGGGCGCGGAGGAGCATGGCTACACGGCTGGCGTGATCTGCGCCAAGGTCGCGCGCTATGCCGAGCGCATCCATCATCCGGACCGGCTGACGCGGCCGTTGCGGCGCGTCGGCGCCAAGGGCGAGGGCCGGTTCGCGCCGATCTCCTGGGACGAGGCGCTGGACGAGATCGCCATCCGCTTTCGCGACGCCGCCGCGCGCCATGGCAGCGAGACGGTGTGGCCGTATTTCTTCGCCGGCACGATGGGCCTGGTGCAGCGCGACGGCATCAACCGGCTGCGACATGCGATGCGCTATTCGGGCATGGACAAGACGATCTGCACCTGGATCGTCCATGCCGGCTGGATGGCCGGCACCGGACGGCAAACCGGGGTCGATCCGCGCGAGGCCGCCGACAGCGACCTGATCGTCATGTGGGGCGGCAATCCCGTCACGACCCAGGTCAATTTCATGACCCATGTCGCGCGGGCGCGGAAGGCGCGCGGCGCGCGTTTCGTCGTCGTCGATCCCTACCGGACGCCGACCGCCCAGGCCGCCGACACGCATCTGATGCTGCGCCCGGGCACCGACGGCGCGCTGGCCTGCGCGGTGATGCATGTCCTCTTCGCCGAGGGCTTCGCCGATCGCGACTATCTGGCGCGCCACACCGACGATCCGGACGGGCTCGAGCGGCACCTCGCCGCGCGCACGCCCGAATGGGCAGCGGCCATCACCGGGCTGACGGCGGCGGAGATCCGCGACTTCGCGCGCGACTATGGCCGCACCGACCGCGCCTTCATCCGCGTGGGCTACGGTTTCTCGCGTTCGCGCAACGGGGCCTCGATGGTCCATGCGGTCAGTTGCCTGCCGGCGGTCGGTGGCAAGTGGCGCCATCGCGGCGGCGGCGCGCTGTGGAATTTCGGCGGCACCTATCGCTGGAACAAGACGCTGATCGAGGGTCTGGATCTGCGCGATCCGACGATCCGCATCTTCGACATGTCGCGGCTTGGCGCCATCCTGACCCATGACCCGGCCGACCTGCGCGGCGGTCCGCCGGTCACCGCGATGCTGATCCAGAACGTCAATCCGATGAATGTCTGCCCGGATCTGAACAAGGTGCGGCGCGGCTTCCAGCGCGACGACCTTTTCGTCGCCGTCCACGAACAGTTCATGACCGACACCGCGCGCATGGCAGACATCGTCCTGCCCGCGACCATGTTCCTGGAGCATGACGACATCTACCAGGCCGGCGGCCATGCCACGATCCAGATCGGCCGCAAGCTGGTCGAGCCGCCAGGCGAATGCCGCACGAACCATGCCGTGATCTGCGCGCTCGCCAGCCGCCTCGGCGCCTCGCATCCGGGCTTCGCGATGACGGAGATGGAGATCATCGACGCCACGCTGCGCGCATCGGGCTGGCCCGGCGCGCAGGACGTCGCCGCCGGACGGTTCCTCGACGCCACGCCGCCCTTCGAGACGGCGCATTTCCTGGACGGCTTCGGCCACAAGGACGGGCGGTTCCGCTTCCGCCCGGACTGGAAGGCGCTCGGGCCCTATGGCGATCGCATGCCGGACTGGCCGGATTTCCACGCCATCGTGGAGGAGCCCAGCGCCGACTGCCCGTTCCGCATGGTGGCACCGCCCGCGCGCAGCTTCCTCAACACGTCATTCACCGAGACCCCGGGCTCGCTGAAGCGCGAGGGCCGGCCGAGCGTGATGATCCACCCCGAGGACGCGCGCGCCGCCGGCATCGCGGAGGGCGACCGGGTCACCCTCGGCAATCCACGCGGCACGGTCACGCTGCACGCCCGGATCTTCGACGGCGTGCAGCGCGGCGTGCTGGTGGTCGAGAGCATCTGGCCGAACCGCCATTTCCCCGAAGGCCTGGGCATCAACGCCCTGATCTCCGACGACCCCGCCCCGCCCAATGGCGGCGCGGTGTTCCACGACACGCATGTCTGGATCCGCCTCGCCAGCTGAGCCCGACCCAAGACACTCTCCAGGACAGAAATCCCCCTGGCACGCGGTTCGCGGACAAGGGGGTCCGGCGCGACGGAATTCATGTCCTGCAGAGATTTTTTGCCCTCCGCTGGCGCGGCACCGCCGCCCCGCTACTCCTCCGTCATCGCCGCGCGCAGGCGCAGATCGGGTTCGAGGCCGGGACCGTCCCCCACGTCGACGACGACGCGCAGGATGCGGCCGGTGAAGCGGAAGGGCGCCGTGTAGTCGGGCGTGACCGGCAGGCCGCTGTCATAGCCGCAGCACAGCCCCTCGCCGGAGGTCTCGATGACCGCGGGCACGGTATGCGGGATCTCGCCCGCGCCGATCTGCGTGCCGTCGACGAAGAGCGCGCCGCTGCCGCGGTGCTCGCCGGTGCGCGTGAAGACGAAGCGCAGTTGCCGGCGACCAGGCGCGATCGTCGCCTCGGACGAGATGCGGTATTCGGCGAGGCCGAGATGGTTGTGGACGTAATGCAGCCGCCCGCCCTTCACGTAGAAGGAATACCCGGCGAACCAACTGCCATGACAGAGCAGAACGCCTTCGGCGCCGCCCGCGGGGATCTCCACCTCGGCGGTGACGACGTGCGAGCGGTTCTTGAGATTGACCGAGGTGTACTCGAATTGCGGCGCCGCGCCGGGGTAGTAGACATAGCGGTCGCGATCGCCCGCGGCCGTCGGCTTGCGCTCGCTCATGCGCGTCTGCATGCGCGAGTCGAGCGGCAGCACGTTGTACTTGCCCGCCTCCACCCACCACTGGTCGATCAACTCGCGCAGCTTGCCCGGATGCGTCGCCGCGAGGTCGGTGCATTCCGAGAAATCCTCGGCGACGTGGTAGAGCTCCCAGGTCTGCGCCGCCAGGGTCTCCGCGGTCAGCGGTCCGCCCTGGGGTTGCTCGACCACCGCCTTCCAGCCATCGGCCCAGAGCGCGCGCGAGCCGATCATCTCGTAATACTGGACGCGCTTGCGCGTCGGCGCGTCGCCATCGGCGAAGCTGTGCGCGAAGCTGACGCCTTCCAGCGGGCGCTGCGCCACGTTGTTGAGCGTCGCCGGCGGCTGCAGCCCCAGCGCCTCCAGGATCGTCGGCGTGATGTCCACGACATGGGTGTACTGGCCGCGCACCTCGCCGCGCCCGGCGATGCCCTTGGGCCAGGAGACGATCAGCGGATCGCTCATCCCGCCCTGGTGCAGATAGCGCTTCCAGCGGCGCAGCGGCGTGTTGCCAGCCCAGGCCCAGCCCCAGGCATAGTTGGGATAGGACCGCACGCTGCCCCAGTCGTCGAGATGCTTCAGGTTCTGCGCGACGCTGGCCTCGACGCGGTTCGGGAATTGCAGCTCGTTGAACGAGCCGTGCACGCCGCCCTCCGAGCTTGCCCCGTTGTCGGACGCCAGCATGACCAGCGTGTTGTCGAGCTCGCCCAGCTGGGCCAGATGATCGAGCACGCGGCCGACATGATGGTCGGTCTGCTCGAGGAACGCGGCGTAGACCTCGTGCTGGCGCGCATAGAGGCGCTTCGCGTCGTCCGAGAGCGACTCCCAGGCGGGCACCCATTCGGGCCGCGGCGAGAGCTGAGTGTTCTTCGGCACGATGCCCATCGCGAGCTGGCGGGCGAAGACCTCCTCGCGCCACTTGTCCCAGCCCTGGTCGAAGCGGCCGCGATAGCGTTCGATCCATTCGGGCTCGACATGGTGCGGCGCATGGCCCGCGCCCAGGCAGTAATACATGAAGAAGGGCTTGTCGGGCGCGACCACGCGCAGGTCGTTGAGATAGGTGATCGCCTGGTCCGCGAGGTCGGCATTGAGGTGATAGCCATCCTCCCAGCTGCGCGGCGGATCGATGTAGTGGTTGTCGTGCGCCAGCGTCGGCGACCAGTGGTTGGTCTTGCCGCCGATGAAGCCGTAGAAGCGCTCGAAGCCGCGCGCCAGAGGCCAGCGCGCCTTCGACGCGCCCGACGCGTATTCGCTGGCGAGCGTCAGATGCCACTTGCCGATGGCGAAGGTGGCATAGCCCTCGGCCAGCAGCATCTCCGACAGGAAGCCATGCTCGCGCGGGATCGAGCCGTTGTAGCCGGGATACCCCGTCGACATGTCCTGGATGATGCCGACGCCGTTCGAATGATGGTTGCGTCCGGTCAGCAGGCACGCGCGCGTCGGCGAACAGATCGCCGTGGTGTGGAAATCGCGATAGCGCAGCCCGTTCGCGGCGAGGCGGTCGAAGCCGGGCGTGGCGATGGTCGAGCCGAAGCAGCCGACCTGCGCGAAGCCGACATCGTCGAGCAGGAAGACGAGCACGTTTGGCGCCCCCTTGCGCGCCCGCTTCGCGACCGGCCAGGCCGGGTCGGACTCGGCGACCGTGCGGCCGATGCGCCCGGTGAAGGGGCTGCCTTCGGGATAGGTCTTCAGCTCGCTCATCTCCATCTCTCCCCCTTCAACCCGCGGCACGCGGCCCGGGCTCGATCCAGAATTCGTCGATCTTGCCGGTGTAGCGGAAGACGCCATGGCGTTCGTAGAGCGCCCAGAAGACCGGCGCGCGGCGATCGAGCCCGACATCGAGCCCCTCGAACAGGCCGACCATCAGCGTCGGCGAAAGGTCGCGCCAGCCCACGGCCTCGGCGCCGTCGAGCAGCAGCCGGCCCCGGCCGCGACGCTGGCCCAGCGCTTCGTAGTCGAGCACGGCCTCGTGGCTCCCGGCCGCGAGGTCGACCGGCGGCAGATCCGTCGTCTCGCCGAAGCCGTTGTAATGGAGGTTCAGGCGGCCGGCCTCCACATACATGACGATGCCGCCGATGATGTCGCCCAGCGCCCAGAGCACGCCCTGGTCGCCGGCGCGCTGGTCGAAACGGACCCGCGCGACGAAGGCGCGATTGGCGACCATCGGCACGACATCGCTGCGATGGACGCTCTGCGCGCCGGGCAGGAAGCGCCGCTTGCGATCGGACTTCGCGCGCAGCCAGGCGGGCGTGTCGGAGAACTTGCCCGGCCGGTCGCGATTGTCGAGCGGATAGACGAAATGCTTCCAGGCGGCGGCGTCGAAGGCGTCGACCAGTTCCGCGAGACGCGCGGGATGGGCCGCTGCGACATCCTCGCTCTCCGAAAAATCGGCGTCGAGATGGTGCAGCGTCCAGTTGTCCATGTCGATCGGCCTGCCGCGCAGCTGCAGCGAGCGCGCCAGCCAGCCGTCGCGATAATAGGCGCGGTTCGACCAGCATTCGTAATACTGCTCGCGCCGCGGCGACGGCGCGTCGCCGAGCAGCATGTCCGCGCAGGACATGCCGTCGAGCGCCAGCGCCGCCTGGCCGTGGTTCGTCGCCAGGCGCGGGACGCCGGCCAGTTCGAGCAGCGTCGGCATGACGTCGGTGACATGCATGAACTGGCGGCGGATCCCGCCGGCATCGCGGATGCGCGCCGGCCACGAGGCGATGAAGCTGACGCGCCGTCCGCCGGCGCCGGTGTAGGTCTTGAAGCTGGGGAATGGCGTGTTCGAGACCTCGCCCCAGGCCGTGGGATAGAGCGACACGCTCTGCGGCCCGCCCAGCGCGTCGGCCAACGCGCGCTGGCGTTCGATCGGCTGCACCGGCAGTCCCGAGTAGCGACGGTTGTTGTTGAACATGCCGGTCGCGCCGCCGGCATCGGTGCCGCCATTGTCGGACGAGAACAGGATGATCGTATTCTCCAGCTCGCCGATCGCCGAAAGGAAGGCGACCAGCTTGCCGATGTTCTGGTCGGTGTTGTCGAGCATGGCGGCATAGGCTTCCATGTGGCGCGCGAAGAGCGGCCGGTCGGCCGGGTCCGTGTCCTCCCAGCGCGGCACGCGCGGATCCGAGGCCGGCAATCGCGTGCCGGCCGGGATCAGCCCCAGCTCGATCTGACGGCGATGACGGGCCGCGCGCAGCTCGGTCCAGCCTGCATCGTAGCGTCCGCGATACTTCGCCATGTCCGAGGGCTTGGACTGGATCGGCGCGTGCATCGCGTTGTTGGCGACATAGAGGAAGAAGGGCTTGTCGGGATCGCTCTCGCGCAATTCCTTCACGAAGCGGATGCCCTGGTCCATCCAGTCGTCGCCTGAATAATAGTCGCGCGGATAGTCGTCGACCGGGACCAGCTGGTTGTTCAGCATCAGGCGCGACGGAAAGAAATGATGCGTCTCGCCGTCCATGAAGCCGTAGAACGTGTCGAAGCCCCGCTGCGCGGGCCAGTTGTGCTTCGATCCGCCCGGCACGTTGTCGGCGGCGGGCGTGTTGTGCCACTTGCCGGTCATGATCGTCTCGTAGCCCGCGGCGCGCAGCGTCTCGGGCAGCGTCGCCGCGGCCATCGGGATCTCCCCGGAATAGCCGGGATAGCCGGGGTGGTTGTTGGCGAGCCAGCCGGTGCCCACACCATGAGCGTTGCACCCCGTCAACAGCGCGGCCCGCGCCGGCGAGCAGATCGGATGGGTGGTGTAGTTGACCAGCCGGACGCCGCGCGCGGCCAGCGCGTCGAGATGCGGCGTCTCGATTTCCGAGCCATAGCAGCCGGGATCCGACCACCCCATGTCGTCCATGTAGACGATGACGATGTTGGGCGCACCCGGCCGCGCCGTGCGACGCTCCGGCCACCAGGGCGTCGACTCCTCGCGTGTGCGGCCGATCCGTCCGCCGAACCCGTCGCCGACGGTGGGATTGCTGCCTGCACTCATTTCTTCCCTCCAACACCCGGGACGCAGTGAGCCGACCAAGGATCACACCTTCGAGCCGCCGAATGACGTCTACGCAATCCGCGCAATCCGGGGGTCGCTCACTCCGCCCCCGGTTTTCCTATCCGAACGCGCTGCGGTAAAAGGCCCAGTGCCGGTCGCCCAGCCCTTCGATCACGGCCATCGGGTCGTGCCCCACGCCCGGCAGCACGATCCACTCATGGGGGATGCCGAGCGCCTCGAGATACTCGTGGAAGGCGCGGTTGTTGGCGTAGGTCTCGTCCCGGTCGCCGATGACCATCCTCACCCGCGACGCGCGCGCGATGCGGGCTGCATTGTCGGCGGCATGCCGACGCGGGCTGACCGCCTTGAAATTCGCCTGGTCGCCGCCATACACGGCCTGCAACAGGTCCTCGGCCCGCTGGCCGCTGGCACGAGGCGTGCGGGTGAGCGTCTCCTGCAGCGGCCCGGCGCCCATCATCGACACGGCGCGGAACAGTTCGGGATACTTGAAGCCCAGACGCGCCGCGCCGTAGCCCCCCATGCTGAAGCCGTCGAGCAAACGCCCCTCGCGCGTGGCGATCGTGCGCCAGGTCGCGTCGATGTGACCGACGAGGTCGCGCACGATCACGGTCTCCAGCGGGACCGACCCGCTCTTCCAGTCGACGTACATCCCCATGCGCAATCCGTTGACGAACACCACCAGCATGGGCGGGACCTTGCCCGCCTCGATGGCGGCATCGACCAGACGCGAGAGGGGGACGACGCCCGGCACCCCACCGCCGGAACCGTGCAGCCAATACACAACCGGGTAGCGGCTGCCGCCGGGCTGTGCGTAGGCGGAGGGAACGTAGAGGTGGAAACTCACCCGTGTGCCGGCGGCCGGGCTGTGGAAGGTCTGGTACGACACGCGCGGCGCGGCGACCGTGGCGGTGCGCCATTCGACGGCCGCCTGCGCGCGCGCCTGCGGCACACCGTGCGCCAGGCCCAGGACGGTCAGGCAGAAGAGGTCGCGTTTCCGGATCATCTGATCACCATGCACAAGAGCAGATGCCCTCCGATTTAACAACCCGGGACGTAGCCCGGAAGACCTGCCCGCCCAATCGAACGGCGGGGTTTGCGGCCTCTGTACTCGCGCGACTGCGCGCCGGCGGGGGCGGATCGCAGACGCCATGACCCGCCGAGCCAGGCTGGCGCTTGACCGGGTCAGCACGCATGTCGTGCGGCGCGGAACCGATCGCGATGCCTGCTTCTTCGGCGACGACGACCGCCTGAATTGCCTCGCGCTGCTCGCCGAGATCGCGCCGGAGGCGGGCTGCGCCGTGCATGCCTATGCTCTGACGACGAACCACGTGCATCTGCTGGTGACGCCAAAGCGGGCGGCCGGTGTGTCCCACCTGATGCGCGCGTTCGACCAGCGCGCCGTGCAGGCGATCAAACGCGCCTACCGCCGCAGCTTCACGCCATGGGAGGGGCGCTTGCGCTCCTGCCCGGTCGACGACGACACCTACCTGCCGACCTGCCAGCGCCACATCGAGCTCAACCCCGTCCGTGCCGCCCTGGTGCGCGACCCCTTGGAACCATCCATGGTCCAGCCATCGGATGAACGCCAGCACCTTGCCATCGACGCTCAGGACCCCGCACGAGACGTTTCTCGCCCTCGCTCCGGACGCGCAGAGCCGCGCGTCGGCGTATCGGGACATCGTCGCCCAGGGGATGCCCGGCGACGTCATCGCCGAGATCCGGCCCGTCACCGCAGGCAGCTACGCCCTGGGAAGCCCCCGGTTCCAGGCGAGGGTCGGACCCATGCTCGGCCGCCGGGTCGTCCCGGGCATTCCCGGGCGGCCGCGGCGGGCGCCGTGAGACGAGGCAGGCGTGATCCGGGGTTGGCTCACTCGGTCCCCGGTCGTCTCCGCGGCGACCGGTGCCGTCACCCCGTCCATGTCTGCCCGGATCACGCGAGCGCGTAGAGACGCCGCGCATTGTCCTCGAGCAGCGCCGCCGGATCCAGGGCGAGACGGCCGGCCAGGTCGCGCGCGGCGGCATGCCAGCGCGCATAGCCGCCGGCGATCTCGCAGACCGGCCAGTTGCTGGCGAAGACGAGGCGATCGGACCCGAAACACTTCGCGAGATGCCCGGCATAGGGCAGCAGCGCGTCGGTCCCGTCACCCTCCGCAGCCTCCTCGAACAGACCGGAGAACTTGCAATACGCGCCGGTCTCGCGCGCCAGGGCGGCGATCAGCATGGCCCATGGCTCGCGGCCGCCCGCGGCGATCGGCGGACCGCCGCCGTGATCGACCACCACGCGCAGATCCGGCACCCGCGCAATCGCGCGCCGGCACGCGTCGAGATGCGGCGGACGCGCGATCAGGTCGAGCGAAAGTCCGCGCCGCGCCAGTTCCACCAGCCCGGCATGGACGGCGTCCCCGGCGACCCACGCCGGGTCCTCGATCCGGTTCAGCATCGCGCGCACGCCGACCAGCTTGCCCGCGCGTTGCAGCCGGTCGAGTTGCGCGCCGGCATCCGCGGCCGCCAGATCGACCCAACCCACGACGCCCGCGATCCATGGCAGGTCGGCCGCTAGCGCCAGCTGGTATTCGCTTTCCGCGAGCGCAGGGGCGGATTGCACGACGACGGCGCGCGCGATTCCGGCAGCCGACATGACCGGCGCGAGATCGGCGGGCTGGTAGTCGCGGCGCAGCCGCGCCTCTCGCCGCACGATCAGGATGTCGTGTCCGAGCGCCGGCCGCCAGAAATGTACATGGGCGTCGATCGC
>JBIKLI010000252.1:0-6569 GCA_044359885.1 Alphaproteobacteria bacterium | reverse complement strand
ACGCGTGGCGGCGAGCCCGCGCTCATCACCCGGGCGCGCCATCGCGACGCGCTGGCCGCCGCGCGCGACGCGCTGGCCGCCGCGCGAGCCGCCGCCGCGCCGGAACTGATGGCCGAGGAGCTGCGGCGCGCCGCCGATGCGATTGGCCGGATCACGGGGCGCACGGGCGTCGAGGACATGCTGGATCTGCTCTTCGCCCAGTTCTGCATCGGCAAGTAGCTGATATGATTGATAATTCGATGTTTGCTCCACGTGAAACATTGCCAGGTGCGGCAGTCTCGCCTAGGTTTCGGAGACGATGCGGACGGATTTGTCCTTCGATGTGATCGTCGTCGGTGGCGGCCATGCCGGCTGCGAGGCGGCAGCGGCGGCGGCGCGCCTGGGGGCGCGGACCGCGCTGATCACCCATGATCCCGCGAAGATCGGCGAGATGTCGTGCAATCCGGCAATCGGCGGGCTGGGCAAGGGGCAGCTGGTCCGCGAGGTCGACGCCCTGGACGGGTTGATGGGCCGCGCGATCGACCGCGGCGGGATCCAGTTCCGGATGCTCAACCGGTCAAAGGGCCCCGCTGTCCAGGGGCCGCGCGCCCAGGCGGACCGAAAGCTCTACCGGCTGGCGATGCAGGACCTGATCGCCAACCAGCCCGGCCTTTCGGTGGTGACCGCGGCGGCCGAGGACCTTGCGCGCGATGCTGGCGGCAACATCACGGGCGTCGTCGCGGGCGATGGACGTGTCCTTCGAGCCGGCACCGTGGTTCTGACGACCGGCACCTTCCTGGGCGGTCTCATCCATATCGGCGAGCGCAAGATCCAGGCGGGGCGGTTCGGCGAAGCGCCCGCCCTGGGGCTGTCGCGGACGCTGGCGCAGATCGGGCTGCGGCTGGGTCGCCTGAAGACCGGCACGCCGCCACGGCTCGACGGCCGGACGATCGACTGGGGCGAGCTGGAGATCCAGCATGGAGACGATCCCCCTACCCCCTTCTCGACCCTGACCGGTCGGATCGACACGCCGCAGATCGCCTGCCACATCACCTATACCGGTCCATCGACGCATGACCTGATCCGGGCCAATCTCGGGCGCTCGCCGCTGTACTCGGGACAGATCGAGGGGGTAGGGCCGCGTTATTGCCCCTCGGTCGAGGACAAGGTCGTCCGCTTCGCGGACAAGAGCCGTCACCAGATCTTTCTGGAGCCGGAGGGGCTCGACGATCACACGGTCTATCCCAACGGCATCTCGACCTCGCTGCCGGAAGACGTCCAGCTCGCCCTGCTGGCGACCATCCCGGGACTGACGCGCGCGACCATGCTGCGGCCGGGCTACGCGATCGAATATGATTTCGTCGACCCCCGGGAACTGACCCCTGGGCTTCAGGTCAAGCGCGCCCCGCGCCTGTTTCTCGCCGGGCAGATCAATGGCACGACCGGCTACGAGGAAGCCGCCGCCCAGGGGATCCTCGCCGGCATCAACGCGGCACGGGTCGCCAGCGGCGCCGCGCCCGTCACCATCGATCGCAGCGAGGCCTATCTGGGGGTCCTGATCGACGACCTGACCACGCTGGGTACCAGCGAGCCCTATCGCATGCTGACCAGCCGCGCCGAATATCGCCTGCAGCTGCGTGCCGACAACGCCGACCAACGCCTGACCGATCGTGGTCTGGCCTGGGGCTGCGTGGGCAGCGAACGGGCGCGGGCCTGGGCGGCGAAATCGGCAGCTCTCGACGACGCGCGCCGCCTTGCAGCGTCGCTGCGCGCCTCGCCGCAGGGCTTGGCCCGGGCCGGCATCGCGGTCAACGCGGACGGGATCATGCGCAGCGCTGCCGATCTTCTGGCCCTGCCGGGGATCGACATGCCGCGTCTGGCAGCGATCTGGCCAGCGCTGGGCACGATCCGCCCGGATGTGGCGGTGCAGCTGGAGATCGATGCGCGCTATCGTGGCTACATGTCGCGCCAGGAGGCCGACATCCGGACCCATCGCGCGGATGCCAGCCTGACGCTGCCGGCCGATCTCGATTATCTGGCGATCACCGCATTGTCGACCGAGATGCGCCAAAAGCTCGCCGCGACCCGGCCCGCCAACCTGGCCCAGGCCAGCCGGATCCCCGGCATCACGCCCGCGGCGCTCGCCATCCTGCTCCGGCATGCGAGGCGTGCGGCGTGACTGCGGAAGAATTCCAGCGCTTCGCTCGTGTTTCACGTGAAACCCTGCAGGATTTCCTTGCGTTCCATGCCCTGGTCTTGAAGTGGCAGGCCAAGATGAATCTCGTCTCGCCGACCACGCTTGGCGAGATCTGGGCGCGTCATTTCGCGGACTCGGCGCAGCTTTTCCCGCTGCTGGAGCCCGGCTGGAACGAGGTCGCCGATCTTGGCAGCGGCGCCGGTTTTCCTGGCCTCGTGCTGGCGATCCTCAGTCGCGGCCAGAACCGGGCTTGCCGGTTCCACCTGATCGAGGCCGATGGCCGGAAGGCGGCGTTCCTGATCGATGCCGCATTAAACCTTAAGTTGCTGAACACGAGCCTTTTCGTCCACGCCCAGCGTGCCGAGCGCCTGGGCACGTCGCCGCTTGCCGGGCGGATGGATGCGGTGACCGCGCGCGCCTTGGCGCCCCTGCCCGAGCTGCTGGGTCTTGCCGAAAAGCTTCTGCGAGCCGACGGCGCCTGCCTGCTGCTGAAAGGGGCTCGCGCCGACGAGGAATTGGCCGCCGCCGAGACCGCCGGCTGGCGGTTCGCGGCCGAACGCCACCCCAGCCGCGTCGGCGACGGCACCATCCTGACGCTGCGCGGCCTGTCGCGTGCCGCAACCCTGGATGGGCGACCGCGTGCCAAGCTATAGACCGGTCCCGTGAGCGTCACCGTCTCGCCGACCACAACCCAAGCCCCGGCCAAACCGCGGGTCGTCGCCCTGGCAAACCAGAAGGGTGGCGTCGGCAAGACCACGACCGCGATCAATCTCGCGACCGCGCTGGCGGCCTGCGGCCGGCGCGTGCTGCTGGTCGATCTCGACCCGCAGGGCAACGCCTCGACCGGGCTTGGCATCGCGGCCGAGAACCGCGGCCCAGGCAGCTATGGCGTTCTTCTCGGCACGGCGACGCTGACCGACGCCGCCGTCGCGACCCAGATCCCCGGACTGTCGCTTATCCCGGCAACCGTCGACCTGCTGGGCGCCGAAATCGAGATGATCGACCTGCCCCGGCGCGAATACCGGCTGCGCGACGCCCTGGCGCCCGTGCGCGATGCGCGCGCCTACGACCATGTGTTCATCGACTGCCCCCCGGCGCTGGGCTTCCTCACCCTCAATGCCCTCGCGGCCGCCGACGGGATCCTGGTCCCGATGCAATGCGAGTTTTTCGCGCTCGAAGGCCTGTCGCATCTGCTGCGGACCGTCACGCTGGTCCAGGAGCGCTTCAATCCCGGCCTTGCCATCGATGGCGTCGTCCTGACCATGTACGACCGCCGCAACAGCCTGTCCGAGCAGGTCGCCGCCGATCTGCGCGCCTATTTCGGCGACAAGGTGTTCGCGACCGCCGTCCCGCGCAATGTCCGGATCGCCGAGGCGCCCAGCCACGGGAAGCCGGTCCTGATCTACGATCTGCGCTGTCCCGGCGCCCAGGCCTATGTCATGCTTGCCGCAGAGTTTCTGCGCCGGGCGGGACAACAATCGGACAACGCCCCATGACCGCCAACGAGCCGCCCCGCAAGGGCCTTGGCAGAGGCCTCTCGGCCCTGCTCGGCACGCCGGGTACCGGAACCACCCCGCCCAGCGGCACGCCGCGCGCCGCCTCGATGATTCCCGTCGCCCAGATCGAACCCGGGCGGTTCCAGCCGCGCCGCGTCTTCGACCCCGACGAGATCGAAGCGCTGGCGGATTCCATCCGCGCCCAGGGCGTGCTGCAGCCGATCCTGCTACGCCGCGTCGCTGCCGACCCCCCACGCTACGAGATCATCGCCGGCGAACGACGCTGGCGGGCCGCACAGGCCGCGCGGCTGCACGAGATCCCCGCGGTCGTGAAGGATCTCTCGGACCGCGAGGCGCTCGAAGCCGCGCTGGTCGAGAACATCCAGCGCCAGGACCTGTCCCCGCTCGAGGAGGCCGAGGCCTATCGCCGCCTTGCGGGCGAGTTCGGTCACACCCAGGAGGAGATCGGCCGGGCGCTCGGCAAGTCCCGGGCCCATGTCGCCAACACGATCCGGCTGCTCGGCCTGCCGCAGGCGGTGCGGGACATGCTGGCGGCCGGCTCGCTGGACGCCGGCCACGCCCGTGTGCTGCTCACCGCGCCCGACCCCGAGACGCTGGCACGACGCATCGTCGCGGACGGCCTCTCCGTGCGCGCCGCCGAGGCGCTGGCGCGCCAGGCCAAGGCGCCGGCGCAGAAGCCCGCCAGCCGCGACCGGGGCATCCTGCGCGACGCCGACACCCGGGCGATGGAAAGACGGCTCGAAACCGCGACCGGACTCAAGGTCTCGCTCCAGCACAAGGCCGGCAGCGGCGGCGGCAGCATCACGCTGCGCTATTCCTCCCTCGACCAGTTCGACGACCTGGTCGCCCGATTGACGCGATGAGCCCTGGAATAAATCACGGCGCGGGGCGTTATCCCCGTGCTGCACGAGGCCCTCGGCGATGAGCCAGACGATGGACCCGGCCATCCAGGCCGAACTCGTCGCCCTGCTTCCGCGGCTGCGGCGCTTCGCCAGAGGCTTGGCCGGAGCACCGGACCAGGCCGACGATCTGGTGCAGGCGGCGTGCGAGAGAGCGATCGCGCGCATACATCAATGGACTCCGGGCACCCGGCTCGACAGCTGGATGTTTCGGATCATCCAGACCATATGGCTGGACCAGACCCGGGCCCAGCGCGTGCGCACCGGCGAAGGGCGCGTCGATGCAGGGTCACCGGTTGTGGAGGCGGAGTTGTCGTTCGACGGCGCAAGAGAAATGGAGACCCAGCTGACCTACGACGCCGTGCGGCGCGCCATGGCGCGGCTGCCGGCCGACCAGCGCGCCGTGGTCATGCTCGTGTGCGTCGAGGGTCAGTCCTACAAGGAAGCTGCCGATACGCTCGCGGTTCCGATCGGAACCGTCATGAGCCGGCTGTCGCGCGCGCGTGGCGTGCTCACCCGCCAACTCGGCGATGCCTCGCCGGACAGTTCGGCAACCGTCGTCCGGCTCAAGCCGGACGGCCATTGATGGGACGGCCAGCCATGATCCGGATCGATGACATGATGCTGATGGCCTATGTCGACGGCGAGGTCGACCCGGAGACGGCGCGCGAGATCGAAGCTGCGGTCGCCGCCGAGCCCGGCCTCGGGCGCCGCATCGCCCAGTTCCGCGAGACCAGCGCGGCCACCCGCGCCGCCTATGGCGACGTGCTGGCGGAACCCGTGCCGGAGCGGCTGACCCAGCTTTTCTCGGCCGCCGCCGGTGCCCAGCGCCAGCCACAGGCGGCTGCCGTCGCGGTCCTGTCGCCAGCCGCCGGGCGTCGCGCCGGCTTCGTCTGGCGCAATGCAGGCTGGGCCGCGGCCGCCGCCATCGCGGCTGTCGCGCTGATCTTCGAGGGCGGACGGATCGGTCTGCCGCCCTTCGCGAGCCATCACATCCAGGACGTCGCGGCGTCGACCGCAGACAGCGAGCGCTGGATCGACAATCTGGCCGCCTGGTATCGCGTCCACCATGCTTCGTTCGAGAAGGACCAGCGGCTGCTGGTCGATATCGGCGCCGAGAACCTCGAGGAACTCGAGAAATGGGTCGGCACGAAGCTGCAGCGCGAGATCACCGTTCCCGACCTGTCGGCATTCGGGTTCCGCAGCCAAGGCGGCCGGCTGCTGCTGATCGGGCGCCGTCCGGCGGCGCAGTTCTTCTATGCCGGAGAGAGCCAGGAATTGGTCCAGCTGGTCATCGGCTTCACCGACCAGCCGGACCGCAGCGGTCGCCTCGACCAGCGCGACGACGTCAACATCATCAGCTGGCGCGACAAGGGCTATGCCTACGCCTTCATCGGCCGGATCGACGGCCAGCGCCTGTGGCGGATGGCCGACGCGTCCTGGGTCAAGCTGAAGCCGGCCTGACGCCACGGCACCGGCGAGACGCATGCGCGTGACCGGTGCGCCCGCGCCGACGATCGAACTGGACATCGACGCGCTTGGAGACGGCGGCGACGGCGTCGCGTCGATCGGGGGCCGGCGCATCCACGTACCGTGGACGCTACCGGGCGATCGCGTCGCGGCAACGCCGCTGGGCGCTGCGCGCGCGCTCCCGGCAAGCTGGATCCGGCGGTCGCCGGCACATGCCGCCCCGCCCTGCGCGCATTTCGGAAGCTGCGGCGGTTGTGCGCTGCAACACCTGGCCGCCGAGGCCTACCGGGCCTGGAAGCAGGGCATCGCCACGCGGACGGCGCAACGGGCAGGATTTCCCGATGCCGAGATCGCCACGCTCGCGATGTCGCCGCCCGCCTCGCGCCGCCGCGCCACCTTGGCCGCGGTGCGAAGCGCCGCCGGCATGGCGCTCGGGTTCCATGCCCCGTCCCGGCGCGACATCGTCGACCTCGCCGCCTGTCCGGTCATGTCGCCGGCGCTGGCGAC
>JBIKLI010000251.1:0-6674 GCA_044359885.1 Alphaproteobacteria bacterium | reverse complement strand
CGCTGCGTCACCGGCCTGTCCTGCCTGGCCGCGACCGAGGCCGCGCGGCTCGCCGACTGGGCCGACATCGTGGCCGCCCTCTCCTTCGAGGCGCTGAAAGGCCAGACCGACGCCTTCGACGAGGCCGTGCTGGCGCTGAAGCCGCATGCCGGACTGATGGCGGTGGGCCGCAGGCTGCGCGCGCTGCTTGCCGGCAGCGCCATGACCGCGCGCTTCCGGGGCCACCGCACCCAGGATGCGCTGTCGCTGCGCGCGATCCCGCAGGTCCATGGCGCGACGCGCGACCAGCTCGCGCATGCGCGGCGGCAGATCGAGACCGAGCTCGGCTCCGCCACCGACAATCCCCTGGTCGTCGGCACGCCGGAGGCATACCGCGTGATCTCGAACGCGCATCCGCACGGCCAGTCGCTGGCGATGGCGGCCGACCTGACGGCGCTGGCGGTGGCGGAACTCGGGTCGATCGCCGAGCGGCGGATCGACCGGCTGCTCAATCCCGCGACCAGCGGCCTGCCTGCCTTCCTGGTCTCCCGGCCCGGGGTCAATTCCGGCCTGATGATCGTGCAATACGTGGCCGCGTCGCTTGCGGCCGAGAACCGGCGCCTCGGCCAGCCCGCGGTCGCCGACAATTTCGTCACCTCGGCGCAGCAGGAAGACCATCTGAGCCTCGGCACGCCGGCGGCGCTCAAGGCGCTCCAGGCGATCGCCAACACATGGCGCATCCTGGCGATCGAGTATCTCTGCGCCGCGCAGGCCATCGAGTTCCTGCCGGACCTTCCGCTCGGCCGCGGGACCGCGGTCGCCCGCCGTCTGCTGCGCGGCGACGTGCCGGCGCTGGAGCAGGACCGTTTCCTGAGCCCGGACATCGCCCTCGTCGAGGCGCGGATGCGCACACCCGGCTGGCTCGAGGCGATCGAGGCCAGCCTCGGTCCGGCGGGCTCGGCCGGCTGAGGAAGATACGGGCCGGACATGTGCCCGCGCCGCCCTGCGAACGGGGCCAAGATCGCGCCGAAGGGCGTCAACAGGCACGCCAATTCCCCGGCCGGCCATGCTATGCTGGGAGCAGATTCCCTTGTTCGCGCCTCGAAAAGGAGGAAACGATGAAGAAGTTCGGATTGGGCCAGGCGATCACCCGCGTCGAGGATCAGCGTCTTCTGTCCGGTGGCGGCCGATATGTCGGCGACATCCTTCCCGAGGGTTGCCTCCACGCGCTGGTCCTGCGCAGCAGCCACGCGCATGCCCGCTTCGCCCTGTCCGGCGTCGACGCGGCGCGCGCGCTGCCGGGCGTGCGCAGCATCCTGACGGCGGCCGATGTCGGCGATCTCGGTCCCGTGCCCTGCCTCGCGCCGCTGGCCAACAGCGACGGGACGCAAGGCCATCTGGCGCCCATTCCCGTGCTGGCCGCCGGAACGGCGCGGCATGTGGGCGACGCGCTCGCGTTCGTGGTCGCCGACACGCTCGACGCGGCACGCGACGCGCTCGAGGCGATCGCCGTCGATTACGATCCGCTTCCGGCGGTCGCCACCCTCGCCGATGCCACCGCATCCGGCGCGGCGGCCGTGTGGGCCGAGCAGCCCGACAACGTCGCCTACGACGTGAAGATGGGCGATGCCGCCGCGGTCGACGCCGCCTTCGCCGCGGCCGCGCATGTCGTGACCCTGGACGTCGAGAACAACCGGCTGATCACGAATTTCATGGAGCCGCGTGGCGCGCTGGCCGCTTGGGACGGCGAGGACCTTACCCTCCACGTCTCCAGCCAGGGCGTGCACGGGCTTCGCAACACCCTGGCCAATGTCGTGCTCAAGATCGACCCCGACCGCGTCCGGGTGATCACGCCCGATGTCGGCGGCGGCTTCGGCACCAAGGCGTTCATGTACCGCGAATACGCGCTGGCCGCCGTGGCGGCGAAGCGCACGGGACGGCCGGTCCGCTGGCTCGGCGACCGGTCGGACCATTTCGTCGCCGACGCCCAGGGGCGCGACAATCTGGCCCGTGCGGAGGTCGCGACCGACGCCGAGGGCCGATTCCTCGCCATGCGGTTCGACATCCTCGGCAATCTGGGCGCCTATCTCTCGCAGTTCGGCCCCTACATCCCCTATCTCGGCGCGACGATGATGACGGGCGTTTACCAGACCCCGCATATCCACGTGCGCGTCCGCGGCATCTACACGAACACCACGCCGGTCGACGCCTATCGCGGCGCCGGGCGGCCGGAGGCGGCCTATCTGCTGGAGCGGACAGTCGACCATGTGGCCCGGACGCTTGGCCTGTCGCCGGCCGAGATCCGGCGCCGCAACTTCATCCGCCCGGACCAGATGCCCTACAAGACGCCGGTGGGTGGCCGGACCTACGACACGGGCGATTTCGACGGCCATCTGACGCAGGCGCTGGCCGCGGCCGGCTGGGACGGTTTCGCGCAGCGGCTCGCGCGATCGAAGGCGGCGGGCCGGCTGCGCGGGATCGGGCTCGCCACCTACATCGAATGCACCGCCTGGGGCGACGGCGAAGACGTCGCCGTCAAGCTGGAGACCGACGGAACGGTGACCGTGCGCGTGGGCACCCAGTCGAACGGCCAGGGGCATGCCACGGCCTATGCGCAGATGGTGTCCGAACATCTGGACGTGCCGCTGGAGACCGTGCGGGTGATCCAGGGCGACACCGCGGAGGTGGCGACCGGCTTCGGCACCGGCGGCTCGCGCTCGATCCCCGTGGGCGGCGTTTCGGTCTGGCGCGCGTCGTCCGACCTCGCCGCGAAGCTGCGCCTGCTGGCCTCGGACGTGCTGGAGGCGGCCGCGGCCGACATCGAGTTCGCGGGCGGAACGGTGCGCGTCGTCGGCACCGACCGACAGATCACCCTGCTCGAACTCGCCCGCCGTCCCGAGGCGACGGTGGAACGGGTGTCGGGTGCCGGCGGTTTCGTGCCGCCGGACGCGACCTATCCCAACGGGACCCATGTCGCGGAGATCGAGATCGACCCTGAGACCGGCGTCACCACCGTCGTCGGCTACACGATCTGCGACGATTTCGGCGTGGTTCTGAACCCGCTGCTGCTGGCGGGGCAGGTGCATGGCGGCGTGGTCCAGGGTGTCGGGCAGGCGCTGCTCGAACGGACGGTGTTCGACGCGGGCGGGCAGCTGCTGACCGGCAGCCTGATGGACTACGCGTTGCCCCGCGCGGACAACGTGCCGTCCTTCCGCTTCGAAACGCGCAACGTGCCCTCGACGACGAACCCGCTGGGCATCAAGGGTGCGGGCGAAGCCGGCTCCATCGGCTCCTGCCCGGCGGTGATGAACGCGGTCGTCGACGCGCTGCACCGGGAATTCGCGATCCAGCACGTGGACATGCCGGCGACGCCCGAAAGGGTCCACGCCGCGATCCGCGCCAGCCGCTGACGCGCCTCCGGCGACAGGCCGCGGGCCCGGGAGCCCGGGCCGTCGAGGTCGTCTCCGGGCTCGGTCGCGCCACGCGCGACCGGGCCCGGGACGCCGTCGGCATGGCCAGGGTCCGGGGCTCCGCCATGTCCGGAGCCGAGCCGGACGCCCCTTCCAGCCAGGAACCGCCATGACCAAGATCCTGATCGATTGCGACCCCGGTCATGACGATGCGATCGCCATCCTCTTCGGCGCGCGGCACTGCGAGCTCGTCGGCATCACGACCGTGCACGGCAACGCCACGCTGGAAAACACGACGCGCAACGCACTGGCGATCTGCACGCTGGCCGGCCTCGACGTGCCGGTGGCGCGCGGCTGCGAAGCGCCGCTGATCGGACCGGCGACCCATGCCGGGGAGATCCATGGCCGCACCGGCCTGGACGGCGCCACGCTGCCGGTCCCCGACCGCGCGCCGGTCGCCATGCACGCCGTCGACTTCATCATCGCCCAGGCGGAACGTCACAAGGGCGAACTGGTGCTTGCGGTCGTCGGGCCGCAGACGAATGTCGCGCTGGCGCTGCGCCGCGAGCCGCGTCTGGCCTCCTGGCTCAAGGCGATCACGATCATGGGCGGCTCGACGACGATCGGGAACATCACCCCGGCCGCCGAATTCAACGTCTATGCCGATCCGGAGGCCGCGGCCGCTGTCTTCGCATGCGGCGCCCCGATCTGGATGGCCGGCTACAACGTCACGCGCCAGACAGGCTTCACCCAGCCGGAAATCGACAGGCTGCGCCGCGGCGGCGGACGAACCGCCGCGGTCGTCGCCGATCTGATGCAGTTCTATCTCGACGGCCAGCGCCGCGTGTTCGGGCTCGACGTCGCGCCGATGCACGACGTCTGCGCGCTGTTTCCCTTCGTGCGACCGGATCTGCTGACGCATGTCGAGACCTCGGTGGAGGTCGAATTGTCGGGCCGGCTGACGCGCGGGATGACGGTCTGCGACCTGCGCAACAAGCGCGCGGGCGGCACCGGATCGATCCGCGAGGCGCGGCCGCCCAACGCGCGCGTCGCGATCGCCTCGGATGCGCGGGCGCTGATCGCCGAGGTGATCGACGCCGTGCTCGCCTGCCCCTGACGGCGTCCCGTCAGACGATCCGGCAGACGTCGTCGAAATCGAAGCGGGGGCTGCGCGCGAAGACCTTGGACGGGTCGCCGTAGCCCAGAGCGCAGATGAAGTTCGTGCGCGTGCGCCCGTCCGGGAAGAACTCGCCATCCATCCTGGCGGCATCGAATCCGGACATCGGGCCGCAATCGAGCCCGAGCGCGCGCGCGGCGAGCATGAAATAGGCGGCCTGCAGCGTCGAGTTCCGGAACGCCGTCGCTTCGGCGGTCGGCTTGCCCTCGAACCAGCCGCGCGCCGCCGGGTTGTGCGGAAACAGTCGCGGCAGATGCTCGTAAAAGGCCAGGTCATGGCCCAGGATCGCCGTCACCGGCGCCTGCATCGTCTTTTCGAGATTGCCGGCGCTCAGGGCGGAAGCGAGGCGTCGCCGCCCGGTCTCGCTGGTCACGAAGACGATGCGCAGCGGCGCGCAGTTGGCCGAGGTCGGCCCCATCTTCATCAGGTCATAGATCTCGCGCAGCAGTTCCTCGGGTACCGGCTTCGGCAGCCAGCCGTTCTGGGTCCGGGCCTTGCGGAACAGCAGATCGAGGCCGGCGTCGTCGATTCGCATCGTGGTGTCGTCCTTGTGTCGTCGCCCGTCGCCGGCCTCACAGCCGGAAGCTGTGCAGGGCCGTCCGGTTGCGCTGGATGTAGTCCCAGTCGTAGGTCACGCCCAGCCCCGGTCCCGTGGGGACCGGGAAGCGCCCGTCGCTGCCAACCGCCTCCAGCGCGTCCGAATAGCCGCAGGCATAGACCGGCGGCATCGCGTTGGGACAGTCGGGTCCCACAAGCGCCACCTCGTAGAAATTGGTGTTGCGCATGGCGTTCATGCAGTGCCGGTGGGCGGGCCCGCTGGCATGGATCTCGCAGTCCAGGCCCAGCGCCTCGGCCAGGTGGGCGATCTTCATGCACCCCGTGATCCCCATGTCGTATTCCGGATCGGCGCGCACGAAATCCGTGCCGCCGGCGATGATGAAGTCGGCCTTCGGCTCGACGCCGCGCACATGCTCGGTCTGCAGGATCGGGGTCTTCAGCATCTCGCGCAGCTTGCGATGCCCGAAGGCCGAGACGCCGGAGTCGCGATAGGGATCCTCGTACCAGAAATAGCCGTACTCGTCGCAGGCGCGTCCGACATGCAGCGCGTCGGCGAAGGTCCTGAGCTCGCACGCCGGATCCAGCATCAGCGTCATGCGGTCACCGACCTGACGGCCGACATAGCGTACGTTCTCGGCCTCTTCCTTCGCGTCGCCCTCGTTCCAGCCATGGATCTTGAAGGCGCGGTAGCCAAGGTCGAAGCACTGCTCCGCGAAGGCGGCGAACTTCTCCTTGCTGTCGAGCCCGCCGCTGCGGTCGCCATGATAGGTGGAGGCATAGGCCTTCAGACGTCCGCGATAGCCGCCCAGCAGCTGGCTGATCGAGGCGCCGAACTTCTTTCCGGCCAGGTCCCACAGCGCGATGTCGATCGGACCATGACCGTAATGGTCGTACTGGCGCAGCTCGCGCTTGAAATCGTCGTAGATCAGCTCGCGGTGGTCGGCGTCGCGGCCCAGCAGCAGCGGCGCCAGGGTGATGGTCTGCGCCAGCGCCGGCCGCGTCCCGCCCCAGAGCGCGACATACTCGCCCCTGGCGCCGTCCTTGCAGCCGATCACCACCGCGTATTTCGTCAGGCGGATCGAGGCGCCCTTGCTGTAGGCGATGCTGGCATGCGCGCCCGCGCCCTTGAGATGCAGGTTGGTGGCCGTGAAGCCGAATTCGTGGATCTCGACCAGATCGATGATGCTCATGCCATGTCTCCCGTCGCCCGCCGACGGCCGACCGCCAGCGGGCGGCAAGCTAAGCTTCGCCCGCGCCGCGCACAATCTCTTCGCCCCTGGTCCCGGCCGCCTGCCGAGGGGACCGCCGAACGGGGCGTCGCCGGGAAGACCGTCCGCGGATCAGGGCTTAGCGCAAGGGCCTCGGGCCCCTGGCCCGGCGCGCCCGGTTTCGCCTTGCTGCGCCGGGCCGTGCGGCGCATAGAATATCTCATGTCCACAACCACGAAGAGGAACCGTCCATGACATCCCTTAGCCGCCGCCGCTTCGCGCGCGCGATTTCCGCCACCGCCGCCGGCGTCGTCGCCGCGCCGATGATCAACGGCTCGGCCA
>JBIKLI010000250.1:0-6725 GCA_044359885.1 Alphaproteobacteria bacterium | reverse complement strand
CGGAGCGGGGGACCGGTTGGGAGGCGATCAGCCGCGCAGCAGCGAGATCAGGGTCTGGGGGGCCTGGTTGGCGATGCTCATCGCCTGAACGCCAAGCTGCTGGCGGACCTGGAGCGCCTGGAGCGCCGCCGTCTCCCGTGCCATGTCGGCATCGACCAGGGCGCCGAGGCCGATGCGCACGGTTTCCTCGGTCTGCTTGATGAACTCGACCTGAGCGTCGAGACGCTTGAGATCGGCGCCGATATTGGCAAGTCCGGTATCGAGCTCGGATTTGAAGTCGCTCAGCGCCGACAGCGCGGTCTGCGCCGAGGTGGCGTCGGTGATCGTCGAGACCGCAAGATCGGCGACACCCTGGGCGCGCATCGTGAAGGCGGAGGCGTCGATATTCGCGACCACCAGCACGTTCACGGACGCCGCGCCGGTCCCCAGCAGATTGCGACCGAAGTAGTTCGCCTGCTCGAGATAGCCGTTCACCTCTTCGACCATCGACGACAGGTCGGCGTTGTAGGTCGCGCGGCTGGCCGAACCGAGGGACTCGTCGGCGAGCTGGATCACCTTCGCCTTCACGTCCTCCAGCCGCTTGGAAATGGTTTCGCCGGCCTGGACCGCGACGGTGCCCAGCACCTTTGCCGCCTGCAGAGAGGCCGCGATCGCGGTGTAGCTCTTGACGTCCGCCCTCAGACCGCCGGCGACGGCGAAGGTCGAGGCGTCGTCCGTGACCGTCGCGACGCGCAGACCGCTCGATACCCGGTTCTGGACGCCGACCATGTCGTTCGAATTGGCCCTCAGGAATTTCTGGCTGATGATCGCGCCGGCATTGGTGATCACGGAGTTGTTCATGGCAGACGGGCTCCCTTCTGGTGTCCCGAAACGACCCGGCCGGAATTACCGGCCCTCGCAGTCTTTTCGATCTCGGGGCTGATGCAGCAAGCTTCGTGCCAGGAGCTAAAGTTTATGTTTTTCTGAGAGTTGGGAGTTCTTCGCGGAGATCGCCCCGGCAATCGCGTCCAGGCGGGGCGCCGCTTCAGGACAAATTTGCCGGTCCAGGATGCCCGGTCCGGCGGCTGGCGCAGGCCGCCAAAAGAAAACGAGCGGTCGCCTTGCGGCGACCGCCCGGGTAGTTCCATCGGAGGCGGCCGGGAAAATCCCGGCCGCTTCGATGGCTGGCCTCAGCGGAACAGACCCAACAGCGTCTGCGGCTGCTGGTTGGCGATGCCGATCGCCTGTACACCGAGCTGCTGCCGGACCTGGTTGGCGGACAACTGAGCCGACTCCCGGGCGAGATCCGCGTCCACGAGCGCGCCGAGACCGATACGCACGGTTTCCTCGGTCTGCTTGATGAACTCGGTCTGCGACTTGATCCGGGTGAGATCGGCGCCGAGATTCGCCAGTGCCGTGTCCAGTTCTCCCTTGAACGTCGCGAGGTCGTCGAGCGCGGTCTGCGCTTCGGCGTTCCCCGCGATGGAACCGATCGCGAGGTCGGCGACATCGTTGTTGCGCAGCGTCACCGCGGCGCCGTCGATGTTGCTGACGATCAGAAGATCGTCGCCGCCACTCCCGAGCAGGTTCCGGCCCGTGTACTCCGCCTGTGCCAGATAGTTGTTCACCTCTTCCACCATCGACGCCAGATCGGCGTTGTAGGTGTCGCGACTTGCGGAACTCAGCGATTCGTCCGAAAGCTGGACGAGCTTCGCCTTGATGTCGCCAATACGGTTGCTGACCTGTTCGCCCGCCGAGACCGCCACCGTTCCAGCCGTGACGCCCCCCTGGAGGGCCGCCGCGACAGCGGTGTAGGCCTTGATGTCGCCCCGGATGCCCGCCGCAACCGCGAAGGACGAGGCGTCATCGGTGACCGTGGCGACCCTGAGACCGCTGGAGACGCGGTTCTGGGTCGTGGCCAGTTCTGCGGCATTCACCCGCAGGAACTTCTGAGCGAGGATCGCACCGATATTGGTGTTGACCGAAGTCATGGTTGGTTCTCCCGTTCTAGGAAAGCCGGACGTTTCTGGTCCGGGCCGCGTGCCGCCCCCAACCGCGGGGACGAAGACCACGTGACGCGCCATCCCCGGCAAAAGCGATGCCAATCGCCGGCCGGCACGGGAGTTTCATATAAATCAATGTCTTGGGGACTTTCTTCCCGGATCGCGCGGCGGCGCCCGGCAAGTTCTGCCCGGCCAGGCCGGGATTTGCCGATCCGGGCGCGGCAGGAACTGCCGTCCGATCGCGCGGCGCGAAACGAGCCCGAAAACGACACGCCGCCCCGGCCTTCTGGCCGGGACGGCGGCGTGGTGTTCTGGGTGGAGTCGGCCGGCGCGGCGGCCGGTTTGGACCCGGCCGCGGCGCGAGACCGTCAGGCCTTGATCAGCGGAAGAGGCCGAGCAGCGTCTGCGGCGCGCCGTTGGCGATGCCGATGGACTGGACGCCGAGCTGCTGGCGGACCTGCAGGGAGGTCAGCGTCGCGGACTCCTTGGCCAGGTCGGCGTCGACCAGGGCGCCGAGGCCGATCTTCACGGTTTCCTCGGTCTGCTTGATGAACTCGGTCTGCGACTTCACGCGCAGCACGTCCGAGCCGAGATTGGCAAGGGCGGTGTCGAGATTGGCCTTGAACGTCGCGAGGTCGTCCAGTGCCGTCGCCGCGGCCGCGTTGTCGGTGATGTCGCCGCCGAAATCGAGATCGGCGACGTCGTTGTTGCGGACGGTGATGGACGAGCCGTCGATGTTGCCGACGACGACGAGGTTGCTGCCGCTGCCGCTGGTGCCGAGCAGGTTGCGGCCATTGTACTCGGCCTGGGCCAGGTAGTCGTTGACCTCCGAGACCATGGAGTCGAGATCGGTCTGGTAGGTCTCCCGGCTGGCGGTGCTCAGCGACTCGTCGGAGAGCTGGACGAGCTTCGCCTTGATGTCGCCGACGCGGTTGCTGATCGTCTCGCCGGCCGAGATGGCGACGGTGGCGGCGACGGTCGAGCCCTGGAGGGCGGCGGCGACCGCCGTGTAGCCCTTGATGTCGCCCTTGATCCCCGAGGCGACGGCAAAGCTGGACGCGTCGTCGGTGACCGTGGACACGCGCAGACCGCTGGAGACGCGGTTCTGGGTGGTGACGAGATCGGCGGCGGTCGAGCGCAGGAATTTCTGCGCCAGCAACGCCCCGACATTGGTGTTGACGGAACTCATTCTGGGTCGCTCCTTTTCTTGGATGGCCGGACGCTTCGCGCCCGGGCCGGCCGCTGACCTCGTTCTGAGGGCAGACCTTCTGCCGGCTTGCGGCCCCTCGCAATAATTATGCCGAATTGTACACAAATACGATTATAAACAATTTCAACTGCTTAGCGAATGTCACCCATCTCCGGGATCGTCCCGACCGGCAGGTTTTTCCGCCCCGCACCGGCAGGATTTGCCCAGCGCGGCAATTCCTGCCCGCCTCCATGCTGCCCGACGCGACCCCTCGACGAAGACAGAAGCCCAAACGAAAACGCCGCTCCCGGGGGCTCCCGGGAGCGGCGCGTTCGTGGCTGTGGCGTGGGTCTGACGGCGGCCGGCGGGGCGCCGGCCGCCGCCGTACCTAGAGTGCCGGCCTCAGCGGAACAATCCGAGCAGCGACTGGGGCGAGGTGTTCGCGATCCCGATCGCCTGGATGCCGAGCTGCTGGCGCACCTGCAACGAGGTCAGGTTCGCCGATTCCTTCGCAAGGTCGGCGTCGACCAGGGCGCCGAGGCCGATCTTCACGGTCTCCTCGGTCTGCTTGATGAACTCGGTCTGCGACCTGATACGCTGGACATCGGAGCCGAGATTGGCGAGAGCTTCGTCGAGCGTACCCTTGAAGGCCGTCAGGTCGGTCAACGCGGTCTGCGCCGTGGCGTTGTCGGTGATGTCGCCGCCGAAATCGAGATCGGCGACTTCGTTGTCGCGCACCTCGATCGACGACCCGTCGATATTGCCGACGACCACCATGTTGTTGCCGGAATCGACGCCCAGCAGATTCCGGCCATTGTACTCGGCCTGGGACAGGTAGTCGTTGACCTCCGCGACCATGGAGTCGAGGTCGGCCTGATAGGTATCCCGACTGGCCGTGCTCAGCGACTCGTCCGAGAGCTGGACGAGTTTCGCCTTGATGTCGCCGATACGGTTGCTGATCGTCTCGCCGGCGGAGATCGCCACCGTCGCCGCGACGGTCGAGCCCTGGAGGGCAGCGGCCACCGCAGTATAGGCCTTGATGTCGCCCCGGATCCCGGAAGCGACGGCAAAGCTGGAGGCGTCGTCTGTGACGGTGGACACGCGCAGACCGCTCGAGACGCGGTTCTGGGTGGTCACCAGGTCCGAGGCCGTCGAGCGCAGGAATTTCTGCGCCAGCAAAGCCCCAATATTGGTGTTCACGGAACTCATTCTGGATCACTCCTCTTCTTGGATGGCCGGACGTTTCTGGTCCGGGCCGGCCCCACCCTCCTTCTGAGGGCAGACTTCTCGCCGGCATGCGGCCCTATGCAACACCCGTGCCGCCCTGGTTAAAAAAAATTATGCGTTGAAAGTCATAGGGTTAGAAAAATGCGTCGCGCCTCTCGCCCCGCGATCACGGCAGGTTTTGCCGGGAGATCGGGCAAGTTTTGCCGCGACGGGCAATTTGTGCCGGTCCGCGACGGGTTCCGTCATGCGGCCGGACCGGGCAAGACCGACCGACCGACCCTGCAGGAATTGCCGCACCGGGCCGGAACGACGGCCCGGTGCGGCCCCCGCTGCGCCGGTTGACGCAAAAATATAAGCATTTTCAATATTTTGCATCGCCGTCGTGATTGGCCCGAAGATTGCTGAACGGAGCGCGTGATATCTCGCGACCCCAGCCTCAGCCTCGCTACCGCGGTGACGCCGCTCCTCGCCGTGGGCATTCCCGCCGGGGCCGCACCCGGGTCGTCGTCGCCGACGGATCCGGGTTTCGCTGCGTTCCTGGCAGCGGTGACGGCGCCCCGTGGCAACGGCGCGGTGGCGGCGCCGGCAGCGGCCGGTCCCGAGATCACAGGTGGCGGCATCTTGCCGCCCCCCGTTCCCGCCACTGGCGCGCGGCCAATCCCGGCGGGCCTCCTGCCCATCGCCTCGCAAGGCTTCGCGCAGACTGCTTTACCGACGGCCCACGGCGCCACCATCCGGACCGCCGAGACGGCGGCAGCCATCGCTGCGCCAGGCGCGGTCACCCAAGGCACCGATCCCCTGCCGCTGCAGCCCTCGCCGGAGACGGCCGCGAAGTTCGCCGCTGCCGCCCAGACCGCGACCGCGACCGTGACGCGACCAGCCACGGCCCCCTCTTCCCTGGCCACCGCCGCGGCGACGCCAGAAGCCGCATCGGCAGCGACCCCAGACGCAATCGCAGTTGCGCCGGCATTCGGCACCGCTCCGCCGCCGGCATCGGTCGCCGCCAGCCCGACATCGACGCCAATACCCGAGGCGGCGCCGGCGAACAGGCAAGCCACAGCAACGGTCGCCTCGTCCCCAGCCGTCGCCCCGACCGTGCCGGATGCCGCAGCGCTGGGGTGGGCTCATCCGAGCCTCCTCCCAGCCGATGTCGGCACCAGGTTGCCCCCGGTGTCGCCTGCTGCCGGCTTGAGATCCGCCACCGCGGCTCTCCCAGAGATGCCCACGAAGACGGCCGCGCCGCCGCCACACTTGGCCATGGGCATCGAGACGGTGATGCGGGATGCCGCATTGGCGGAAGCGGATGATGCGAGCACGGCGCCGCTCGCCGGGCGCGCCATGCTCTCTGCGGCCAGCGCCCTTGTCCGCTTGGTGCCCGCCGCGGCCGAGACCTCGGCATCTCTTGTCGGCGGCGAACCCCGTGCCGTCACGCACGCGTCCAATCCGAACCCCGTGCGAAAGCCGGGACTGGCAGGAAGCGATCCAGCGCTCCAGTCGGGTCCGATCGCGGGCCTGCAAGCGGACGGACCGGTCGCCGGTCTTGACCCGACGCGTCCGCCGATCGCCGCGACGCCGTCGGCGACCGGCGCGGCGTCCGCCCGGACCGCAGGCCTGGGCGGCGCATCCGCCAAACTCGCGGCCGGACCCGACACGCCGGGCGTTCTGCCTGACGGGGCTCTGGACGAGTTGCCATCGGCTGGCGGGACCGATGCCATGTCCGCCTTGCGTCTGGTGGACGACGCGCCCATGGCGCGCGCGGCGACCCTGGATCCGGCCCCCGCCGCCAGCCCGGCGCCGGCCGCCGGCCTGGACGGACTGGTCCCGAGCCCTGCCATCCTGGCCGCAAGCATGGCTGCACCGGCGCCCCCCCCGGCGAAGGGTCAGGCCGTCGACCTGCCTGCCGCCGTCGCTCGACCAGCGGCCGAGGCTTCCGCTGCCGCGGTGCCTCGCGAAGGCGCCGGCGTGTCTTCGGGCTCGGGCGCGGTGCCGTCCGGGTCATCGCCGTCGCACGATCCGGCCGCGTCGCCGTTTGCCGAAGGCTTGGCGCCGAAAGCCAGCGCCCCCCTGCCCCGGACCGCCGCCGACCCGGCACCCGCGCGTCCCGCCGCCGCCCTGACGCCGTCGATGCCGCGATCGCACCCGATCCCGGCCGACGGCGCGGCGGCATCCAGCACCTTCGTGGCGAGTGCGCCGGCGGCCGCACCGGCCACCGCACCGGCCGGTGCCGCTGCCCCGGCACCACTGGCGCATGGCCGGATCGCGGATGGGGACGCCACCCCGTCGTCCGAGATGCTCGTCGTGGCCACGGGCGTCCCGTCCGGCCAGGC
>JBIKLI010000249.1:0-6738 GCA_044359885.1 Alphaproteobacteria bacterium | reverse complement strand
GACCTGCTGTCGGCGATGATCTACGGCCTGCGCATCTCGCTGCAGATCGGCATCCTGGCCGGCGGCATCGCGCTTGCGATCGGCGCGACGATGGGCGTCCTCGCCGCCTTCCTGGGCGGCCGGTTCGAGGCCCTGACGATGCGCATCGTCGACCTGCAGCTCTCCTTCCCGGCCATCCTGCTGGCGCTCGTGCTGTCGGCGCTGCTCGGCAAGGGCAAGCCCCAACTGATCGCCGCGCTGGTCGCGGCGCAATACGCCTATTACGCGCGCACGGCCCATGGCGCCGCCATCGCCGAGCGCGGCAAGGACTATGTCGAAGCGGCGCTGTCGGTGCCGCTGCCCGCGCTGCAGGTGATCTTCCGCCATATCCTGCCAAACTGCCTGCCGCCGCTGATCGTCGTCGCGACGGTCCAGGTCGCCAATTCGATCGCGCTGGAGGCGACGCTGTCGTTTCTCGGGCTCGGTCTGCCCTCGACAGAGCCGTCGCTCGGCATGCTGATCGCGAACGGCTTCCAGTATCTGCTCTCCGGCCGCTACTGGATCTCGATCTATCCGGGCATCGCGCTCATCGTCCTGATCGTCTCCGTCAACGTCGTCGGCGACCAGGTGCGCGACCAGCTGAACCCGCGGCTGAAGCGATGACCGGGCCGCTGCTCCAGGTCTCCGGTCTCGCGACCCATTTCTTCACCCGCGCCGGCGTCGCGAAGGCCGTCGACGGCGTCGACCTGGCGGTGGATCGCGGCCGGATCCTGGGGCTCGTCGGCGAGTCCGGGTCCGGCAAGAGCGTCACCGGCTTCTCCATCCTCGGTCTTGTCGACCCGCCCGGTCGCATCGTCGGCGGATCGATCCGGTTCGACGGCCGCGAACTGGTCGGCATGCCGGCCGAAGCGCTGCGCCAGCTGCGCGGCCAGCGGATCGCCATGGTCTTCCAGGACCCGATGATGACCCTGAACCCGGTCCTGACCATCGGCGACCAGATGCTGCTGGCGCTGCGCGCGCACAAGCGCATCGGGCGCGCCGACGGACTGGCGCGCGCCGCCGATCTGCTGGCCAAGGTCGGGATCCCCGGCGCCTCGGAAAGGCTGCGCGCCTATCCGCACCAGCTTTCGGGCGGCATGCGCCAGCGCGTGGCCATCGCCACCGCGATGCTGCACCGTCCCGACCTGATCGTCGCCGACGAGCCAACCACGGCGCTCGACGTCTCGATCCAGGGCCAGATCCTGCACGAGATGCGGCGTCTGGCGCGCGAGACCGGTGTCGCACTGATCTGGATCAGCCACGACCTGGCCGTCGTCTCCAACCTCGCCGACGACATCGCGGTCATGTACGCCGGCAAGATCGTCGAGGCCGGTCCGGCGCGACAGGTCCTCGCGCAGCCACGCCATCCGTACACGCGCGGCCTGCTCGACTCGGTCCCGGGCGACGCACCGCCGGGATCGCGCCTGGCGCAGATCCCCGGCACGACGCCGTCGCTGCTGCGCCTGCCGCCGGGCTGCAGCTTCCGAGAGCGCTGCCCGCGCGCCGATGCGCGCTGCCTGGAGATGCCGGCACTGCGGGCCGAGGGCGTCGCCGGCGCGGCCGTGCGCTGCCACGCCCCGCTCGGCGCTGCGCCATGACCGCGCCGCCGATGCTGGACCTCGACGGCGTGTCGAAGCGTTTCGTGCGGCGCCCCAACATGGGCGAGCGCATCGCCGCGATCCTCGGCGCCGGCGGCGGTCCCCAGCTTGTCCAAGCTGTCGACCGCGTCAGCCTGTCGATCGCCCCGCGCGAGACTCTGGCGCTGGTCGGGGAGTCGGGCTGCGGAAAATCGACCCTTGGCCGGATCGCCGCGGGGATCCATGCGCCCGACGACGGCCGCGTCCGGCTCGCCGGCGCACCGGTCATGTCGCAGACGGGCCGGCCGCGCAAGGTCACGACGAAGGTGCAGATGGTCTTCCAGGACCCCTTCGCCTCGCTGAACCCGCGCATGACGGTCGGCCGGATCGTGGCCGAAGGCCCTCTCGCCCATGGCCTCACCGACGGCGCAGGCGCCGGGGCCTATGCGGCGCGCTGGCTGGAACGCGTCGGCCTCGATCCCGCCTTCGCGCGACGTTTCCCGCATCAATTCTCCGGCGGCCAGCGCCAGCGGGTCGCGATCGCCCGGGCGCTGGCGATGCAGCCGGAGCTTCTCGTCTGCGACGAACCGGTCGCATCCCTCGACGTGTCGATCCAGGCCCAGGTCCTGAACCTGTTCGTGGATCTGCGCCGCGACCTGGGGCTGACCTGCCTGTTCATCAGCCATGACCTCGGCGTCGTACGCCATGTCAGCGACCGCGTCGCGATCATGTATCTGGGGCGCGTCGTTGAGATCGGCCCGACCGCCGGGATCTTCGCGGCGCCGCGCCATCCCTATACGCGGGCCCTGCTGGAGAGCGTGCCGCGACTGCGCCGCCGCCCGGAGGACGCGGATTCGTTCAAGCCGGTCGCGGGCGAGATCCCCTCGCCCCTGGCGCCGCCTCCGGGCTGCCATTTCCATCCGCGCTGTCCGCAGGCCACGGACCGGTGCCGCGCGCAGACGCCGGCATTCCGCGATCTCGGCGACGGCCGCGGCACCGCCTGCCATCTGGTCGAGGGCGGCTGAACGACCGCCTCAGAGATCGCCGCGCGACGCGCGGGCCAGATGGCTCGCCGCACGCGCCAGCGCGCCGCGCGCGAGCGCCGCGTCCTCGACCAGCGCCAGGAAACCGTGATTGGCGGACGGGATCTCCAGGAACTCGAACGCCACGCCCGCTCCGGCGAGCGCACCGGCCAGACGCCGCGTGTCGTCGCGCAGCGGGTCCAGCCCGCAGCCCAGCAGGAAGGCGCGCCGCAGTCCTGCATGGGATCCGCGCATCGGCAGCGCGCGCGGGTCGCAATCCGCACGACCCTGTCCCAGGTGGAGGTCGAGGAAGATCGCCATGTCCTGACGCGACAGCCCGAACCGCCCGTCGCCGAGCGTGGCGCGATAGGAATCGGTTTCGAGGTCCGCGTCGTAGGTGCCGTAGAACAGCAGCAGCGTGACGGGCGGGCGTCCGCGCGCCGCCTCATGATGGCCGACGGCAAGCGCAAGACTCGCACCGGCGGAATCTCCTCCCGTCGCCAGGCGCGACGGATCGACGCCAAGCTGCGCGGCCTGCGCGCAGACCCAGTCGACGGCATCGCTGCAATCCTCGAACGGTGCCGGGAACGGATTCTCGGGCGCCTTGCGGTAGTCGACGCCGATCACGCGCTGGCCCGAGCGGTGCGCCAGCTCCCGCATGATCCGGTCGTGGCTGTCGATGCTGCCCCAGACCCAGCCGCCGCCATGGAAATAGAGCAAGGCCGGACCGACCGGCGCGGCGCCCTCGGGCACGTGGAGACGCACGCGCAGCGTGCGCCCGGACAGCCGGGCCTCGAAGTCCCGGCTCATGCGCATGGCCGGACCGCCGATCAGTCCGCGGGTCAGCCGGCGCCGGAAGAAATCGGCGCGCAGCGCCGTGGCGTTGCCCGCGGTGAGGGCCTCGCGCGGTCCGTAGGTGGCGAGATCACGCGCCAGCGCGGCGGCGATTTCGCGATCGAGCATCGTATCGGGCATCATGCTGGCGTGTCCCGATCAGCTGGGGAAGCGGCGCTGCAGATCGACGATCTGCGCGCCGTCGAGGAAACGCGTCGAGCGACCGGCCAGCAGCAGGAACAGCTTGGCCGTCTCCTCGAGCTCCTCGGCGTTGTAGACCGCGTCGTCGAGCGACTTGCCGGCGACGACCGGGCCGTGATTGGCGAGCAGCACCGCATGATGGGTGCGGGCCTTGTCCCGCACCGCCTCGGCAAGGCCGCGGTCGCCGGGAGGGAAATACTCGACCAGCGGCAGCTTGCCGATCCGCATCACGAAATAGGCGGTGATCGGCGGCAGCACGTCGGCGGTGTCCGCGTGACACAGGCAGGACAGCGCCACGCAATGCGTCGAATGCAGATGGACGATCGCCCGGGCCCCCGGGCGTTCCTCGTACATCGCCAGATGAAGGAAGGCCTCCTTCGACGGCGGATCGCCCGAGATCAGGCGTCCGTCCGGGGCCAGCCTGGAGATGCGGGCGGGATCGAGACGGCCGAGGCATGAATTCGTCGGCGTGATCAGGATCCCGTCCTCGAGCCGGACGCTGATGTTTCCGGAACTGCCATGCGCCAGCCCGCGGGCATGGAGCGATTCGCCGTGCCGGCACATCCAGTCGCGAAGGACGGTCTCGGTCACGTGTCCCCCTTGCGCGGATCGACGGCGTATCGCGTCACCGCGTCGTCGAGAAGTTCGGCCCCCAGCCCGGGCCCGGCCGGCATGATCAGATCGCCGCCGGCGATCTGGATCGGCGGCGTGAACACCTCGGCATAGAGCGGGTTGTCGTTGGCATCGGTCTCCAGCCAATGCGCCCCGTCCAGCGCCGCGGTCAGATGCGCGCTGGCCAGCACGCCCAGTCCGCCGCCATACATGTGCAGGCAGAGCTTGCGACCGGCCGCGATCGCCCGCCGCCCGATCGCCAGCCCCTGCGTGATGCCGGCCGTCTTTGTGATGTCGGGCTGGACGATGTCGGCGCCGAGCGCAATGACCTCTTCGAGCCCGGCGAGGCCGCGGGCGTTCTCGCCGAAGGCAAGCGCGATCCCGCTGTCGCGCGGCCAGTCGCGATACGCGGCGACGTCGTCCACCGGGAACGGTTCCTCGACCCAGAGAACCCGCGCCGCCGTCAGATCGTCCCGCAGGGCCGCGAAGCTCTCGCGCGTGAACGTCTGGTTGGCGTCGGTCATCAGCGGCGCATCCCCCGCAGCCGCGCGCCCTTCGCGCAGCAGGCGGCGATTGATCTCGGCCGAGAACGCCGTCTGCAGCTTGAAGCGCGTATGGCCGCGGCCACGGGCCATCGCGATGGTGGCCGCCGCGTCGGCGCGGATGCCGCTGGCATAGACCGGCACCCGCCCGGGCGACCGGCCATCCGCGCGCAGCAGGCCGGCGAGCGGTCGGCCCTGCGCCCGCGCGAAGGCGTCCCACAGCGCGATATCCACCCCGGCGACGGCCTGGTGGACGGGCCCCGGCGCACCCCATTGATTGCTCAGCAGCCTCAGCCGCGACATCATCAGCGAATGGAACCGGGCGGGATCGTCCAGCGTCTCGCCGACGAGCAGGGGGCGGATCGCCTCCTCGACGATCGCGGCGCGCTCGAAAGGACCCCAGGGCGGAAAATTCGCCCAGATTTCGCCAAGGCCACGCACGCCAGCGGACGTCTCGACCACGGCGATCAGGTTCGGCCGTGCCGTCAGCCGGCCGAAGGGCCCGTCGATCGGCCGCTGCAGCGGCAGGCGCAGCAGCAGGCAACGCAGCGCCTCGATCCGCGCGGAAGTCATTGAAGCGTTGCCTCCCCCGTCCCATCTTCCGGCTCATGAGCCTGTCCGAAGACATGCCCCGCACGCAAGCGCGACGGCCCGGCCGCCGCGCTGCCGGCACCACGATCGCGGCGATCGCGCTCGGGCTCTGGCTTTCGGCGCGCGCCGGCGCGGCCGCGGCCCAGTCGGTCTTTCCGGGCGCGCAGAGCGACGAGATGACCAAGGCGATCGCCAGGGCGCGGCTGCGGCTCGGCTTCTTCTGGGAGCGGGTGCGCGCGAACGACCCTGCCGAGACCGGCTACGCGGTCAAGGTGATCGCCGGCGACCAGCACGGAACGGAACATATCTGGCTGAGCCGCATCACGCTGCGCGGCGGCCGGGTCCTGGGCATGATCGACACCTCGCCGCGGATCGTGAGATCGCTGCGCCAGGGACAGATCATGGACATCCGGGACGACGCCATCGTCGACTGGATGTATTTCGAGAACGGCCGGATCGTCGGCAACGAGACGGGGCGGACGATGCTCCGCTTCCTGCCGCCCGCCGAACGCGAAAAGATGATGCAACTCTACAAGTGACCGCGCGGGGGCCCGGTCACTTCCCCCAGCGCAGCGCGACCGGATCGGCGGCACGCGCAAGTTCGATCAGCCCGGCACGGGTCGCCGGATGCAGACGTTCCAGCGGATGGCGCACCGCCTCGGAACGGATCACGCCGCCTTCGGCCATCACGGCCTTGGTCGCCCGCAGGCCGCATTGGCGGTTCTCGTAGTTGATGAGCGGCAGGATCCGCGCATAGCCGGCGGCGGCCTCGTCGCGACGTCCGGCCCGATAGGCAGCGAAGACGGGCCCGATGAGGTCGGGGATCATCGCGCTCGGCATCGTGCCGTTGGCGCCGGCATCGAGATCGGCCATCAGCGTGATCGATTCCTCGCCGTCCCATGGCCCGACGATCAGGTCGGGCCCGCCCGCCTCGACGAGCGCCCGCAGTTTCGCCGCGGCCTGCGGGACCTCGATCTTGAACCAGCGCGCCAGCGGCACCTCGCGGGCCAGCCGCAGCAGGAACGATACGGACATCGCGACGCCGCTGAGCGGCGCGTCCTGGACCACGATGGGCAGGCGCGACGCCTCGGCGACGGCCGCGAAATGCTCCAGCATGCCCTTCTCGTCGGCGCGCAGACCGGTGCCGTGATAGGGCGGCATCAGCATCAGCATCCGCGCCCCGACCTCCGCCGCCCGCCGGGCGCGCGCCGCCGCGAGACGCGTGCTGAAATGGCTGCAGGTGGCGATCACCGGCACGCGGCCCGCGACATGCTCCACGCTGAGGCGAAGCAGCGCGTCGCGTTCCTCGTCCGACAGCAGGAACTGCTCCGAGTAGTTGGC
>JBIKLI010000248.1:0-6802 GCA_044359885.1 Alphaproteobacteria bacterium | reverse complement strand
TGGTCGAACGTCATGGCATCCTCCCGGCGCGTCGGCGCGCCAGCCTGCGTCCGGCGCGCGGAAATAGCCAGCGGCGCGGCGCCGTCGCCGCGAGAGGACGGGTCGATGAGCGAGCGGATTGCCGGCACGCGCCGTGCCGGACGACGACGCCGCGGCGCGCGGCGCCGGCCATGACCCCGGCCCTGACCGCGGTTCAGACGGCGATCGAGATCGCCGCGATGGCCGCCTTCGCCCTCTCCGGCATCGTGGCGGCGGCGCGCAAGCGCCTCGATCCGGTCGGCGTCGCCGTCGTCGCGTGGCTCGCGGCCTTCGGCGGCGGCACGCTGCGCGATCTGCTGCTCGACCGGCGCCCGTTCTTCTGGGTGGCGCAGGACTGGCAGGTCTGGGCGCTGCTCGGGCTGTGCGCGGCCGCGGGCGTGGCGATGCGCGCGCGCCATCTGCGGCCGACCGAGCGCGCCATCCAGTGGCCCGACGCGCTCGGCCTGGGGCTGTTCGCGGCCAACGGCACCCAGCTCGCGCTTGCCGCCGGCATGGCGCCGCTCAACGCCGTGGCCATGGGCGTCATCACCGCGTGCTTCGGCGGCGTGCTGCGCGACATCGTCTGCAACGAGATCCCGGCGACGCTGCGCGACCATCGTCCCTATGCGCTCTGCGCCTTCGCCGGCGGCTGGGTCGTGGTGGGCGCCGGCGCGGCCGGGTTCGGCGCCGAGATGGCGCTGATCGCGGGTGCGGCGACCGCCACGTCGCTGCGCGCGCTGGGTCTGGTCTTCGACTGGCGCCTGCCCGGCTGGCGCGGCGAGGGATGATCGCGCGCGTCGCGCGGACGGTGTAGGACTTCGCCGTCCGCGACCCTTGCCGGAGCCGCCATGACCGATCCGACCCCAGATCTCGCGCGCCCGCCGGGGACGGCGCTGGTCACCGGCGCCAATACCGGCATCGGCCGGATCGTCGCGCTGCGGCTGGCTGCCGCGGGCTGGCGGCTGCTGCTCGCCGGTCGGTCCGCCGCCCGCACGCAGGCCACGCTCGACGAGATCGCGCGCCTGCCGGGCGCGTCGCCGGCGCGGTTCCTGGAACTCGACCTGGGCGATCTCGGATCGGTCGCCGGCTGCGCCGCCGCGGCGCTGTCGGCCGCCCCGCAGCTGGAGCTGCTGATCGCGAATGCCGGCGTCGCCGGCACGCGCGGCCTCTGCGCCTCGGGTTTCGAGCTCGCCTTCGGCGTCAACCATGTCGGCCATTTCGCGCTCTGCCTGGCGCTGTGGCCGGCGCTGGCCGCCGCGCCCGGCGCGCGGCTGGTGGTGGTCGCCAGCCGCGCGCATCGCCGCCTGGGGCGCTGGACCCTCGACGACGTGCGCCGGCCGACCGCGAGCCTGACCGGCATTCCCGAATACGCCCGCTCGAAGCTGGCGAACATCCTGTTCGCGGCGGAATTCGCGCGCCGCGCCCGGCCGCACGGCGTGCTCGCCTATTCGCTGCATCCCGGCGTGCTGGACACCGAGATCTGGCGCGCCATGCCGGGATGGCTGCGCGCGCTCAACAAGCTGCGCCTGGGGCCGGCCGAGGACGGCGCGACGACGACGCTGCACTGCGCGCTGCGGGCCTCCGCCGGCGAGAGCGGGCTCTATTTCGCGGAGTCGCGCGTCGAAGAACCGACCGCGACGGCGCGCGATCCTGCGCTCGCCGCCGATCTCTGGACCCGCAGCCTCGCCTGGACCGGCGTCGCCGACATCCCGCCGCCGCTCAGCGCAGGAAGCGCCGCTCGGTCTCCTTGACCGCGTCCATGCGTTGCAGCCGGAAGATCTCCTCGACCGTGACGATGTCGCGGTCGACGCCGGCGATGCCGCCTTCGGCCGCGATGCGCGCGAAGACCGATTTCATCGCGGTCACCGCGGCGCGGATCGCGTGGTTGCCGTAGATCACCATGCGCACGCTGCCCAGCGCCCGGATGCGCGCCTCGTCCAGCTGCGGATAGGCCGTCGGCACCAGCACCAGCCCGCAGGGCCCGTCCCAGGCGCGCGCGAAGCTCTCCACCTCGTCGGGCGTGCGCGACTTTGAATGCACCAGCACCAGATCGGCGCCGGCCGCGGCGTAGGCCCGCGCGCGCCGCAGCGCCTCGTCCTGGCCCAGCCCGGCGATCAGCGCCTCGGTGCGCGCGACCACCATGAACCCGGCGTCGCGCCGCGTCGCGACGGCGGCGGCGATCTTGCCCTCGAACTCCGCGCTGCGGACCAGCTCCTGCCGCCCGCCGGCGACCAGCGAGGTGACCTTGGGGAAGCTCTTGTCCTCGATCACCACCGCCGAGGCGCCGGCCTCCTCGTAGAGCCGCACGGCGTGCACGACGTTGACCGCGTTGCCGAAGCCGGTGTCGATGTCGGCGACGATGGGCAGCGCCATGCGCTGCGCCATCGCGCGCAGCATCTCCAGATGCTGGGTCATCGTCACCAGGCTGACATCGGGCAGGCCCAGCAGCGCCGACAGCTCGAAGCCCGAGGCCCAGACGCCGTCGAACCCCGCCTCCTCGGCCAGCGTCGCCGCCAGCGGGCTGTGCGCCGCCATGATGCGGGCCAGCCCCCCCGCGATCGCCGCGCGCAGCCGCGCATTCCGCGTTTCCATCCCCGTCCTCCCCATCCGCACCGCCAGGACTGAACACCCGCCCCCTGCGCAATTGCAACCTCCCCGAGCCCGAGGGGCGGGGCCAAGGGGGCTGCCCCCCAACCAGACCGGCCACGCCGCCCGACCCCTCTGCCGCCGCCCGCCCTCAGCGGCCGCTGGGACTCGGGCGCGACTTCATGTATGCGGCGGGGCCGTCACACGCAGCCCAGGGTTCCATGATCCGCCTCGACAGCATCAGCAAGCGCAACGGTCCGCAGATCCTCTTCCTCGAGGCGTCCGCGGCGCTCAACCGCGGCGAGAAGATCGGCCTGGTCGGCCCCAACGGGGCCGGCAAGTCGACGCTGTTCCGCATGATCGTCGGCGACGAGCAGCCCGACGAGGGACAGGTGATCGTCGATCGCGGCACGACGATCGGGCTGTTCGGCCAGGACGTCGGCGAGATGGCGGGGCGCAGCGCGGTGGCCGAGGTGATGGCGGGCGCGGGCGCGGTCAGCGCCGTGGCGGCCGAGCTGCGCGCGCTGGAGGCCGCGCTGGAGGACCCGGCGCGCGCCGACGCGCTCGACGCGGTGGTCGAGCGCTATGGCGAGGTCCAGGCCCGTTTCGAGGAGCTGGACGGCTACGCGCTCGAGGCGCGGGCGCGCGAGATCCTCGCCGGGCTCGGCTTCGCGCCGGAGATGGTGGATGGCGATGCCGGCGTCCTGTCGGGCGGCTGGAAGATGCGCGTCGGTCTGGCGCGGATCCTGCTGATGCGCCCGGACGTGATGCTGCTCGACGAGCCCAGCAACCATCTCGACATCGAGAGCCTGATCTGGCTCGAGGGCTTCCTCGCCGCGCACGAGGGCGCGCTGCTGATGACCTCGCACGACCGCGAATTCATGAACCGCGTGGTGTCGAAGGTGATCGAGATCGACGGCGGCGAGCTCAAGACCTATTCCGGCGACTACGAGTTCTACGCCCGCCAGCGCGCGCTCGACGAACGCCAGATGCAGGCGCAGTTCGAGCGCCAGCAGGCGATGCTGGCGAAGGAGGTCGCCTTCATCGAGCGCTTCAAGGCGCGCGCCTCGCATGCCGCGCAGGTGCAGAGCCGCGTCAAGAAGCTGGAGAAGATCGAACGCGTCGAGCCGCCCAAGCGCCGCCAGACCGTCTCGTTCGAGTTCGCGCCCGCGCCGCGCTCGGGCGACGACGTCGCGATCCTGCGCGGCGTCGCCAAGCGCTACGGCAGCCGGACGATCTATGACGGCCTGGACTTCCGCGTGCGCCGTCGCGAGCGCTGGTGCGTGCTGGGCGTCAACGGCGCGGGCAAGTCGACGCTGCTGAAGCTGGTCGCGGGGACGACGAGGCCGGACGAAGGCAGCGTCGCGATCGGCGGCAGCGTCAGGATGGGCTATTTCGCCCAGCACGCGATGGAACTGCTGACCGGGGATCGCACGGTCATGGAGACGCTGGAGGACGCGTTCCCGCGCGCCGGGCAGGGCTCGCTGCGCACGCTGGCGGGCTGCTTCGGCTTCTCCGGCGACGAGATCGAGAAGCGCTGCCGCGTGCTGTCGGGCGGCGAGAAGGCGCGCCTGGTCATGGCGACGATGCTCTACGACCCGCCCAACTTCCTGGTCCTGGACGAGCCGACCAACCATCTCGACATGGCGACCAAGGAGATGCTGGTCGCGGCGCTGGCCGCCTACGAGGGCGCGATGCTGTTCGTCTCGCACGACCGCCGCTTCCTCGCCGCGCTGTCGAACCGCGTCCTCGAGGTCTCGCCCCAGGGCGTGCGCGAATATGGCGGCGGCTACACCGAATATGTCGCGAGCACGGGCCAGGAGGCGCCCGGCCTGCACGGCCGCGCCTGAACGGGGGCGCCGCCCCGCGTCACGCCGCGCCGTCGTCCGCGTCGTCGTCCGCGTCGTCGTGCAGGCGGACGCGGTCGCGGCCGCCGCGCTTGGCGCGATAGAGGGCCGCATCGGCGCGCTGGAACAGGACCGGCCAGCCATCGCCGCAGCCCGGATCGAACGCCGCGACACCGATGCTGGCGACCGGCGAGAGCCGCGCGCCATTGGTCGCGACCGACGCGTCGCGCAGCGCGTTGCGCAGCCGCTCGGCCGCCGCCCTGGCCTTGGCCGCGTCGGCCTCGCGCAGCAGGACACAGAACTCTTCGCCGCCATAGCGCGCGACGATGTCCCCGGGACGGACGCCGCTGCGCAGGACCTCGCCCGCGCAGGCCAGAAGCGCGTCGCCGGCCGCGTGGCCATGGGTGTCGTTGACGTCCTTGAAATGGTCGAGGTCGACGATGGCCAGCGCGACCGGGCGCCGCGTCCGGGCGGCATGGGCGAGTTCGATCGCCGCGCGCGTCTCGAGGGCGCGGCGGTTCAGGCAACCGGTCAGGTCGTCGATCGTCGCCAGACGCGCCGCCAGCGCGGCGCTGCGTTCGCGCTGCATCAGCAGGAAGGCGGGGCCGAAGCCCTGCGCGAGGAGCAGCGCCGGCACGAAGGCGAGCATCGTCTCGGGCGTCGGCGCCAGGGGTTCCGCGCCGATGCGCCAGTCCGGCAGAACCAGGGCGATCCGGACCGCGAGGCCGAGCGCGGTGAGCGCCAGCAGCGCGAAGGCGAAGCGGCGCCAGGGCTCCTTCGCGAGCCCGCCGCCCTGCGCGAGTTCGCCGGCGCTGGCGCCGATCAGCGCCAGCAACACGGCGGAGGACAGCAGCACGCGCAGCCCGTACCAGTCGCCGCTGGTGGCGAGGACCGCCAGGACCGGGGCCGCCGTCGCCAGCAGCGCAAGCGGCCAGCCCGGCGGCGCCCGTCGCGCGGTGAAACGCGTCACCGCGCGATGGACGAGCAGTGCGGTCGTCCAGAACAGAAGATTGGCGACGACGATCGACGTCGCGCCCGGCAGACGGTCGCGCAGCAGATAGACGAGGAAGGCCGGAACCAGACAGGCCATCGCCGCCGTCGCCTCGCGCCCGCCGGGGCTGGGCGCGCCGCGCAGGCTGGCGGCGAGGACGAGCGCGGACATGGCGCTTGCGATCGTCTCGATGACGATGACGGTGGGGATGTCGATCTGCATGGACGGCGATTCGGACTGCCCCGGACCCTGCACCGGACCGGAGCGGTTGTCACGGCCCGAGCACCACCGCCGTGCCGCAGACCGTGACCATCAGCATGCCGTTCTTGTCGCCCAGGACCTGATAGTCGAGGTCGATGCCGACCACGGCGTTGGCGCCCAGCCGCGCGGCCTCTTCCTCCATCTCGCGCATCGCGATCGCCCGCGCCTCGGCCAGCTTGTTCTCGTAGGACGCCGCGCGGCCGCCGACGACGTCGCGCACGCGCGCGAAGAAGTCGCTGAAGATGTTGGCGCCGATGATCGCCTCGCCGGTGACGATCCCGGCATAGCGCTGGATGCGGCGGCCTTCGAGCGTGGAGGTGGTCGACAGGATCATGGGCAGGCTCCCGGGATCGGATGGAAACGATGCCCCGTCATGTCGTGCGTCCGATGCCGGAAGGGAACACCTGGCATCCGGAAAATCGGTCCGCGACGGGCGGCGAGGCCCCGTCCGGCGACCCGGCCGGCGCGGCGCCAGGCCCCCGCAAGCGGGCGGCGCCTGGGCAGGATCCGGCGCGCCCCGGGTCCCGCACCTGACCCGCGCCGGGGGCTTGCGACGACGGTTCCGCCGGCGCAGCATCCCGCCATGACCAGCCGCTCCGACCTCCGCCCCGGCGAGACCGCGATCGCCCTGCCGGCCGAGACCCAGGCCGGGATCTTCTTCATCGGCCGCATCCGCACGCCCTGGCCCGACCGTCTCGCCTGCCCGCGCCAGGGGCAGCCGGACGGGCCCGAATGCCGGATCGAGGTCGCGGCGCCCTGGGACGCGGCGCTGGAGGGCATCGAGGCCTTCGGGCGCATCGAGGTCCTCTACTGGCTGCACGAATCGCGCCGCGACATCCTGCGCCAGAGCCCGAAGAACGACGGCGCCACGCGCGGCGCCTTCGCGCTGCGCTCGCCGGTGCGCCCCAACCCGATCGCGACGCAGCTCGTCGCGCTCGTGCGCCGCGAGGGCAATGTCCTGGTCGTGCGCGGCCTCGACTGCATCGACGGCACGCCGCTGGTCGACCTCAAGCCCGACAGCTGCGCCTATACCCCGCTGGCGCCGGCGAAGGACGGCGCGGGCGCGGTGGTCGCCGCGCCGGCACCGGCCCCGGCATCG
>JBIKLI010000247.1:0-6823 GCA_044359885.1 Alphaproteobacteria bacterium | reverse complement strand
GCCGGCGATGCCCCGTCGCAACGCGCGCGATCCGGCCGCCCGGCCGGTCGACGAGCTCGACATCCTCCAGGCCGAGGCCGAGCTCGCGCGGCTGGCGCGCGAGATCGCGCGTCACGACCTGCTCTACCATCAGCAGGACGCGCCGGAGATCCCGGACGCCGACTACGACGCGCTCAAGCGCCGCAACGAGGCGCTCGAGCGCCGGTTCCCGCAGCTGGTGCGAGCCGATTCGCCCACGCGCCGCGTCGGCGCCGCGCCTGCCGCGGGCTTCGCGAAGCTGCGCCACGACGTGCCGATGCTGTCGCTCGACAACGCCTTCAGCGCCGCCGATGTCGAGGACTTCATCGAGCGCATCCGCCGGTTCCTGGGACTCGCGTCCGGCACGGCGATCGGCTTCTCGGCCGAGCCCAAGATCGACGGGCTGTCGATGTCGCTGCGCTTCGAGGAGGGACGATTCGTGCGCGGCGCCACCCGCGGCGACGGCGAGGAGGGCGAAGACGTCAGCGCCAACCTGCGCACCATCGCCGAGATTCCCCGCCGCCTCGCGGGCAAGGGCTGGCCCGAGCTGCTGGAGATCCGCGGCGAGGTCTACATGGACCGCGGCGACTTCGCGCGGCTGAACGAGGCGCGCCGCGCCGAGAGCGAACCGGTCTTCGCCAACCCGCGAAACGCCGCGGCCGGCTCCGTGCGCCAGCTCGACCCGGCGATCACCGCCCGGCGCCCGTTGCGATTCTTCGGTTATGCATGGGGCGTGGTGTCGGCGCGAAGCTGGGCGACCCATGGCGAGTTCCTCGACCTGCTGCGCGGCTGGGGCGTGCCGACGAACCCGGCGACGCGGCGCTGCGAGGGAGCCGGCGAGCTGATGGCCTATTACGAGCGCATCCAGGCCGAACGGCCGAGGCTGGGCTACGACATCGACGGCGTCGTCTACAAGGTCGACCGCATCGACTGGCAGGATCGGCTGGGCTTCGTCTCGCGCAGCCCGCGCTGGGCGCTGGCGCACAAATTCCCGGCCGAACAGGCGCGCACGCGGCTGCTCGGCATCTCCATCCAGGTGGGCCGCACCGGCGCGCTCACGCCGGTGGCGGAACTGGAGCCGATCACGGTCGGCGGCGTGGTCGTGTCGCGCGCGACCCTCCACAACGAGGACGAGATCGCGCGCAAGGACCTGCGGGTCGGCGACATGGTGGTGGTGCAGCGGGCCGGCGACGTCATCCCGCAGATCCTGGGCCATGTGCCCGAGGAACGTCCGCGCGTGTCGCAGCGCTTCGCCTTCCCCGACACCTGTCCCGTCTGCGGCGCGCATGCGGTGCGGCCCGAAGGCGAGGCGGTGCGGCGCTGCACCGGCGGCCTCACCTGCGCGGCGCAGGCGACCGAACGGCTGCGGCATTTCGTCGGCCGCGACGCCTTCGACATCGAGGGCCTCGGCGACCGGCATATCGAGGCATTCTTCGCCGACGAGCTGATCCGCGCGCCCGCCGACATCTTCCGGCTCTCCGCCCATGCCGGGCGGCTCGCCGCGCGCGAGGGCTGGGGCGACAAGTCGGTGGAACGGCTGCTGGCGGCGATCGCGGCGCGGCGCCGGGTGCCGTTCGACCGGTTCATCCTGGCGCTCGGCATCCGCCAGGTCGGCGAGGCGACAGCGAAGCTGCTGGCGCGGCACTACGGCGACGTCGCCGCCTGGCGCGCGGCGATGATCGCCGCCGCCGACGCGCCGGACGGCGAGGCGGCGCACGAGCTCGGCACGATCGACCAGATCGGCCCGGCGATGGTGGCCGACATCCGCGCCTTCTTCGCCGAGCCGCACAACCGCGCCACGGTCGACGATCTGCTGCGCGAGGTCGAGGTCGAGGCGGCCAGCCGGCCGCGCCTCGCCGGTTCGCCGGTCGCCGGCAGGACCGTCGTCTTCACCGGCACGCTGGAGACCATGACCCGTCAGGAGGCGAAGGCGCGGGCCGAGGCGCTGGGCGCGAACGTCGCCGGCTCGGTCTCGCGCAAGACGGACTACGTCGTCGTCGGGGCCGACGCCGGCTCCAAGGCGGCCAAGGCGCGCGAGCTGGGCGTCGCCACGCTCGGCGAGCGCGAATGGCTCGATCTGATCGGCGGCGGCTGACCCCGGCTCAGCCGCGATAGCCCTTGGGCTTGCGGGCCGATTCGCGAACGACCAGACGGACGGGCAGCACCGCGGCACGGCGCACCACGCTGCGCCGCGCCATCTGCTCGACCAGGATCGACACCGTCGCCTCGACCATGGCGTCCGCCGACTGCGCCACGGTGGTGAGCGCATACGCGCTCCACGCCGCTTCGGGCACGTCGTCGAAGCCGACGATCGAGAGATCCTCGGGGATCCGCAGGCCGAATTCGCGCCGCGCCACGTCCATCGCGGCGAAGGCCATGTGGTCGTTGGCGACGAAGATGGCATCCGGCCGGACGCGCGCCGAGAGCAGGCGCCGCGTCGAGTCCGTGGCGCCGGCGAGGCTGTAGCCCCCGACTTCGCGGCCGGCGCCCGTCACGCCGCGCTCGCCGAGTCCCTTGAAGAAGCCGGCCTCGCGGTCGCGGCTGGTCGAGGAATCCTCCTGGCCGGCGATGAAGGCGATGCGCCGGTGCCCGCCATCGACCAGGAAATGCGCGAGCAGCCGGCCGCCCTCGATGTTGTCCGAGGTGACGCTGCTGGCCGGCAGCGAGGGGACGTAGCGGTTGAGCAGGACCACCGGCGTCCCGGTCTTCGCGCATTCGTCGGCCAGGCCCGGCGACAGCGTCGCCGACGCCATCACGATGCCGTCGACCTGATACTGCAGCATCTTCTGCACCACCAGGTCCTGGTCGCCCGGTTCGGTCATGAACAGCAGCATCTGGTAACCGCGCGACTGCAAGGCCCGCGCCAGCCGCTCCAGCATCGGCGGATAGAAATGGTTGTCGAGATAGGCGGCGAGCAGCGCGATCAGCCGCGAGCGGCCGCTGATCATCGCGCGCGCGATCGCATTGGGCCGGTAGCCCAGGCGTTCGGCGGCGGCCAGCACGCGCCGGCGCATCTCCTCCGAAACGCTGGCGCCGGGCGAGAAGCTGCGGCTGACCGCCGATTGCGAGACGCGCGCGAGGCGCGCCACGTCGGCGGAGGTCGGCGGGCGCTTGGCCATGCGGCATTAAACGAGGTGCCCGCGCCGGCGGCAAGCGCGTCCGCGGGGCAAGAATTCCGGCGCCGGATTGCGGCGCAGCGACGAAAGCCGGGCGCGACGGCGCACCGGCCCGGCCCCGTGCCGGGCAAACGAAACCGCCGATTTTGCAGCCCCGTCCGCATCACCGCGGCGGTGGCATGCGGCTTGCCTCGGTCTGCCCGCAACCTCCAAAGGGAGATCGGACATGCGTATTCCAGCCACAGTCCTCGGCGCGGCAGGCGCCCTGGCCTTCGCCGCCGCGGCGCAGGCCTCGCTCGTCAATCTCGGTCCCGGCTCCTTCACGCCGGCCGCGAGCGTCATCACCTTCAGCGAGCCCGGCCGCAGCGTCGGCGACACCGATCCGATCTATTCGATCGCGGGCAACACGATCAGCTTCGGCGAGTACTTCCTCGGGCACACCGTGATCGGCGGCGCCGTGCGCACCCTCACGGGCGCGCCCACGACCCCGCTCAGCCTCGTGCAGAACGGCAGGACCTTCATCACCAACGATGGCGCGAATCCGACCAGCCCCGTGCTGTCGGGCACGCCGCTCTTCAACGGACCGATCTCCTTCACCTTCTCGACCCCCGTCGCGGCCGTCGGCCTGTCGGGAGGCTATTTCGACGCGGTCGGGGCGACGACGATCGAGGCCTTCGACGCCGCCGGTCTTTCGCTCGGATCGATCGTGAACAGCGCGATCGGCGTCGAGTTCTACGGCCTGTTCGACAGCAGCGGCTCCAACATCGCCGGCGTGTCGTTCTACATCACCGGCTCCGAACCGGCGGGCTTCGCGATCGACAACGTGACCTTCGGCGACGCGGACGTCGTCGTGAGGGCTCCGGAACCCGCGTCGCTGGCGACATTCGGCGCGATGCTGGCCGGGCTCGCGGCGGGTTGGCGCATCCGCCGGCGCGCCTGACGCGACGCGGCGCCCCGTACCGCCGCCACGGCACGGGGCGCCGCCGCGCGCGCCGGCGTCAGGACGCCTTCAGAAGGCCCCGCAGCACGTATTGCAGGATCCCACCGTGGCGGTAGTACTCGACCTCGTCGAGGGTGTCGATCCGGCACTGCACCACGATGCTGTCGACCTTGCCGCCGGCGCGACGGACCGCGACCGGCACGTCCATGCCCGGCCGGATGCCCGCGGCGATCCCGGTGATGTCGAAGACTTCGCTGCCGTCGAGGCCCAGCGTGTGACGGGTCATCCCGTCCTTGAACTGCAGCGGCAGGACGCCCATGCCGACGAGGTTCGAGCGGTGGATGCGCTCGAAGCTCTCGACCAGCACCGCCCGGATGCCGAGCAGCCGTGTGCCCTTGGCCGCCCAGTCGCGGCTGGAGCCGGTGCCGTATTCCTTGCCGCCGACGACGACCAGCGGCACGCCCTCGTCCTGATAGCGCATCGCCGCGTCGAAGATCGGCATCTGCTCGCCCGACGGCATGTGCCGCGTCACGCCGCCCGAGGTTCCGGGCGCCATCTCGTTCTTGAGCCGGATGTTGGCGAAGGTGCCGCGCATCATGATCTCGTGGTTGCCGCGGCGCGTGCCGAACTGGTTGAAGTCCTGTTCGCGGACCTGACGCTCCAGCAGATAGGCGCCCGCCGGGCCGTTGCGCTTGATCGAGCCGGCCGGCGAGATGTGGTCCGTGGTGATCGAATCGCCGAGCAGGGCGAGCGGGCGTGCCCCCACGATGTCGGCGAGGATGCCCGGTTCCTTCGGCATGCCCTCGAAATACGGCGGCAGCTTCACGTAGGTGGAGCCGTCGTTCCAGCCATAGGTCATGCCGCCGGACCCGCCCATCTTCTGCCAGTCGGCGTCGCCCTTGAAGACGTCGGCGTAGCGCGAGCGATACATCGAGGGCGTGATCGTGGCGCGCATCGTGTCCGCGATCTCCTGGTTGCTCGGCCAGATGTCGCGCAGATGGACGGGCTTGCCGTCCCTGCCGGTGCCGAGCGGCTCGCTGGCGAGATCGCGCAGCACGGTGCCCGCCAGCGCATAGGCGACGACCAGCGGCGGCGAAGCGAGATAGTTCGCCTTCACCTGGGGATGGACGCGGCCCTCGAAGTTGCGGTTGCCGGAGATCACCGCCGCGACCGTCAGGTCGCCGCCATCGACAGCCTCGGCGACCTCGTCAGGCAACGGCCCGGAATTGCCGATGCAGGTCGTGCAGCCATAGCCGGCGAGAGTGAAGCCGAGCGCGTCGAGATGCGTCTGAAGCCCGGCCTTGACGAGATAGTCGGTGACCACCTGAGAGCCCGGCGCCAGCGAGGTCTTGACCCAGGGCTTGCGCGTCAGCCCGCGCTCGTTCGCCTTCTTCGCCAGCAGACCGGCCGCGACCAGCACCGCGGGGTTGGAGGTGTTGGTGCAGGACGTGATCGCGGCGATCACGACGTCGCCATGGCCGAGTTCGTAGCCGCCCTTGGCGACCTTGACCGGCTCCTTGGCGGCCTTCGGCCCGAGCAGTTCGGGCAGGGCCTTCTCGAAATTGGCCTTCACGCTGCCCAGCGCCACGCGATCCTGCGGACGCTTGGGTCCCGCCAGCGAGGGCTCGACCGAGCCCATGTCGAGTTCGAGCACGTCGGTGAACACCGGATCGGGCGAACCGGCCTCGCGCCACATGCCCTGCGCCCTGGCATAGGCCTCGACCAGCTGGATTCGCGCGGGATCGCGCCCGGTCAGCGTCAGGTAGTTGATCGTCTCGCGGTCGATCGGGAAGAAGCCGCAGGTCGCGCCGTATTCCGGCGCCATGTTGGCGATCGTCGCGCGGTCGGCGAGCGACAGGGCGTCGAGGCCGGGGCCGAAGAACTCGACGAACTTGTTCACCACGCCCTTCTTGCGCAGCATCTGGGTGACCGTCAGGACCAGGTCGGTGGCGGTCAGCCCCTCCTTCATCTGCCCGGTCAGCTTGAAGCCGACGACCTCCGGGATGACCATCGACACCGGCTGGCCCAGCATCGCCGCCTCGGCCTCGATGCCGCCCACGCCCCAGCCCAGGACGGCGAGGCCGTTGACCATGGTGGTGTGCGAGTCCGTGCCCACCAGCGTGTCGGGATAGGCGAAGGACGTGCCGCCGTTCTCGGACACCCAGACCGTCTGGGCGAGATATTCGAGATTGACCTGGTGGCAGATGCCCGTCCCGGGCGGAACGACCCGGAAATTCGAGAACGCGCTCTGCCCCCAGCGCAGGAAATTGTACCGCTCGCCGTTGCGCTCGTATTCCAGGCGCACGTTGCGGGCCAGCGAGTCGGCGGCCCCGGCATGGTCGATCACGACCGAATGGTCGATCACCAGATCGACGGGCGAGAGCGGATTGATCTTGCGCACGTCGCCGCCGAGATCTGACATCGCGTCGCGCATCGCCGCCAGGTCGACGACCGCCGGGACCCCGGTGAAGTCCTGCATCAGCACCCGTGCCGGGCGGTAGCCGATCTCGCGATCCGAGCGCCGCGCCTCGGCCCAGGCGGCGACCGCCTTCAGGTCGTCGACCGTCACCGAACGTCCATCCTCGTGCCGCAGGAGATTCTCCAGCAGGATCTTCAGCGAATAGGGCAGCCGCCCGATCCCGGCGAGGCCGGCCTGCTCGGCGGCGGCGAGCGAGAAATAGTCGTAGGTCTTGCCGGCGACGGACAGCGTGCGGCGGGTCTTGAGCGTATCGGAACCGATGGCGGTCAC
>JBIKLI010000246.1:0-6915 GCA_044359885.1 Alphaproteobacteria bacterium | reverse complement strand
ATTAAGACCAACCCCGGCCCCCGGCGCGGGGGGCGGGGGGGCGGCCGGTACGCGCGGAGCAGCGGATGCGAATCGTCGACATGAACTGGATGCAGGTCGAGGCGCACGTGAAGCGGGACGACCGCTGCGTGATTCCCGTCGGCAGCGTCGAGCAGCACGCTTATCTGAGCCTCGGCGTCGACATGATCCTGTCCGAGCGTGTCGCAGTCGACGCGGCGGAGCCCTTGCAGGTGCCGGTGTTCCCGGTGCTCAGCTATGGGATCACACCGTATTTCAAGGCCTTTCCGGGGACGGTCTGTCTGCGCCAGGAGACCGCGCTCGCCCTGGCGCGCGACATCCTGGATTCGGTGAGACGCGCCGGGTTCCGCCGCGTGGTCATGGTCAACGGCCACGGCGGCAACAACCCGATCGGCGCCTTCGCGCAGGAATGGGTCTCCGAGAATCCCGAGATGTCGGTGAAGTGGCACAATTGGTGGAATGCCCCGCGGACCCTGGCCAAGGTGCGCGAGATCGACCCGACGGCGAGCCACGGGTCCTGGATGGAGAACCTGCCCTGGACGCGGCTGCCGGGCGTGGCCATGCCGGATGCGCGCAAGGACCTCGTCGATCTGGAGGCCCTGCGGACGATGAATCCGGCACAGGCCCGCCAGCTGGTCGGCGACGGCAATTTCGGCGGCTATTACGAGCGCCCGGACGAGCAGGTGATGGAAATGTGGAGAATCGCCGTCGAGGAGACCCGGGCGTTGATCGCCGGGCCCTGGCCGTCATGAGCGACCCGATCCTGGTCTGGGGGGCGGGGGCGATCGGCGGTACGCTGGGAGCCGATTGGGTGCGCGCGGGGCACGACGTCGTCTTCGTGGACAGCGCCGCCGATCATGTCGAGGCGATGCGCGCGGGCGGACTGGCGATCGAGGGGCCGGTCGCGCAATACGCCACCGGCCGGCTTCGTGCCTTCCTGCCGGACGAGCTCGAGGGACGCTTCCGGCGCGTCGTCCTGGCGACGAAGGCGCATCACACGCCGGGCGCGATGCGGGCCCTGTCGCCGCATCTGGCCCCCGACGGGTTCGTGCTTTCGGCGCAGAACGGCCTCAACGAACTGGTGATCGCCGAGCATGTCGGTGCCGCGCGCACGATGGGATGTTTCGTCAATTACGGCGCGGACTGGCTGGCGCCGGGCCGGATCCTGCGCGGCAATCGCGGCGCAGTCGTCGTCGGCGAACTCGACGGTGTCGTCCGGCCGCGCACCGAGGAGATGTTCGGCCTGCTGCGGATCTTCGAACCCGACGCCGTGCTGACGACGAATATCTGGGGCTATCTGTACGGCAAGCTCGGCTATGGCGCGTTGCTCTTCGCGACGGCGCTGACGAACGCCTCGATCGCCGACGCGCTGGCGAGTGCGCGTCACTTCGATCTCTGGCGCCGGCTGGGCCAGGAGGTGATGGCGGTGGCGCAGGCCAAGGGCGTGCGCTGCGAGGCGTTCAACGGCTTCGATCCCGCCGCCTTCATGCCCGATGCGCCGCCGGCGGCGACGCGGACGGCCATAGAGTCCATGGTCGCGTTCAACCGGGGCTCGGCCAAGTCGCATTCGGGCGTCTGGCGCGATCTCGCCGTGCGCAAGCGGCGCACCGAGGTCGACGCCCAGATCGCCGTCATCGCCGATATCGGGGATGGACTGGGCATCGCCTCGCCCGCGATCCGTCGCCTGGTGGCGCTGATCCACGAGGTCGAGGACGGGCGGCGGCCGCAGGACTGGTCGACGCTCGACGCGCTGGCCGAGGGGATCGGCTGATGCGGATCGGTTTCGACGGCCAGACGGCGATCGTCACCGGCGCCGATCATGGCATCGGCCGGGCGATCGCGCGCAGCTTCGCCGATCTGGGGGCCACGACCTGGATCTGCGGGCTCGACGCCGCCAGTCTCGCCGAGACCGCCGGCGGCCGGATGCAGGCGCGCGTCGTCGACGTCGCCGACGGGCCGGCGGTTCGGCGCTTCGTGGCGGAGGCCGGCCCGGTCGACGTCCTGGTCAACAACGCCGGTGGCGTCGCCGGCCAGTCGAACCGGCCGATCGAGGAGGTCACACACGAGGCGTGGATGGCGATCGTCAACGCCAACGCCGTCGGCAGCTTCAATTTCTGCCAGGCGGTCGCCCCCGGCATGAAGGCGCGCCGCGCGGGGCGCATCGTCAATATCTCGTCGGGCGCCGGCCTGCGCCCGAGCCTGACCGGCATCCAGGCCTACACCATGGCCAAGCACGCGGTCGTCGGACTGACGAAGCAGCTGGCGCTCGAACTCGGCCCCTTCGGAATCACCGTCAACAGCGTCGCGCCCGGCTTCGTGCTGTCGAACCAAGCGACGAAGCGCCAATGGGAAAGCTATGGCCCCGAAGGCCAGAAGCGCCTGGTCGAGGCGATCCATCTCCGCCGGCTGGGCACGCCCGAGGACATTTCCAGCGCCGTGATGTTCCTGTGCTCCGGCTTCGCCGGCTGGGTCTCCGGCCAGATCCTGCAGGTCGACGGCGGCCGGGCCTGAGCCGCCGCGCCGCGGTCTTGCCGCGTCGAGCGGCCCGCGCGCACTGGCGACGTCGAGCGATCGCCGCGATACCCGGGGCGGCGCCCGGATCGTTTCCCGGTGCCGGTCCTGATCCGGGCGCCGTCCCGTGCTTCGCGGCTCAGCCGTCGCCCGCGGCCAGGCGGCGCAGCGCGGCCTGGGCGATCGTCTCGGGCGTGCCGGCGACGTCGAGGGCGATGGCGTCGCTGGGTTCCTCCAGCGTCGCGAATTGGCTGGCGATCAGGGAGGTCGGCATGAAATGGCCGCGCCGCGTCGCCATGCGGCTTTCGACCTGGGCGCGCGTCGCGCGCAGATGGACGAACCGGACCTCGTCGGCGCCGCCGCGCAGCAGGTCGCGATAGCTCTGCTTGAGCGCCGAGCAGGCGAGCACGGTCGGCCGCTGCGCCTGCCGCCAGCCGCGGATCGCCGCCGCCATCGCCTCCAGCCAGGGCAGCCGGTCAGCGTCGTCGAGCGGCTGGCCGGCGGACATCTTGGCGATGTTGGCCGCGGGGTGGAACCTGTCGCCCTCGGCGAAATCGGCGCCCAGGCCTTGGGCGATCAGGGCCCCGACCGTGCTCTTGCCCGAGCCGGCCACCCCCATGACGACGACGACCATCATGCCGGCGGCCACGCGGCGTGGAAGCTGCCGGGCCGGTCGAGCCGCTGGAAGCCGTGGTTGCCGAAGATGTCGCGCTGCGCCGCGATCAGATGCGCGCCGGAGCGCGACTGGCGATAGCCGTCGAGATAGGCGAGGGCGGAGGCAAGACAGGGAACCGGCGTCGCACGCGCGGCGGCGGCGGCGGCGACCTGTCGCCATCCTGGCTCGGCGGCGGCGAGGGCGTCGGCGAAGACCGGCAGCCGGACCAGGTTCGCCGGGGTCCGGTCCTCGACCAGCGCCGCTGCGATCGCCTCCATCAGCCGCGAGCGGATGATGCAGCCGGCGCGCCAGGATGCGGCGATGGCGGCGAGATCGCAGCGCCATCCCTGCGCCTGCGCGGCGGCGGCGACCAGCGCGAAGCCCTGGGCATGGATCGCGATCGACGCGCCGAGCAGGGCATCGTGGATGGCGTCCAGGGACGCGGGCCCGGCGGACGTGGCAAGGCTGGGAGGCCGGGCCGACGCGGCGAGGCGTTCGGTGCGCAGCGCCGAGAGCGTGCGCGCGAAAACCGCCTCCGCCAGGCTGGGCGCCGGAACGCCCAGTTCGAGCGCCGCGATCGCGGCCCAGGATCCCGTGCCCTTCTGGCTTGCCGTGTCCGCGATGGAATCGAGCAGCGGCGCGTCGCCGTCGCGCGCGGCGAGCGCGCGCAGGGCGCAGTCGAGGAGGAATGAGCCGGCCGGCCCGTGGCGCCAGCCGCGGAGCGTGGTCGCCAAGCCGTTCGCGTCCATGCCCAGCTGGTCGCGCAGCAGGACATAGGTCTCGGCCAGCACCTGCATCGCCGCGTACTCGATGCCGTTATGCACCATCTTCACGAAATGCCCGGCGCCGCCGGCGCCGCAATCGACGAAGCACGGGGTCTCGCCGTGGCGGGCGGCGACGGCGCGGAAGAGCGGCGCGACGCGCGCCACCGCGGCGGCATCGCCGCCGGCCATGATCGCGGGTCCGGTCCGCGCGCCCTCCGACCCGCCCGAAACGCCGAAGCCAAGAAAGTCGATGCCGCGCTTCGCAAGCCGCGCGACCCGCGCCTCGGTGTCGCGCCAGAAGGAATTGCCGCCGTCGATCACGGCATCCCCGGGTTCGAGGAGGTCGGCGATCTCGTCGATCGTCGCGTCGACGGCCGCGCCGGCCGGCACCAGCAGGAAGAGCGCGCGCGGCCGCGGCAGGGCGGCGACGGCGGCGGCAAGCGTCGGCGCCGCGCGCGCGCCGCCGCCCAGCTCGGTCGCCAGTGCGTCGGCACGGGCGGCGTCGGTATCGTGCAGGACGAGGCGGGCCCCCCGGCCGGCGAGATTGCGGGCGAAGTTCGCCCCCATCGTCCCGAGGCCGATCAGCCCCAGGTCGTGGCCGGCGAGGGCAGGCGCGGTCATGGCGGCTCGACGACCCCGGTCTGCGAGGCGATGAGCCCGTAATGTTCGATCCGCCGGTGCTTGGCGAAGGCGAAGGTCGTCTCCTTGCCGGAGGTGCACAGCGACAGGTCGCAATCGAAGACGATCAGTTCGTCGCCCACGCCCTGCGCCCGCGCCACGATCTCGCCGGTCGGCGCCACGATGCAGGTTCCGCCGATCAGCGCGCAGCCTTCCTCCATGCCGGCCTTGGCCGTGGCCACGACCCAGGTCGAGTTCTGGTAGGCGCCGGCCTGCAGGACCAGATGGTTGTGGAACTGGCGCAGATGCTCGGGCTCCGGCGCCGAATGCGCCGCCGCCCAGGAATTGTAGGCGGGCGTGTTGTAGCCCAGCATCACCACCTCGGCGCCCTGCAGGCCCATGACGCGGAACGTCTCGGGCCATCTGCGGTCGTTGCAGATGCACATGCCCATCAGCCCGCCCATGGTCCGCCAGACCGGCCAGCCGAGATCGCCGGGCTCGAAATACCGCTTCTCCAGATGCTGGAACATGCGCTCGGGTTCCAGTTCCCGGTGACCCGGCAGATGGATCTTGCGGTACTTGCCGACGATCCGCCCCTGGTCGTCGACCAGGATCGAGGTGTTGTAGCGCCGCTTGCGGCCGTCCTCGAGGGCGAGTTCCGCATATCCGAGATAGAAGCCGATCCCGGCCCTGCGGGCGGCATCGAACAGCGGCTGGACCGCCGGGTTGGGCATCTCGGTCTCGTAGAACGAGTCGAGTTCCCGCTCGTCCTCGATCAGCCAGCGCGGGAAGAAGCTGGTCAGCGCGAGTTCGGGAAAGACCACCAGCTTGCAGCCCTTGGCGCGCGCGCGTTCGAGCAGGTCGAGCATCCGCGTCACGCAGGAGGCACGGGTCTCGGCGCGCGCGATCGGGCCGAGCTGCGCGGCCCCGATCGTCAGCATCCGCGGTGCGGGCATGCGCGTCGCCATCGCGTCAGCCCAGGATCTTCTGGACTTCGACGTTGAACGGCCAGCGGCCGCGCGGCCGCGCCGGCTCGGGCTTGTCGCAGCGCAGGAACTGTCCGCGTCCGACCCGTCCCACCGGCTGGCCGTTCTCCGACACGACCTCGCCGCGCGACAGCACGATCACCGGCCAGCCGCGGAACTTCATGCCCTCGTAGGGCGTGTAGTCCATCGCGTCATGCAGTTCGGACTGGGTGATGGTGCGCTCGATCTCGCTGTCCCAGACGCAGAGATCGGCGTCGGAACCGATGGCGATGGTGCCCTTGCGCGGATAGAGCCCGTACATCTTGGCGTGGTTGGTCGCGGTCAGGGCCACGAACTGGTTGATCGAGATGATGTCGTTCAGGACGCCGGCCGAGAACAGCGACGCCAGGCGGATCTCGAGGCCCGGGATGCCGTTGGGGACCTTCTTGAAGCCGCCCGCGGCGAGGCCGGCCTTCTTGCCGTTCGGGCCCTCGAAGCGATAGGGCGCGTGATCGGAGGAGAACACCTCGAACACGCCGCCGCGCAGGCCCTGCCACACGAACTCCTGGTTGGCCTTGTCGCGCGGCGGGGGCGAGCACATGCATTTCGCGCCCTCGTCGCCGCCGGCCTCCATCATGTCGCCGGTCAGGAACAGGTATTGCGGACAGGTCTCGCCGTAGATCTTGAGGCCGCGCGCCTGGGCGTCGCGGATCTGGTCGATCGCTTCCTTGGCCGAGACATGGACGAACAGCACCGGCACGTCGAGCAGTTCGGCGAGTGCGATGACGCGATGCGTCGCCTCGCGCTCCGCGATCGGATGATGGGCGATGGCGTGCGAGGAGGGCTGCTTGCGGCCGGCGGCGACCAGGCGCTCCGACAGCCACGCGATGATGTCGTGGTTCTCGGCGTGCACCATCATCATCGCGCCTTCGCGCCGCGCCAGCGCCATGACGTCCAGCACCTGGCGATCGTTGAGCTTGAGCGCGTCGTAGGTGGTGTAGATCTTGAACGAGGTGTAGCCGTCGCGGATCAGCGCCGGCAGCTCCTGGCCAAGCACCTGCTCGGTCGGATCGGACACGATCAGATGGAAGGCGTAGTCGATCAGCGACCGGCCGTCGGCGCGTTCGTGATATTCCTTGACCACCTGCCGCAGCGAGTTGCCGCGATGCTGGGCGGCGAATGGGATGATCGTGGTCGTGCCGCCGCAGGCGGCGGAGGTCGACCCGGTGACGAAGTCGTCCGCGGTCATGATGCCGCGCGAGGACAGCTGCGCGATATGGCAATGGCTGTCGATCCCGCCCGGCAGGACCCATCGGCCGGCGGCGTCGATCTCGCGCGCACCGGCGTCGAGACCGGAGCCGATCGCGGCGATCCGCCCGTCGCG
>JBIKLI010000245.1:0-6916 GCA_044359885.1 Alphaproteobacteria bacterium | reverse complement strand
GTCACCGGCTGCCGTCCCCACCGTTGCGCGCGCCGCGCGTTTCGCCTGGCCGGTCCAGGGGCAGGTGATCTCGGGCTTCGGCGCGAAGCCTGGCGGGTTGCAGAACGACGGGATCAACATCGCCGCGCCGCGCGGGACACCGGTGCGCGCCGCCGGTCCCGGCACGGTCGTCTATGCCGGCAACGAGCTCCGGGGCTTCGGCAACCTCCTGCTGATCCGTCATGCCGATGGCTGGATGAGCGCCTATGCCCATCTCGACGACACGCTGGTCGAACGGGGCGCCGAGGTCCAGCGCGGCCAGCAGATCGGCCGCGTCGGCCAGACCGGCAGCGTCGCCACGCCCCAACTGCATTTCGAACTGCGCCAGGCCGGGCGGGCGGTCGACCCGCGCGGAATGCTGCCGCCGGCGCCGGCGCTGGCAGCGAACTGAGCGCCGGTCAGGCCAGGGGACGCCCCAGCCGCCCCGCCAAATCCTGAATGAACTGCCAGGCGACCCGGCCCGAGCGTGCGCCGCGCGTCACGGACCATTCGACCGCCTCGGCACGCAACTGACCGGCCGGCAGGTCCAGCCGGTGGGCTTCGGCATAGGCCTCGATCATCGCGAAGAACGTGTCCTGGTCGCAGCCATGGAACCCCAGCCACAGGCCGAAGCGGTCGGAGAGCGAGATCTTTTCCTCGATCGCTTCGCCGGGATGGATCGCCGTCGCGCGCTCGTTCTCGATCATGTCGCGCTTCATCAGGTGCCGGCGGTTCGACGTCGCGTAGAAGACGACATTGTCCGGCCGGCCTTCGACGCCGCCCTCCAGGACCGCCTTGAGCGATTTGTAGGCGGCATCCTCGTGCTCGAAGGAGAGGTCGTCGCAGAACAGCACCCAGCGGCGGTCGGCGCCACGCAGATGACCGAGGAGGGCGGGCAGGGTGGGGATGTCTTCGCGATGGATCTCCACAAGCGCCAGCGCCCGCGGCCGCTCGGCGTTGACGGCGGCGTGGACCGACTTGACCAGCGAACTCTTGCCCATGCCTCGCGCGCCCCAGAGCAGGGCGTTGTTGGCAGGCAGGCCCGCGGCGAAGCGGCGCGTGTTGTCCAGAAGGATGTCGCGCTGGCGTTCGACGCCGCGCAGAAGGCCGATATCGACCCGGTTGACCTTCGCGACCGGCGTCAGCCGGCCCTCCGCGTGCCAGACGAACGCGTCGGCGGCCGCGGGATCGACGGGCCGGGCCGGGGGCGGCGCGGCGCGGTCGAGGGCGTCGGCAATTCGTTCGAGCAGGGCGACGAGCTTGGGGTCGGTCATGGCGGCGGCGATCACGGCGGTCGGTGGCACAGGCCGCGGACCCTATGGTCATGCCCCCCCGGGGGTCAACACTAACCCCTTGCCGGCGTTGCAATCCGGGGAACGGCTTGTATAGTCGCGCCGCTTTCCGGCCTGGAGCCGCGGCGGCGCTGCCGCACAGGCCTTCCCCCGACCTGGCAACGAGGACACGTCGTCGATGTTCATTTCCCCGGCTTATGCGCAGGCCGCCGATGGCGGCGCCTCCTTCCTGGTCCAGCTGGCGCCGCTGGTCCTGATCTTCGTCGTCTTCTACTTCCTGCTGATCCGTCCGCAGCAGAAGAAGGCAAAGGAACAGCGCGCGATGCTCGACGCCGTCAAGAGGGGCGACACCGTCGTCATGTCCGGAGGCCTGATCGGCAAGGTCGTGACCGTCGACGGCAACGAGATCGGGCTCGAACTGGCGGCCAATCTGCGGGTCAAGGCGCTCAAGGGCATGATCCTCGAGGTGCGCACGAAGGGCGAGCCATCGAGCGCCGGCGAGTCCAAGCCCGCAAAGCCGCGCGAGAAGGAGGAGGGCGCCTTCTACAAGGCGCTCGGCCTGAAGCCGGATGCCAACCAGGCCGCGATCGACGCCGCGATCGCGGAGCGCCCGGACGACGCCGCCGCCGCGGAGGCCTACGAGACCCTGAAGGACCCGGTCAAGCGCAAGCTCTACGACTCCCTCGGGCACGACGACTACGTGTCCCGCATCAAGTCCTGAGGCTCCGGAGTGCCCCGTTGGGGCGGTGATCGCCGATGCTGTTCTTCGCCCGCTGGAAAATCCTGACGATCAACGCGGTCTGCGCGCTCGGGATCCTGCTGTCGCTGCCCGCCTTCCTGCCCCGTGACCTGCTCGGTCTGCCGTCCTGGCTGCCCTGGCGGCACGTCAATCTCGGCCTCGATCTGCGCGGCGGGTCCTACCTGCTGCTGGAGGTGGACATGCAGGCGGTGGTCCGGGAGCGGCTCAACAACATCCGCGACTCCGTGCTGGTCAGGATGCGTGGCACGGAGATCCGTTATTCGGGCCTCGCGATCCGCGGCCAGAGCGTCCAGCTCCAGCTGCGCGATCCGCAGCAGGCGGCGGAGGCGCTGCGGGTGCTGCGCGAGCTCGCCCAGCCGATCCCCACCGGCGCCTTCGGGGGGACGACGCCAGATCTGGTCGCCAGCGCCACGCCCGAAGGGCTGGTGACGCTGGAGCTGTCGGAAGTGGCGCTGCGCGACAAGGCGACCAAGACCATCGAACAGTCGATGGAGATCGTCCGCCGCCGGCTCGACCCGGAGGGCATCCGGGAGCTGCAGATCGCGCGCCAGGGCAACGCGCGCATCCTGGTCCAGCAGCCGGGCATCGACGACCTGGAGACCAGCAAGCGTCTGCTCGGCACCACCGCGAAGATGACGTTCCATCTCCTGGATTCGACCGCGGATTGCAGCACCGGGCGTGGGCCGCCGGGGGTCAACTGCCTGCCCGGCAGCGACGCGCGCGACGGTCAGCGCGTTTATCCGGTGCGCCAGCGCGTCGAGGTCGACGGCGCCAACCTCACCGACGCGCGGGCCGGGAACAATCCGCAGACCGGCGAATGGGTGGTCAACTTCTCCTTCGATTCCATCGGGACCCGCCGTTTCGCCGACATCAGCCGCGCCAATGTGGGCCAGCCCTTCGCGATCGTCCTCGACGGCAAGGTGCTGACCGCACCGACGATCCGCGAGCCGATCACCGGCGGCCGCGGTCAGATCAGCGGCAGCTTCACGGCCGGATCGGCGAACGAGCTCGCGGTGCTGCTGCGCGCGGGCGCGCTGCCGGCGCCGCTGACGATCGTCGAGGAGCGCACCGTCGGCCCCGATCTGGGCGCCGACGCGATCCGCGCCGGGATCGTCTCGATCCTCGTCGGGGCCGTGCTGGTGCTGGGCTTCATCATCTGGTCCTACGGGTTGTTCGGGGCGTTCGCCTGCGTGGGGCTCGTCATCAATCTCGCGCTCACCCTCGCGATCCTCAACCTGCTTGAGGCGACGCTGACGCTGCCGGGCATGGCGGGCGTGCTGCTCACGCTCGGCCTGTCGGTCGACGCCAACATCCTGATCAACGAGCGCATCCGCGAGGAAACCAAGCTCGGCAAGACGCCGTTCGCGGCGATGGAAGCCGGCTTCAAGCGCGCCTTCTCGACCATCGTCGATTCGAACCTGACGACGCTCATAAAGATGCTTCTGCTCTATGCGTTCGGATCGGGACCGGTGAAGGGCTTCGCGGTGACGATCACCTTCGGGATCATCACCTCGATGTTCACGGCGACGATCCTGGTCCGGCTGATGATGGTCACATGGCTGCGCTGGCGCAAGCGCAGCGCCCTGCCGGTCTGACGGAGCACGACGCGCCATGCAACTCTTCCCCCGCCTGCGCCTCGTTCCCGACGGGACCAACATCGCCTTCATGAAGGGGCGCCATGCCGGGCTGGTGCTCTCGGCCCTTCTCTCGCTGCTGTCGGCGGTGCTGTTCTTCGTGCCCGGCCTGAACTACGGCATCGACTTCAAGGGCGGCATCTTGATCGAGGCGCGCGCCACGGGGCCGGTCGATTTCGGTGCGCTGCGCCAGTCGCTCTCGGCGCTCAATCTCGGTCAGGTCGGTCTGCAGCAATTCGGCTCGCCGCAGGACGTGCTCATCCGTCTCGAGCGCCAGCGAGCCGACGTGGCCGAGCGCTGCCGCGCCAAGCGGCCCCCCGCCAACGACCAGGAGCGCCAGGCCCGCCAACGCGCGGTGACCGAGGAAGAGGCGCAGCAATGCGCGGTCGAGGAAGTGCGGGCCGGGCTGGAGATCTTCCGGACCGGCACCCAGATCCGCCGTGTCGAAGCCGTGGGCGGTTCCGTCAGCCGCGAGCTCTTCGTCAACGGCATGATGGCCCTCGGCTTCTCGCTCGTCGCGATGCTGGCCTATATCTGGTTCAGGTTCGAATGGCAGTTCGGCGTCGGGGCGGTGATCACGCTGGTGCTGGACGTCACCAAGGTCGTCGGCTTCTACGTGGTGACGGGCTTCCAGTTCAACCTGACCGCCATCGCCGCCGTCCTGACGATCATGGGGTACTCGATCAACGACAAGGTCGTGGTCTATGACCGCATGCGCGAGAACCTGCGCAAGTACAAGACGATGGGGCTGCGCCAGCTGATCGACCTGTCGATCAACGAGACCCTGTCGCGCACGATCGGGACATCGATGGCGACCTTCCTGGCGACGCTGCCCCTGGCGCTGGTCGGCGGCGAGGCGCTGGAGGAGTTCGCGATCACGATGCTGTTCGGGATCGTCCTCGCGACGTCGTCGTCGATCTTCATCGCCGCGCCCATCCTGCTCCTTCTGGGAGAGGACAAGCTGCGGCGCGGCACGGCGACCGAGGCCCAGCCCGACGCGGCGACCGCGCCCTGAGCGTGGTTCCGCAGCCGGATCCGCCGCCGGCGGTCGCCGCCGCGCGTCCGCTCGTCGAAGCCTACGGGGCCGGCGGTTTTCGCGTCCGCGGCGCGCGGATCGAGGGTCCCGTGCTGATCTCGTCCGTTGGCGTCTGGCCATGGATGGTCGACGGTCTGGCCGCGGCGACCGTCGTCAGCCTGGGCGACATGCTTGACGGCGGTGCCGTGGAGATCCTGCTGCTGGGTTGCGGCGCGTCGATGGCACCGCCCCCTGCGGCGCTGCGCGCGGCGCTCGAAGCGCGCCGCATCCGCCTCGAGCCCATGACGACGGGCGCGGCCTGCCGCACCTTCAACGTCCTGGTCGCCGAGCGACGGCCGGTCGGCGCCGCGTTGCTCGCGGTCTGAGCGCCGGGCACGAAAAAGGCGGGACCCCGAACGGAGCCCCGCCGCTTCCGTGCCGTGCGCGTGCGACGGTCTCAGGTCCTGAGGTTCTGTGCCCCGACCATGAAATACAGCATCGGGATCGAGAACATCGTGTTGAAGCGGCTGGTCAGCATCGCGATGCGCGCCGCCGCCTTCTTCTCGTCGGCGGAGGCCTCGACCAGGCCCAGGGCCTTCTGCTGGTTCGGCCAGATCACGAACCAGACGTTGAACGCCATGATCAGGCCCAGCCACATGCCGATCCCGATCAGACGCGACGTGCCTGACTTCAGCAGCAGCGCGTCGAACAGGTAGCCGTTGACCAGCGCCAGAAGCAGACCGGTCGCCACCGTCGCGGCCGCGGCCCAGCGGAACCAGAACAGCGCCGTGGGGGCGATCACCTTGGAGATGGCGGGCTTCTGCTCGTCCGGGATCTTGGGCATCGAGGGGATCTGGACGAAGTTGAAGTACCAGAGCAGACCGATCCACATCACGCCGGCGAGGACATGGGTCCAGCGAAAGAAGAACGCGATCCATTGCTGGCTGATCTCGAGCGATCCGGTGAGGATCGCCAGGACCAGCGACAGCACGAGGCCGTAGAGCAGTGCGCGTTCGAGTTTATCGAGGCCGAGCTTTGCGAGAATGTCTGCCATTTGCGAGTCTCCCTGTGACAATTTCCCTGTTGAGCAGTCGACTTTATCAGAGTCGCGCGACGGTTCAATGCGTCGCCGGCTGCGCATCAGCGGCCGTTCGCGGCGGCGAGCGCCCGCATCGCGGCATTCACGCCGCTCGTCAGCGCGGTCTCGATCGTGCAGGGCAGCGCGGGCACGGTCCAGTCTCCGGCGAGCAGGATCCCGCCGGGCGGCGGCGCGGCGACGAGCCGGCGCGCGGCGTAGCCAGGCGTCTGCCGCGGCGTGGCGCGCCGTTCCTTGACCATGCGCCAGCGCGCGGGAAATGGCTGGTCCGCCAGGCCCAGGGCAGGGGCGACATCCGCCCAGAGCCGGCGCGCGAGCATCTCGGGATCGGCGTCGACCAGGGCATCCGCCGCGCTCGTGGTGATGCTCGCGACGCCGTCGCGCAGCAGCGCCCAGTCGGCAGTCCGGCCGGCGAAACCCGTCAGCACAGGCTCGCCGTCCGCCGCGGCCGGCGACGCCACGCGGACATGCAGATTGACGATCGGCGACGCCTGCCAGGCGGGGATGCACGCGGCGGGCACAAGTCCCTCGAGGTCCCAGGGTGGCAGCGCGAGGATCAGGGCGTCGTCGCCGGCGAGGTCGATCGTGGCATCGCCGAAATGAAGACGCACCGGGCGATCGCCCGCCCAGCCGATGGATCGCAGCCGCGCGCCGTGATGCCGTTCGGCGCCCAGCGCGCGCAGCTGTTCCAGCGCCGGATCGACGAACCCGCGCGCGAGGCTGCGGCGCGCCACGCCGACGCGCATGGCGGCCGGGCCGCGCAGGATCGTCCGCCGCAGGACCCGTGCGAAGGCGGCCGCGTCGGCCGACGCGGACGGCGTGTTCATGACCGCGCGCGCCAGCGGATCCCAGAGCTCGGCCGCGAGCCGGCTGCGCCTTCCGAGCCGCGCACCGATCGTCGCGGCGCCGAACGGCAGCGCCAGGCTGAGCGCGGTCGCCAGTTCCGCGGCGGCAGGTCCGCCGAAGGCGCGGTGCGCCGCCAGCACGCCGGCCGGCCCGGCGGCGCGCCAGGGCGGCCCGCCCCCCGCGGGATGAAGCGATGGCCCCGCGGTCAGCCACGCCACCTCGCCGCTGCTGCCGAGCGCATCGAGATGGGCGCGC
>JBIKLI010000244.1:0-6918 GCA_044359885.1 Alphaproteobacteria bacterium | reverse complement strand
GGAACCGCGTGCTGATCACGGGGGCGGCCGGCAAGATCGGGACGACGCTGCGCGCCGGCCTCGCAGGCCGCCATCCCCTGCTGCGCCTGCTCGACCGGCGGCCGGTCGAGGGCTTGCGTCCGGGCGAGGAGGCGCTGGTCGCCGACCTGCGCGATCGCGCGGCCCTGGCGCGCGCGGTGGAGGGCGTCGATGCGATGGTCCATCTCGCCGGGGCGCCGGACCCGCTGGATTTCGAGGAGATGTTCCGGGCCAATGTCCGCGGGCTCTACGACCTGTTCGAGGCGGCGCGAGCGGCCGGGGTCAGGCGCATCGTCTTCGCCTCGACCAACCATACCTACGGGATGTATCCCGTTTCGCACGCGATGACCCCGGCCGATCCGGTCCGCCCCGACAGCTTCTACGGCGTCGCGAAGGTCTTCGGCGAGAACCTGCTGCGATACTACTTCGACAAGCACGGGATCGAGTCGGTCAGCCTGCGCATCGGCAGCTTCGAGCCGCGGCCCACGCAGCAGCGTCATCTGTCGACCTGGTTCAGCCCGCGCGATGCGGTCGAACTGGTCGACCGTTCGCTCAAGCAGCCGGGCGTCGGCGCGGCGATCGTCTTCGGCATGTCGAACAACACCCGCATCCGCATCGCGCGACCCAACTGGGAGGCGGTCGGTTTCAAGCCGCAGGACGACGCCGAGACATGGCGCGACCAGCTGGCGTCCGAGGGCGTCGACGTCGACGGCGAACTCGAATGGAAACGCCACGGCGGCATCTACGAAGGCAAGGACTACTGATCCTCGCCCGCGGCGTCAGAGCGTGCGCGTCACCTTGCTGAGGCCGGGTGGCGCGTCGGGGTCGCGGCCGCGCCGGCGGGCCGCCCGCTCGATGGCCCCATAGGCGGGAACCAGGAGCGCGACCGGATCCAGCAGCGGGTCGGACGGTGGCGGGCACGGCAGGTCGGCGCCGGCGACGAACACGGTGTGTCCTGTGTCGCGCAGTTCCGCGGTCAGCGCGTCCGTGTCTCCGGCGCTGGCGTCGTCGCTGCGCAGCACGAGCACAGGCATGCCCCGTGCCAGCGCGGCACGCGGCCCATGGCGAAACTCGGCCGTGCTGTAGGCGAGGGCGGGAAGGCCGACGCATTCGCCCAGCTTGAGCGTCAGTTCCTGGGCGATCGCCAGGGCCGGTCCGCGGGCAAGCACATAGGCGGTGGGCGCGTCGGACAGCGCATCGCTCCAGGCGTCCCAGGTCATCGCACGGGCCGCCGCCAGACGTGCCGGCTGGTCCTCGACCGCGCGCCGCAGCGGGCCGTCGGCGCCGAGCGCCGCCACCAGGGCCGCGGCTGCGACCAGGGTGTTGACGACGGTCTTGGTCGCGGCGACCGCGTTTTCGCGGCCGGCGAGGATCGGCAGGACATGGGCGCAGGCGCGAGCCGCGGGCGAATGCGGGTCGTTGACGATCGCCAGCGTCGTCGCACCCGCTGCACGCGCGGCGGCCGCCGTCGCCACCAGGTCCGGGCTGCGGCCCGATTGCGAGAGCAGGACGAACAGCGCGTCCGCCATGGCCGGCGCGGCGCGATGCACGGTCATGATCGAGGGCGATGCCTCGGCGGCGATCAGGCCGGCGCGTATTCCGAGCAGATAGCGCAGATAGGTGCCGGCGTGCCCGGAACTGCCCCGGCCGCAGACGATCGCGAAACGCGGCGCGCCGGCGCGCAGGGCGGCGGCGATCTCCGGCAGGCAGGTGGCGAGGCCGCGCAGCATTTCGGCGCAGACCTCGGGGGCCGCGTCGATGTCGCGGCGCATCCATGTCGGTTGCAAGGTCACTTCCTTCCGTCCTCCGGCCCCTGCGACAATGCCAGCCGAGGGTTCGATCGGGGGAATGTCATGGATCTTGGCGATCTCGCTGGCAAGGTCGTTCTGGTGACGGGTGCCAGCCGCGGCATCGGGGCGGCGGTCGCGCGCGGTTTCGCGCATCACGGCGCGCGCGTCGGCGTCCATTTCCACAGCGCCCGCGCCGCGGCCGAAGCCGTCGGCCGCGACATCTCCGCCGCCGGCGCGCAGGCGGCGCTGTTCAAGGCCGATCTGGCGGACGCCGAGGCGCCGGCGCGGCTCGTCGAGGACGTCGTCGCTCATTTCGGGCGGATCGACATCCTGGTCAACAACGCCGGCGATCTCGTCGGTCGTCATGCGATGGTCGACACGCCCGACGACGTGCTCGAAACGATCTACCGGCTGAACATCCGCAGCGTGGTGCTGGCGTCGAAGGCGGCGGTGATCGCGATGAAGCGCCAGGGCGGCGGCGGCGCGATCGTCAACTCATCCTCCCTGGCGGCGCGCAACGGCGGCGGCGGCGGTTCGATGCTCTATGCCGGATCCAAGGGATTCGTCAGCACCTTCACCCGCGGCCTCGCCAAGGACGTGGCCCGCGACGGCATCCGTGTGAACGCCGTGGCGCCGGGGATCATCGAGACCGACCTGCAGGACAGGCACACCGCGCGTGCGGTCCTCGATCAACTCGCCGCGGCGACGCCGCTCGGACGCAACGCGCCGCCGGAGGACTGCGTGGGCGCCTATCTCTTCCTCGCCTCGGGCCGGATGAGCGGCTTCGTGACCGGCCAGGTGATCGAGGTGAATGGCGGCCTGCTGATGCCCTGACGCCGTCGCCGGCTCACGAGCTGCGCGCAGGCGCCCCGGGCGGCAGGGTATCGCGGGCGATCCGGACCTGGCTGCCGCGAAGGATGACCACCGCTTCGCCGGTGCGCAGGTTCTCGTCGTTCGCCTGGACCACGGCGATCGTCATGCCGTTCTCCTCGCGGACGGTGAACTCGGTGGCTGTCCGTTCGGTCATGCGGCTCTCGGCGACGCTGCCGATCACGGCACCGAGAACGGCGCCGGCGGCAGCGCCGGCGACATTGGCGCGGCTGCCCTGGCCCAGTGTCGAGCCTGCGGCGCCGCCGATGACGGCGCCCCCGATCTTTCCTGCGCCGGAATCGGTCCCTTCGACCTTGACGTCGCGCATCGCCAGGATCGTTCCCCGGGAGACGCGCTGCTCCTGGCCGGCCTGGGCGCGGGAATAGGTGTTGGAGGAATGGACCGGCACGCAGGCGGTGGCCGTCAGGGCGGCCAGCATGGCCAGGGCGAGCGGGCCGGAACGCGTCGAGATCTTGATCATGTCGGTCACTCCACGAGCGGTTTGAAGGTCAGTCCGGGTGCCGTCCGGGACATCCCGGCAACGACCGGCGATCCGGATCTATTCCGCGGGCCATGGTCAGCCGATCGCCAGCACGGCCAGGATCGTCACGCCCAGGACCAGCCGATACCATGCGAATGGCGCAAAACCATGGCGACTCACGAAGGCGATCAGGCCGCGGACGACGGCAAGCGCCGCGACGAAGGCGAAGAAGAACCCCACGGCGATCAAGGTCAGGTCGTCGAAGACCAGATCGCGCCGGTTCTTCCAGAGCGAGTAGCCGGCCGCGGCGATCATCGTCGGAGCCAGGAGGAAGAAGGAGAATTCGGTCGCCGCGCGGCGATCGACGCCAAGCAGCATGGCGCCCATGATCGTCGCCCCGGAGCGCGAGACGCCGGGGATCATCGCGACGGTCTGGCATAGCCCGATCAGGAAGGCCGTGCGCAAGGGAACGGCGTCGGCCGCCAGGTGGACCGGGGCCGGCGCGCGACGTTCGATCCACAGGATCGCGAAGGCGCCAAGGATCAGGGCGATCGCGACGACCAGCGGCGTCTGCAGCGCCCGCACCAGCGGATAGGCCAGCGCGCCGATCGCGACCGCCGGCATCAGCGCCACGATCACCGACAGCGCGAAGCGGCGGTCGGGCCCGCCAGCGACCAGGGACCGGATCATGGACAGGATCCGGTCGCGGTAGTGCCAGCATATCGCCGCCACCGCGCCGAGCTGGATCACGATCTCGAAGGTCTTTCCCGCCGGCGCCTCGAAGCCGATGGCGGCCCCGAGCACGATCAGATGTCCGGTCGACGAGACGGGAATGAATTCGGTGAAGCCCTCCACGACCCCCATCAAGGCGGCATCGAGGGTGCGGGAGAGGCTCATGCGTGCACGGTCCGGTTCGCCGTTCGGCGCGGGCGACTATGCGCGCGCATCGCTGCCGCGTCCACTGCCGCCGGCAGCCGCGGCGACCGCACCGGCGGCGCGAGGACGTCCATGCCGGCGCTCAGGCGCCCGTGCCGCCGACGGTCAGCCGGTCGATCAGCAAGGTCGGCTGACCGACGCCCACCGGCACGCCCTGCCCGTCCTTGCCGCAGGTGCCGACACCGGGATCGAGTGCGGTGTCGTCGCCGATCATCTCCACGCGGGTCAGCGCGTCAGGCCCGTTGCCGATGAGCATGGCGCCCTTCACCGGCGGACCGACGCGCCCGTCCTCGATGAGATAGGCTTCGGAGGCCGAGAAGACGAATTTCCCCGAGGTGATGTCGACCTGGCCGCCGCCGAAATTGACCGCGTAGAGCCCGCGCTTGACCCGGCCGATGATCTCGTCGCGGGAATGGGCCCCCGGAAGCATCACGGTGTTGGTCATCCGCGGCATCGGGTGGTGCGCGAAGCTCTGGCGTCGCCCGTTGCCGGTCGCCGCCATTCCCATCAGGCGCGCGTTCTGGCGGTCCTGCATGTAGCCGGCAAGCCGGCCATCCTCGATCAGCACCGTGCGGCGCGTCGCCGTGCCCTCGTCGTCGATGGTCAGCGATCCGCGGCGGTCGGCAATCGTGCCGTCGTCGACCACGGTGACGCCCGGGCTGGCGATTCGCTGGCCCATCAGGCCGGCGAAGGCCGACGTCTTCTTGCGGTTGAAGTCGCCCTCCAGCCCATGCCCGATGGCCTCGTGGAGAAGAATGCCCGGCCATCCCGGCCCCAGCACCACCTGCATCTCTCCGGCCGGGGCGGGAACCGAATGCAGATTGACCAGGGCCTGTCGCAGCGCCTCGTCGACCGCCGCGCGCCAGCGCTCCGGCGCGACCACCCGGTCGAAGGCGAAACGGCCGCCGGTGCCGAAACTGCCGCTCTCCTGACGATCCCCTTCGCCGACCACGACCGACACGTTCATGCGCACGAGGGGCCGGATGTCGGCGAGTCGCTGTCCGCCGGCTCGCAGGATCTGGACCGCCTGCCATTCGCCCGAAAGGCTCGCCATCACCTGGCGGACACGGCTGTCCCTGGCCCGCGCATAGGCGTCGATTTCGGCCAGCAGGCGGACCTTGTCGTCGAAGGACATCAGCCCGAGCGGATTGGCATCGGTGTAGAGCGGATCCTGCCTGCCGACCGGTGCCAGCGCCACCGTACCGGCATGTCCTGCGGCCACGGCACGGACCGTCGCGGCAGCCCGGGCGACGGCCGCCGGCGACAATTCCGTCGAATGGGCGTAGCCGACGCTGTCGCCGGCGACGGCACGCAGGCCGAAGCCCTGGCTGGTGTCGAAGGCGGCGCTCTTGAGCCGGCCGTCGTCGAAGGCCAGCGATTCGCTCTGCCGGTATTCGAGGAACAATTCGCCGTCGTCCGTTCCCGCCAGCGCCTCGTCGACCTGGCGTTGCAGCGCGCCCCGGTCGAGGCCGGCACGATCGAAGAACAGCGCGTCGGTCTGGGCGAGGGAGGTCATCGGCGTCGGCTCCTGGGTGCGGTGGGCACCCCCATAACCTAGGATTGGCGGAGCCGAATTGCAGCCCGCTCGCTCGGTCGCGATTTCCCGGCATGCGCCGGGCGGTTGCGACAATCGGTCGCGGCGCTGAGACTCGCCGGATCGGCGGCACCGGACGCGCCGACGGCGGCGCGTTGACGATCGGGCGTTGAATCCGGCGGCCGCTGGTGTAGCTTCCCGCACGTTTCGTCGCGGGTGCAGTGCGGCGCGGTCAGGATCTGCCCGCGGCCGGCGGTGCTTGATGGAACGGGATGGCCATGGCGCCTGATCGCGCCCGGTCATCCGCTTCGGGTAACGACAACACGGACAGAACCCATGCGTTGGATGTCTCGCGCTGCAGCCTTCGGCCTCATGGCGGTCCTGCCCTGCCAAGCCGCCTTCGCGACCGGACAACCGGTTCCCTGGGGGCTCGGCCTGCAGGAGGGCGCGTCGCCGATCAAGCACGAGATCGCATGGTTCCACAACGCGTTGATGCTGCCGGTCATCACGGTGATCACGCTGTTCGTGCTCGGGCTGCTTTTCTACGTGATGACCCGTTTCAGCGCCGCCCGCAATCCGACCCCGACGCGCACCACCCACAACACCACCCTCGAAGTGCTGTGGACCGTGATCCCCATTGTGATCCTGGTCGTGATCGCGATTCCCAGCTTCCGGCTGCTCTACAAGCAGGACCGCGCCGTGAATCCGGACATGACCATCAAGGTCACCGGCCGTCAGTGGTACTGGCAGTATGAGTATCCCGACCATGGGACCTTCGTGATCGACAGCCGCATGGTGCGCGACAAGGATGGCCGGCCGGGCGGGTCGCCGCGCCTTCTGGAGGTCGACAACCGTCTGGTGGTGCCGGTCGGCGCGACGATCCGGACGCTGGTGGCCGGCGCCGACGTGCTCCACTCCTTCTTCGTTCCGTCGCTCGGGGTCCAGATCTACTCGGTGCCCGGACGGCTCAACGAGACGTGGTTCCAGGTCGAGAAGGAAGGCATCTATTACGGCCAGTGCAACCAGATCTGCGGCACCGACCACGCCTTCATGCCGATCGCCATCGAGGCCGTCTCGAAGGCGAAGTTCGACCAGTGGGTCGAGGAGGCGAAGAAGAAATTCGCGCTCGACGCCACGGTGCCGCCGGTCCAGGTCGCCGCCGCCGAGTGACGCCCTAGTTCATCCGCCAGAGTTCCCCCGGCTAGGCCCGATCCAGGGCCGCTTGAAGGAAGACCAAAGATGGCCAACACCGCCCACGCCCATCACGACCACCACGACGACCATCATGG
>JBIKLI010000243.1:0-6943 GCA_044359885.1 Alphaproteobacteria bacterium | reverse complement strand
GGCGAGATGGTCGGCTGACGCGCCGGCGCCGCGCGGTCTCGACAGCCACGCCGGGTTCCGGTGCAATGCGCGCCTCGTTCCATGGCGAAACGCACCCTCCTCCTCGGCATCGACTCCGGCACGCAGTCCACCAAGGTCCTGGTCGTCGACGCCGGCTCGGGCCGGGTGCTCGGCGCGGGATCGGCGCCGCACCGGCTGCTCCCTGGCCTGCCGCCGGGCGCGAAGGAGCAGGACCCTGCCCTATGGATCCGGGCCGCCGCGCGAGCCCTCCGGGTGGCGATGAAGGCGGCCGCAGCCCGGGCGTCGGACGTGGTGGCGATGGGCGTGAGCGGCCAGCAGCATGGCTTCGTGGCGCTGGACGTCCGGGATCGGGTGATCCGGCCGGCCAAGCTGTGGTGCGACGCCGTGACGGGGCCGGAATGCGCCGCGATCACCGCGGCCCTGGGTGGCCCGAAGGCGACCATCCGCAAGCTCGGCAACGCCGTGCTGCCGGGGTACACGGCGGCGAAGATCCTGTGGCTGAAACGGCACGAACCCGCGAATTTCGCCCGCCTCGCGACCGTGCTGCTGCCGCATGACTATCTGAACTTCTGGCTCACGGGCGAAAAAGGCATGGAGTACGGCGACGCGTCGGGCACCGCGCTGCTGGATGTCCGCCGTCGCCGCTGGGCCGGGGACGCGATCCGGGTCATCGATCCCGAACTCGAGGGCAAGCTGCCCCCGCTGCGCCCCAGCGACCTGCCGGCCGGCCGCCTCACCGTGGCCGCGGCCGCGGCGCTGGGCCTTGACCCGGGCGTGCTGGTCAGCGCGGGCGGCGGCGACAACATGATGGCCGCCATCGGCACGGGCAACACGCGCGACGGCGTGGTGACCGCCAGTTTCGGCACCAGCGGCACCATCTACGCCTGCGCCGGGACACCGGTGGTGGACCCGGCGGGCGAGATCGCGGCCTTCTGCGATTCGACCAATCGGTGGCTGCCGCTGCTCTGCACCATGAACGTCACGGCGGCCACCGAGATGGTGCGCAAGGCCGCGCGCCTCGACCATGCCGGCTTCGAGAGGCTGGCCGCCGGCGTGCCGGCCGGCTGCGATGGCCTGCTGCTCCTGCCCTATCTCGAGGGCGAGCGCACCCCGAACCTGCCGGATGGCACGGGGGTGTTCTTCGGCGAACGGCCGGGGACCTTCACCATGGCTCACCATGCGCGCGCGGCCATGGAGGGCGTGACCCTCGGCATGAATTACGGGCTGCGCCGGCTGGCCGCGTTGGGCGTCGCCGCCCGGCAGGTCCGGGTCACCGGCGGCGGCGCGCGATCGAAGCTGTGGCGACAGATCATGGCCGACGTGTTCGGCACCGAAGTGGTCACCTTGAGGGTCGCCGAGGCCGCCGCCTACGGGGCGGCGCTGCAGGCGCTCTGGTGCTGGCGACGCCAGAAATCGGACCCGGTCGCGATCACCGAGATCACCGACCGCTTCGTCGCCCTGCGGCCGGCTCAGACCGCCGAGCCACGGGCCGCCCAGGTCAAGACCTACCGGGAACTCCAGGACCTGCAGATGCAGCTCGCCCGGTCGCTGGCGCCGGTCTTCGCCCGCCACCGGTCCCTGCTGACCCGCCGCTGATGCGCAAGCGGCGCGACCGTGCCGCCGCGCCGCCGCAGATGGCCGCGATGATCTGCGAGGCGATGCCGGGCCCGGCGACGACACGGTGCAACTCGCTCGCCATCGGCATCGGCATCGACGCCGCCTCGTTCCGCGCCCCGTCCGCCAAGCGCGACGTCGCCGAGGAGATCCCTGCCGAACCGCGGGCGGCACCGTCATTGGGCATCGCCCTGCTGCTCCCGACCCTGGCCCGGATCCGCGACCTCGCCGCGGGGTGACGCCAAGCTTCTCGCGGCGGTTGCGCGCCGGCGCGCTTTGCCGGAATCTCGCCGCCGGTTTCAGGCGACGCGAGGATCATGATCATGGCCGACATCGGCGGCGCGGCGGGACCGGCGGGCAAGCTGGTCATCCGGAACATCGGGCTTCTGCTGTCGGGCGACCTGGCCCGGCCGATCCTCGACGCCGACACGGTGGTGGCGGACAAGGGGCGTATCCTGGCGGCCGGGAAGGCGCGCGACCTCGATCTCGACGGCGCCCGGGTCACGATCGACGCCAGGGGCTGCGCGCTGGCACCCGGGCTGATCGACAGCCATGTCCATCCCGTGTTCGGCGACTGGACCCCGCGCCAGAGCCAGCTCGGATGGATCGATTCCTTCCTCAACGGCGGCGTCACGACGATGATCTCCGCCGGCGAGGTACATCTGCCCGGTCGGCCCAAGGACATCGTCGGGCTCAAGGCGCTGGCGATCACGGCCCAGCGCAGCTTCGACGCCTTCCGCCCGGGCGGGGTCAAGGTCCATGCCGGCGCGCCGGTGATCGAGAAGGGGATGGTGGAGGAGGATTTCGCCGAGTTGGCGAAGGCCGGGGTGAAGCTGCTCGGCGAGATCGGGCTGGGCTCGGTCAAGGCCGGCGAGGAGGCGAAGCAGATGGTCGCCTGGGCTCGCAAATACGGCATGAACTCGACGATCCATACCGGCGGGCCGTCGGTCCCGGGCTCCGGCTATATCGACGAGAGCGTGGTGCTGGAGGCCGATGCCGACGTCATCGGTCACATAAATGGCGGGCACACGGCGCTGTCGCTGAAGCAGATCACCTGCCTGTGCGAGCGCTGCGAGCGCGCGATCGAGATCGTCCACAACGGCAACGAGCTCGCGGGGCTGCACGCGCTGCGCGTCGCGCGCGAGCTGGGCCAGCTCGGCCGCGTGATCGTCGGGACCGACTCGCCGGCCGGGTCGGGCGTCCAGCCGCTCGGGATCCTGCGCATGATCGCGCTGCTCTCCTCCCTGGGCGACACGCCGGCCGAGCAGGCCATCTGCTTCGCCACCGGCAACACGGCGCGGCTGCGCGAGCTGGATTGCGGGCTGATCGAGCCGGGCCGCGCCGCCGATTTCGTGCTGATGGACCGGGCGCAGCATTCGAGCGGCACCGACCTCCTCGACAGCGTGCGCAAGGGCGACCTGCCGGGGATCGGCATGGTGATCATCGACGGCGTGGTGCGCATCGGCCGCTCGCGCAACACGCCGCCGGCGGAGCGCGTCCCGGAGATCCTGCATTGACCGGCCGGGTCCGGGTCGCCTGCGTCCAGCACGACCTGCGGGAAATCGGCCATTTCGACGCCTTCGCCGCGCAATGCGCCCATCACGTCGCCGCGGCGGCGGAGTGGAACGCCGATGCCTGCCTGTTCCCGGAGTTCCTGACCACCCAGCTGCTGTCGATCCCGCGCGGCGATGGCCGCCCCGCCGGGATCGCCGATCTCGACGGGTTCACCGATGCCTATCGCCGGCTCTTCGCCGGGCTCGCCGCGCGCCATCGCATGACGATCGTCGCGGGCACGCATGTCCATCGCCGCGACGGCGCGCTGCGCAACGCCGCGCATGTCTTCCTGCCGGACGGGCGCGTCGAGACCCAGGAAAAGCTGCATCTGACGCCGACCGAGGTGACGCCCTGGGGCATCGCCCCGGGCGAGGCGCTGCGCGTCCTCGACCTGCCCTTCGGCCGCGCGGCGGTGCTGGTCTGCTACGATGTCGAGTTTCCCGAGCTCGCCCGGCAGGCCCGCGCGCGCGGCGCCGACCTCGTCTTCGTGCCGTCCTGCACCGACGACCGCCAGGGATTCCACCGCGTCCGGCATTGCTGCCATGCGCGCGCGATCGAGGACCAGATCTTCGTCGCCACCACCCACACCGTGGGCAATCTGCCGGTCGAGTGGATGCGCGGCAATGTCGGCAACGGCGCGCTGATCACGCCCTGCGACGTCCAGTTCCCGCCCGGCGGCCTGCAGGCACAGGGCGAGATGAACCTGGAGCAGATCGTGATCGGCGAGTTCGACCTGGCCGCGCTGGCGCGCGCGCGCGCGGCCGGCAGCGTGCGGACCTGGCAGGATCGCCGCGGCGATCTCTATCCGCTGGCCGGATGACCCGCGCCGCCCGCCTCCTCGCCGCGCTGCGGCGCAATCTTCTGGCCGCGATCCCCACGGCGCTGGGGATCGTGATCCTCAATTTCTTCCTGCTGCAGCTGGCGCCCGGCGACGCCGCCGACGTGCTGGCCGCCGAATCCGGCGCCGCGACCGAGGAGACGATGCGCCAGCTGCGGACCCAGCTGGGGCTCGACCTGCCGTTGCTGTCGCAGCTGCTGGCGTATCTCGGCCATCTCTCCCAGGGCAGCCTCGGGTTCTCGCCGCGCTACAACATGCCGGTGGCGGAGCTGATCCTGCAGCGCCTTCCGGGCACGCTGATGCTGATGGGCTTCGCGCTGGGGATGGCCTTCGTCCTCGGCCTGCTGTTCGGGACCGTGATGGCGCTCAACGCCGGCCGGTTCGTCGATCGCGCGCTCTCGGTCGTGACGCTGATCTTCTATTCGGTGCCCGGCTTCTGGATCGGGCTGATGCTGATCGTCGCCTTCTCGATCAAGCTCGGCTGGCTGCCGAGCGGCGGATCGGAGACCATCGCGTCGGGCAAGACCGGCTTCGACTACGCGCTCGACCGCCTGCGCCACATGATCCTGCCGGGGACCACGCTGGCGCTGTTCTTCATTGCGGTCTACGCGCGGCTGACCCGGGCCGCGGTGATGGAGGTGGCGCAGCAGGATTTCGTGCGCACCGCCCGCGCCAAGGGGCTCTCCGCCTTCACGGTCGGGCGCCGCCATGTGCTGCGCAACGCGCTGCTGCCCGTGACGACGCTGGCCGGCATGCACATCGGCGGCATCCTGGGCGGCGCCGTCGTCGCGGAGACGGTGTTCAGCTGGCCCGGCCTCGGCCGGCTCGCCTTCGAGGCGGTGATGCGCCGCGACTACAACGTGCTGCTGGGCGTGCTGCTGCTGTCCTCGTTGCTGGTGATCGTGGTCAACATCCTGGTCGACCTCCTGCATGCGTGGCTCGACCCCCGGATCGACCTGCGATGACCGCGGTTCCAGGCTCCGCCCCCGGCCCTGCGCCGCGCCGCTGGCGTGCGATGCGGGCGTTCCTGCGCAATCCGGCGGGCGTCATCTCGCTCGCCTTCCTGCTTCTGGTGGTCGCGCTGGCGCTGCTGGCGCCCCGGATCTATCCCGACGATCCGATGGAGATGGTCGCGCGTCCGTTCCTGTGGCCTGGCCAGAACCCGGCCTACCCGCTGGGCACGGACTCGCTGGGACGCGACGTGGCCGCAGGGCTCGTCTGGGGAACCCGGGTCTCGCTGCTCGTCGGCTTCTCGGCGATGGTCCTCGGCGTGACGCTCGGCCTCGCGGTCGGCGCCGTGGCCGGGTATTTCGGCGGCCGGGTCGACGCCGCGCTGGTGAAGCTGATCGAGATCTTCCAGACCCCGCCCAGCTTCGTGCTGCTGATCGTGCTGGTCGCGATCGCCCAGCCGGCGATCCCGACGGTGATCGGCGCGATCGCGCTGGTCACCTGGCCCACCATCGCGCGCATCGTGCGCAGCGAGTTCCGCTCCCTGCGCGAGAAGGATTTCGTCATGGCCGCGCGCGGCCTCGGCTACGGCCACGCCCGGATCATCCTGGCCGAGATCCTGCCCAACGCGCTGCCGCCGGTGATCGTGACCGCCTCGGTGCTGGTGGCGACCGCGATCCTCATGGAATCGGCGCTGTCCTTCCTCGGCCTGGGCGACCCGAATCTCGTCAGCTGGGGCAGCATGATCGGCGCCGGGCGCGAGCTGCTGCGCACCGCCTGGTATCTGAGCGCCATCCCCGGCTTCGCCATCGTGCTCACCGTGCTTGCGCTCAACCTGCTGGGCGACGCGCTCAACGACGCGCTGAACCCGCGCGTCGCGGCCGAACGCTGAGGACCGGACGCGATGACCTCGGCCGGGCCGCTGCTGCGCATCGACGGGCTGACCGTGGCCTTCCCGGCGGAGATCGCGGTGCGCGAGCTGTCGCTGACGCTCGACGCCGGGCAGACCGTGGCGATCGTCGGCGAGTCCGGTTCGGGCAAGTCGATGACGGCGCTGGCGCTGATGCGGCTGCTGCCGCGCAGCGCGCGCATCGCCGCCGGGGCCGCGTGGTTCGCCGGGCGCGACCTGATGGCGCTCGACGAGGCCGGGATGCGGCGGGTCCGGGGCCGCGAGATCGCGATGATCTTCCAGGAGCCGATGACCTCGCTGAACCCGGTCCACACCATCGGCGCGCAGGTCGCGGAGGTGCTGCGGTTGCACGAAGGGCTGGGCCGCGCGGCGGCACGGCGGCGGGCGATCGAGCTGCTCGACCTCGTGCGAATCGCCGATCCGGCGCGGCGGGTCGACGACTATCCCCACCAGCTGTCGGGCGGCATGCGCCAGCGGGTCATGATCGCGATCGCCGTCGCCTGCGGCCCCAGGCTGCTGATCGCCGACGAGCCGACCACGGCGCTCGACGTCACCATCCAGGCCCAGGTGCTGGACCTTCTCGACCGGCTGCGCCGCGACCTGTCGATGGGGCTGCTGCTGATCACCCATGACCTCGGCATCGTCGGCCAATGGGCCGATCGCGTCGTGGTCATGTATGCGGGGCGCAAGGTCGAGGAAGGACCGCCCGACGCCCTGCTCGGGACGCCCGCCCACCCCTACACGATCGGGCTGCTCGGCGCCTCGCCCCGCAAGGCCGAGGGGCTGGGCTACCGGCAGACGCGGCTGGCCGAGATCCCCGGCTCGATCGTCAGCGCGCGCGGCGAAGCCGGCTGCGCCTTCGCCCCGCGCTGCGGCCATGCGGTGGCGTCGTGCCGCGCGGCGCCGCCGCCGCCGCTCGTCGCGCGCGGCGCGGGACGGCTTGTCGCCTGCCCGGTGCTCGCCGCAGCCGGGGCGCCGCCATGACCCTGCTGGCGCTGCGCGGCCTCGCCGTCCACTACGCCACCGCGCGCGGCACGCTGCGCGCGGTCGACGGGGTC
>JBIKLI010000025.1:0-22979 GCA_044359885.1 Alphaproteobacteria bacterium | reverse complement strand
AGCTGAAGGCGCCGGTCGTGATCGGCCGTGACCATCTCGATTCCGGTTCCGTCGCCTCGCCCAACCGCGAGACCGAGGCGATGCTGGACGGGTCCGACGCGGTGGCCGACTGGCCGCTGCTGAACGCCCTGCTCAACACCGCTTCGGGCGCGACCTGGGTCAGCCTGCACAACGGCGGGGGCGTCGGCATCGGCTTCTCGCAGCATGCCGGCATGGTGATCGTCTGCGACGGCAGCGAGGCCGCCGACCGCCGCCTCGAGCGGGTGCTGACCAACGATCCCGGCACCGGGGTGATGCGTCACGCCGATGCCGGCTACGACATCGCCGTCGCCTGCGCGCGCGAGCACGGGCTCAGGCTTCCGATGCTGGGCTGACATGCCGGTCGACGCCGCGACGCTGAAGGACTCGCTGGGCGGGAAGACGCCGCCGCCGGGCCTGTCGCGCCCGGTTCTGGCCCTCTGGCATTGCGGCCGGGGCGAGTGGGACGCGGCCCATGCCCTGGTGCAGCAGGCCGAGGGCGAACCCGACCACGACTGGGTGCACGCCCATCTGCATCGCGTCGAGGGCGACCTGTCGAACGCCGGCTACTGGTATCGCCGCGCCGGCCGGCCGGCCGCGCGCGGCGCGCTGGAGGCGGAGTGGGCGCAGATCGCCGCCGCCCTGCTGGCGCGTCGCTGATGTTCGCGTCGGCCGCGGCAGCGGGCGTGGGGCAAGCTGGGACGGGGGCGGCCGCCGGGTCCGGAGGCATCGCGCCAGGACCTGGCCTCGGGGCGCCGCGGACGGGGTGAGGCGATGTCGACCGAACGACGGCGCGGCGAATTCCCCCCCAGCGTGCCCCGCGGGCTGCCGGCAGGTCGCGAGACGGCGCTCTATCGCCGCGTCTACGAGGTCATGCGGCGAGCGATCGCCGACGGCGCCTGGGCGCTGGGCGCGTCGCTGCCCAGCGAGGCCAGCCTCGGCGCGCGCTTCGGCGTCAGCCGGATCACGATCCGTCAGTCGATGCAGATGCTGCAGAACGCCGGCTACATCCGTACGCAGCGTGCGCGGCGCGCGGTGGTCATCGCGCGCGATCCGCTGGGCGCGTCCGGGGACACGATCGACACGATCGAGGAGCTGATCGAGGCCGCCAGCGACATCCGGCTGCGCATCCTGAGCTGGCGCAGCGAAGTCGCGCCCGAGGCGGCGCAGATCCTGGGCGTGCCGCCCGGGACCGACCTCAAATGCCTGCGCAGCGTCCTGCTGCGCGATCGCACGCTGCACGCCCGCTCCATCATCTACTTCCATCCATCGATCGGCAGCCGCCTCAAGCGGTCGGATTTCGACGACGTGATCGTCTTCCGGGTGATGCGGCGCGAGCTGGGCATCCAGCTGATCGACGTCAAGCGGACGATCTGGGCCGAATTGGCCACGGCGGAGGACGTCGCCCAGCTGGGCGTCAGACGCGGCGACGCCATGCTGTGCACCCGGCTGGTCTATCGCGGCCCCCAGGGCCTGCCGGTCGAGGTGGCGCTGTCGCGCTATCCCGGCCGGGAGTTCAGCCTGACCTACAGCATCGATGTCGGGGGGAACACTTGACTCCCGCGGCTGGTGCGGGATGATGTCATAACAAGTTGCGCCGCCACCCATGGCGTGGGCGCGGGAGGAACGATGCAGGTCGATCTCAGGGGGCAGGTTGCGCTGGTGACCGGTGCGGCGACCGGCATCGGCAAGGCCTGCGCGCTTCGGCTGCGCGACTGCGGTGCCGCTGTCGTGTTCAGCGATCGCGATCTCGACCGCGCACGCGAGACCGCAGGCAACGACGGCGACGCGATCGCGCTCGACGTCGCCGACCGGACGGCGATCGGCCGCGCCGTCGACGACGTCCTCGCCCGCCATGGCCGGATCGACATCCTCGTCAACAACGCCGGGATCGGCGTGCGCGCGACCGACCGCAAGACGGTCGACGAGTTCCCGGTCGAAGCCTGGGACGAGATGATCGCGATCGATCTGACCGGCGTCTTCCTGATGAGCCGGGCGGTCGCCGCGGCGATGCGCCGCGCGCGCAGCGGGGCGATCGTCAACATCGCCTCGGTCCTGGGCCTCGTGCCGATGCGGCTGCAGAGCCCCTATGTCGCGGCGAAGTCCGGCGTCGTCAACCTGACCCGCAGCATGGCGCTGGAGCTGGCCCAGGACGGGATCCGCGTCAACGCTGTCGCGCCCGGCTCGACGGCGACCGAAGGTTGGCAGCGCTGGATCCAGGATCCCTCGAGCGAAGTCCAGGACCTGCATCGCAGCCTGATGTCCCATATCCCGATGGGACGGCCGGCGCGCACGGAGGAGATCGCCAACGGCGTCCTCTTCCTCGCCTCGCCGGCCGCATCCTACGTGACCGGCCATACCCTGGTCGTGGACGGCGGCTGGACCGCCGGCTACGCCCGAGATTGGTGAACCCGACGGAGGCACCGAACATGAACGTCGCTCTCAAGCGCAAGCCCGCCGCCAAGCCGGCGGCGCGGCCCGCCGCCCGCCAGAAGCCCAACGACGCGCTGGCCGATCTCGACCGAGACCAGCTCGTCGGGTTCTACCGCGAGATGCAGCTGCTGCGGAAATTCGAGCTCGCCGCGCAGGTCGCCTGCCGCGCCGGCGAGACGCCTGGCTTCCTGCATCTCTATGTCGGCGAGGAAGCGGTCGCGGTCGGGGTCTCGGCGCATCTGCGCCGCTCCGACTGGGTGACATCGACCCATCGCGGCCATGGCCACGCGCTGGCCAAGGGCATGGACCCCAACGTGCTGATGGCCGAGCTGTACGGCAAGGGCGACGGCTGCTGCGGCGGACGCGGCGGCACGATGCACCTCTACGATCCGACGGTTGGCCTGTTCGGCACCAACGGGCTGGTCGGCGGCGGGATCCCGTCGGCCGTCGGCGCCGCCATCTCGGCCAAGCACCGCAAGACCGGCGACGTGGCCGTGGCCTTTTTCGGCGACGGGGCGACCAACCACGCGGCGTTCCACGAATCGCTGAACTTCGCCGGCTTCATGCGCGCGCCGGTGATCTTCGTCTGCGAGAACAACCTCTACGCGACGGCGACGGCGCTCAGCAGCGTCACGCTCAACCCGGAGATCGCGACGCGCGCCGCCGCCTACGGCATTCCCGGCGTCGCCGTCGACGGCAACGACGTCGTCGCGATGTGGCGGGCGATGAAGGAGGCTTCGGAGCGGGCCCGGCGCGGCGAGGGGCCGACGCTGATCGAGGCCAAGACCTACCGCACGGTCGGGCATCACGAGGGCGATCCGATCACCGGCGTGTACCGCACCCAGACCGAGGTCGACCAGTGGGCCGAGCGCTGCCCGATCAAGCGGCTGCGCACCCAGATCGTCGACGACCTGGAACTGGTGGAGGCGAAGGAACTCGACGCGATCGACGCCGAGATCGACAAGGTGGTCGCCGGCGCGATCGACTTCGCGCGCAAGTCGCCCGAGCCCGATCCGCATGCCTATGCCCGCCATGTCTTCGCCGACCAGATCAACCCGGCCGAGGCGATGCTGCCCGGGGCCGAAAAATCGGGCGGAGCGGAGATCAGCTGGCTCGACGCCGTGCGCGACGGCATCGCCGAGGAGATGCGGCGCAACCGCGACATCATCTATTTCGGCGAAGGTACGGGCGAACGCGGCGGCACCTTCGCCCACACCAAGGGCCTGTGGCAGGAATTCGGCGCCCATCGCCTAGTCGACACGCCGATCTCCGAACTGGGCTTCACGGGCGCGGCGCTGGGCGCCTCGGCGACCGGCGTGCGCTGCATCGCCGACCTGATGTTCGCCGACTTCCTGTTCGAGGCGGCCGGCCAGATCGCGCTGCAGGCCGCGAAGCTGCGCTACATGTCCAACGGCCGGATGCAGGCGCCGATGATCGTGCGCGTGGGCTGCGGGGCTGTGCGCTCGGCGGGACCGCATCATTCCGGGACCTATCATCCGGCCTGGGCCCACATCCCCGGGCTGATCGTCTGCATGCCCTCGACGCCGGCCGACGCCAAGGGGCTGATGAAGACGGCGCTGCGGGCCAGCGATCCGGTGCTGATGCTGGAGACCAAGGCGCTGTTCGCGACCAAGGGGCCGGTGCCGGCGGGCGAGCATTTCGTGCCTTTCGGCGTCGCGCGGATCGCGCGTGCCGGTCGCGACCTGACCATCGTCTCGGCAGGGCAGCTGGTCCATCGCTCGCTCGAGGCCGCCGCCCTGCTCGCCAAGGAAGGGATCGAGTGCGAGGTCATCGACCTGCGCACGATCCAGCCGCTCGACGTCGACACCGTCGCGGCGAGCGTGCGCAAGACCCATCGCTGCCTGATCGCCGACGAAGGCTGGGCGCCGTTCGGGGTCGGCGCCGAGATCGGCCAGTCGATCCAGGAAGCCTGCTTCGACCATCTCGACGGCCCGGTCGGGCGGCTGCACACCGACTTCGTCTCCCACCCGTTCGCACCGTCGCTGGAACGCGCGATGCTGGTGAACACCGACCGGATCGTCGCGGCCGCGCGGCGCGTGCTGTCGGGCGAGACGCTGCCGATCCGGCGTCCGCGCGCCGCCGGCATCGATCTCGCGGCGCGGGCGCCCGCGGCGCCCGTCGCCGCCCCCGCCCCGCTGGCGGCGCCCGCGGCGCCCCCGCCGGCGGCGGCGCCGGCCGAGGTCCAGGTCGCCGGGACCGCCATCAAGATGCCGTTCGGCGACCTGACGGTCAGCGAGGGCAAGCTGGTGCGCTGGCTGAAGCAGCCGGGCGACGCGGTCGAGGCCAAGGAGACGGTGGTCGAGGTCGAGACCGACAAGGCGGTGGTCGAGATCGAGGCGCCGGCATCCGGGCGGATGGGACCGCATCTGCGCGGCCCGGGCGAGATCGTGAAGATGGGCGAAACCATCGGCTCGGTGCAGTGAGCCGGAACGGGAGGATGCGATGGGGCGGCGGTTACTGCTGGTCAACTACCTGCACGGCGACGACAGCTTCGAACGCGCCGTGGCGGCCGAGCACGGTGCACATGTCGACATCCTGCGTCCGACCGGGGGCAAGGCCTCCGAGATCCCGGCCGATCTGGCGGCGGCCGCCGAGGGGCTGATCAGCTACTCGGCGGTGCTCAAGATCGCGCTGCCGCCCGAGGCCTTCCCGAAGGTGCGTTGCGTGCTGCGCTCCGGCGTCGGCTACGACACGATCGACGGCCCGGCGTGGGGCGCGCGCGGCGTCCCGGTCTTCAACGTGCCCGACTACGGAACGTCCGAAGTCGCCGATCACGCCATCGCCCTGATGCTGGCCCTGACGCGCGGGACCACCGTCTATCACGAGGCCTTGCGCAGCGACCCGCGCAAGAACTGGACCTACACGGTGGCCCCGACGGTCCGCCGTCTGCGAACCTCCGTTTTCGGCGTCGTCGGGCTCGGCCGCATCGGGCTTGCCGCGGCGCGGCGGGCGCAGGGCTTCGGTATGGATGTCGTGTTCTACGATCCCTACCAGCCCAGCGGGTTCGAACTGGCGACCGGGCTGAAGCGCGCACGCAGCCTCGAGGACCTGCTCAAGGTCGCCGACGTCGTCAGCGTCCACACGCCGCTGAGCGACGAGACGACCGGCCTGCTCGGCGCGAAGGCCTTCGCGGCCGCGAAGCCGGGGCTGATCGTGATCAACACGGCGCGCGGTCCGGTCGTCGATCTCGACGCGCTCTACGACGCGCTCAAGAGCGGTCAGGTCGCCGCGGCCGGGCTCGACGTGCTGCCCAAGGAGCCGGCCGATCCCGACCACAAGCTGATCCGGGCCTTCCTCGACCGCGAGGCCTGGCTGGAGGGGCGGCTCACCCTCACCCCGCACGCCGCCTTCTACAGCCCGGCGGCGAACGACGATCTGCGGCGCAAGACGATCGAGACGGTGCTCGACCACCTGGAAACCGGCTCGATCACCAATTGCGTCAACCGCGAGCAGCTGGTCCGCCGGACCTGAGAGGCCGGGCAGCGTCCGGGGGACGCCGGGGGTGGCGCGGCCCGCTCCGCCGCGCCCCCGGGCGCGTGTCCCGGCGACGGCGCCCGTGACCCGCCGCCTCCGCTTCGACCGGGTCGGCGGCCGCCGGTCCCGGGCGGCCCGGGAAAGCCGCGGGCTGCCCTTGACGGCGGCGCATGGCGCGGGGAAGTTATCATGACAAGTTGACCGTCGCAGCGGCTGCCGGACGGCGGCCCGGACGGCGACACAGAACGGGCACAGAGGAGGAAACCCATGCTCAAGACTGCCCTCGCCGCGGCCGTCGCCGCGCTCGCGTTCGTCGGCACCGCCGACGCCCAGAACAAGGTCAATCTCCGCTTCGCTGTCGGCGCCACCGAGAACCCGAACGACGGCATGTCGATCGGCATGCGCGCGCTGCAGCAATACGCCCAGTTCAAGTCGCGTGGCGACATCGAGATCCGCATCTTCTGGAACACGCTGGGCGGCTCGCTGCAGGTCACCGAGCAGGTCAAGAACGGCACGCTCGACATGGCGCTGACCGACGATTCCGTGCTCGGCTCCTTCCACAAGCCGATGCAGGCCTTCCAGATCCCCTATCTGTTCGGCTCGTCGATGGCGGCGTGGGAATTCGCCAACACGCCGACCGTCCGCGCGATGGTCGAGGACATGCGCAAGGCGACCGGCATGCGCACCCTGGCGTTCTCGGAGAACGGCTTTCGCAACCTGACCAACAACGTGCGCGAGGTGAAGACGCCCGAAGACATGCGCGGGCTGAAGATGCGCACGATGCAGAGCCAGGTCTATGTCGCCTTCATGCAGTCGATGGGCGCCTCGGCGACCCCGATCGCCTGGCCCGAGCTGATCCCGGCGCTGAAGACCAACGTCGTCGACGGCCAGGAGAACGCTTCCACCACGGTGCTGGACGGCAAGCTGTTCGAAGTCCAGCGGTTCATGAGCGTCAACGAGCACATCTACGGCTTCCACCTGATCCTGATCAACGACAACGTGTTCCAGCGTCTGTCGCCCGACCACCAGAAGATCATGATGGAAGCCGCCCGGCTGCATTCCGAACTGGCCAACGCCCGCAAGGCGCTGGACGCGATCGGCGCTGTCGACGAGATCCGCAAGAAGGGCGTGCGCGTCTACGTCAATTCGCCCTCCGAGAAGGAGCAGTTCCGCAAGCAGACCCAGCAGGCCGTGATCGACTTCATCGCCTCGCAGGCCGGCCGCGACACGGTCGACAAGGTGCTCGCCGCCGCCGACGAAGCGAACAAGCGCGTCTACGGCAACTGACGTCACGGACGCGGCGGCGCCGGCCGGGCGCCGCCGCGTTCCTTTCGCGGGGAGGCGTGCGGCCATGAAGGCGTTGCGTTCGGGGGTGAGGGCGCTGGCGCGGCTGGCGGATCTGGTCGCCGGGATCGCGCTCGCGGCGATCGTCGGCGTCAACCTTCTCGCCGTCTTCATGCGCTACGTGATGCTCGATTCGATCTCCTGGAGCGAGGAGGCGATCCGCTATCTCGCGGTCTGGATGACCTTCACGGGGGCCGCCGCGGCCAGCTGGCTCGACGAGCACATGGACATGAACATGTTCGCCGATTTCGGCGGCGCCGTCTTCCAGTCCTGGCATCGCGCGATCCTGCATACGCTGACGGCCGTCTTCGGCGCCTTCGTGCTCTGGCAGGGCACGATCTACTGCATGCTCAACGGCCGTCAGACGGCGCCGACGACCGGCCTGCCGATGATCTACATCTACGCGGCGCTGGCGGTCGGGGGCGCGCTGCTGACGATCGTCTCGCTGATGAAGATCTACGACAGCTTCGTGACGCCCGCCGAAATCGAGTCCGGCAACAAGGCCGTGCTGTGACGGCGCTCGGTCTCGCCCTCGCGATCCTGCTGCTCGGCGGCCTGCCGATCGCGTTCTCCTTCGGCCTCGCGGCCCTGGTCGGCCTGTGGTTCGACGGGCTGCCCTTCCTCAGCCTCGCCTCGCGGATGTTCGCCGGGCTCGACAGCTTCGTCCTGCTGGCGGCCCCGTTCTACATCGTCGCGGGCGAGTTGATGAACCGCGGCGGCATCTCGGACCGGCTGATCCAGCTCTCGACGATGCTGGTGGGGCGCATTCGCGGCGGCACCGCCTACGCCGCGATCGTCGCCTCGGTGCTGTTCGCGGGCATCTCCGGCACCGCGATCGCCGACATCGCGGCGCTGGGCCAGATCTTCATCAATTCGATGCCCAAGGAAGGCTACAGCAAGGCCTTCGCGGCGGCGCTGGTGACCGCGGGCAGCATCATCGGGCCGATCATCCCGCCCTCGGTGATCATGGTGCTCTACGCCGCGGTCGCGGACGTCTCGGTGCTGCGGCTGTTCCTGGGCGGCGTCGTGCCGGGGCTGCTGCTGGGCGTCGCCTGCGGCGCGGTGGTCTTCGTCAAGGGGCTGCGCGGCGAGCTGCCGCGCTCGTCCATGGTCGTCCCGCGGGCCGAACGGCCACGCGCCTGGCGCGACGGGCTTCTGGTCCTGACGCTGCCCGGCTTCATCGTCTTCGGCACGCTGTCCGGCGTGTTCACTCCGACCGAGGCCGGCGGCATCGCGGTCGTCTACGCGCTGTTCCTCAGCACCGTCGTCTTCCGCCATCTCGACCTCGCCGGCCTGATCGCGGCGTTCCGCTCGGCCGCCCGGCTGACCGCCGCGCTGTTCCTGCTGATCGCGACCGTCGAGGTGGTCAACTACGTCCTCATCCTGGGCGGCATCGAGGACTGGACCCGCGATCTGGTCAGCATCTTCAAGGCCTATCCGACGCTGTTCCTGATCGTCTGCGTCGTCGCCTTCCTGATCATCGGGCTGGCGCTCGACGCCGGACCGGCGCTGCTGCTGCTGGCGCCCATCCTGCTGCCGGTCTCCCGCCAGATGGGGATCGACGACATCCATTTCTCGATGGTGATGATCGTCTCGACGACGCTGGGGCTGATCTCGCCGCCGGTCGGGGTATGCCTGTTCGTCGCCTGCCGGATCGGCAACATGAAGCTCGGGACGCTGTGGAGCGAGCTCAAGTACTTCTTCTACGCCGAGATCGGCGTGATCCTGCTGCTGTGCTTCTTCCCGGTGCTGTCGACCGGGCTGCCCAACCTGATCCGCCCCTGAGAGGCAGGTGCCGTCGCCATGAAGATCGTGCGGATCGAGACGCTTTGGTTCCAGGCGGTGCCGGAGCGCGAATGGGTCGCGCAGAACGGACCGTCGCGCCAGGCCCTGCCCAACAATCTCTGGGTCCGGATCCATACCGACGACGGGCTGGTCGGGCTCGGCGAGACCTACTACCTGCCGCGCGCCGTCGCCTCGGTGATCCACGACGTCTTCGCGCCGCTGCTGCTGGGCCGCGACGCGATGGAGATCGAGAACCACTGGAACAACATGTTCTCGCTGGTGAATTTCTGCGGCTTCGCCGGCGCCGAGATGCGCGCCATCTCGGCGATCGACGTCGCGCTCTGGGACCTGGCGGGCCAGCATCTCGGCAAGCCGATCTATGCGCTGCTGGGCGGGCGCAACCGCGACCGGATCCGCGTCTACAACACCTGCGTCGGCTACGGGCGCCACCAGGACTACAAGGCCTGGACGTCGGGACGCGCGGGCGAACTCGCGCAGGAACTGGTCGCCCAGGGCATCACGGCGATGAAGATCTGGCCCTTCGACGCCTTCGCCTCGACGCTGTCCGGACCGGCGCGGCTGCGCGAGCCCTTCACGATCTGGGGTGCCGCCCATGCCGGGGGCATCCTCTGCCACGACATCTCGAACGACGACCTGCGCCGCGGTGTGGCGATCATCGAGGACATCAGGCGCGCGGTCGGGGACCGGATCGCGATCGCGATCGAGGGCCATGCGCGCTGGAACCTGCCCACCGCGACGCGAATCGCGCGGGCGATCCAGCATCTCGACATCATGTGGATCGAGGAGATGATGCCGCCGGACAACGCCGACGCCTATGTGCGGCTGAAGGCGGCGACGACGATCCCGGTCTGCCAGAGCGAACGCGTCTTCACCCGCTGGAACTTCCGCCACTATGTCGAGAAGCCGGCGGCGGACATCATCATGCCGGACTTCGCCTGGGGCGGCGGCCTCACCGAGGGGCGCAAGGTCTGCAGCCTCGCCGACGCCTATTATCTGCCGGTGACCTCGCACGACACGATCGGCCCGGTCGCGCTGTGGTCGGCGGCGCATCTGATGCTCCACATCCCCAACGCCTATGTCATGGAGATGGTGCGTGGCTATGTCGACGGCTGGTACGACGAGGTTCTGACCGACCGGATCCCGATCGCGGACGGCCATCTCTCGCTGCCCGATCGGCCCGGCCTCGGAACGCGGATGCGCGACGACCTGGCGGCCCGGCCAAATGCCCGGCTCGAGGTCACGACGCTCGACGACCTGCGGCGCTGGTGATCCGCGCCGTCAGCTTGGCGAGCGCATGGCGCAGCAGCAGTGTCGGCGGAAGCTTCAGCCAATGCGCGCGCAGCACGAGCAGCCGGGCGCCCGCGCGCTCGGCGGCGCCGTGCGGCGACCGGCCGCTGGCGCGCAGGGCCGTGCGCATCGCGCGACGGACGATCTCGTCCAGGGGCGATGGCGGGGAGGCGCCGGCGAGGGATGTCAGCGCCGCCGCCGGCACCGGCGTCGCCAGCAGGTCGCGCGCCTGGATCAGGGCATAGCGCGCCGGCCGGCCGAGTCCGAGCTGGCCCGTCCGGGCGACGAGACGGGGCCAGAAGCCGGGAACCGCGCCGAACTGTCCCACGAGGTCGTCGAGGTCGACCAGTTCGCGCAGCGTGTGGCGGAACTCCCCGTCCTGGAACTGATGCGCGATGCAGTGCAGCGTCATGTCCTCGGGTGCCAGAACCGCCAAGGGGGCCAGCCGCGGGACGGCGACCGACGCATCCAGCAATTGGCGCGGGTCGATGGCGACGCGGCCGCGGGGCGGCAGGATCGCATGGTGGAGGTCGAGCAGGGTCCCGCGCTCGCGGTGCCGCAGCGGGGGAACTTCGTGCATCCACGCCCGGAAATAGCGCTGGGCATGCGGCGCCAGGATCGCAGGCTCCCAGCCCGCGTCGCACAGGCGCGCCTCGACCGCGGCGACGTCCGCGCGGGGCACCATGACGTCGATGTCGCCGGGCGCGCGCCCCTCCGCGGCCGGCATGCCGCAGGCGGCGTAGGCGGCGCCCTTCAGCAGCACGGCGATGCCGGTCGTGCCGCGCAGCAGGCGCGCGAGCCGGTCGGTCTCGAAGGCGAGGCGGCGACGATGCGCGTCGCGCGCCAGCTCGGTGGCCACAAGCAGGTCGTGCAGGCGCGCCGGCAGGTCCGCCAGCGCGCCGCGCCGTCGTGCCCGCGCGGCGATGCGTCCCAGGACGTCGGCGCCGCGTGCGCGTGCGATCAGGTCGGTCAGCCGCCGCGCGCCGAACGTCGCCAGGGTGGCGGGATCGCGCAGCGCCGCCAGCACGTCGTCGTCCGGACCGGCGTTCATCGCGCCGCAGCCGTCGTCGCCTCGAGCCAGCCGAGCGCGCGCTCCGTGTCGTCGTAGGCGAGGCGCCAGGCGGGCAGGGCCCCGGCCAGCCCGGCGACGCAGCGGAAGCCGGCCTCGCCGAGCGCGCCGTAGTTCATCGCGTTGCCGGCGAGGGCGGCATGCAGCTGCGCCGGACCCAGCGGACGCGGATCGCATCCGGTGCCGGGCGCGAAGCGCGGCAGCACGACCAGGGCCGGCGCCGCGTTTTCCATCTCCCGCGCCACGGCGTCGAGCGGCGGGCGCATGTAGCAAAGCGTGCCCTTGGCGGCGCGGCGATATTCGGGTGCGAAGACGCCGTCCGGGAAGGCCGCCCGCGCGATCGCGATCGCGTCGTTCTTGAAGGACGGCGGGCGCGGCATGGGAACGCAGCTGCCGCGGGCGGGATCGATGATGGCGAACTCGTCGGAGAGCAGACGCCAGCCGCGGGCGACGAGCAGCGCGCACAGCGTCGTCTTGCCGGCCCCCGACGCCCCAGGCAGCAGCAGCGCCCGCCCGTCGCGCTCTGCGACCGCGGCATGCAGGAGCAGATGGCGATGGGCGCGGCTGGCCACCACCCAGTTCATCGCCCATTCCAGCATCGGCACGGCCAGTCCGGCCGCGAGCGGGTGCATCACCGGCGCGCCGTCGATCAGCAGTCGCGCACGCTGTCGCCACGGCCGCAGACGCTCGCGTCCGATCCTGACCTGGACCGTCGACTCGGCGCATTCGTCCGGGACCCAGCGATGCTCGCCATAGAGGCGCGCGACATGTTCCGCGATCGCCGGGGCGCGGCTGCGGATGCGCGTCAGCGCGGGGCCGGTGCGCAGATGAAGCCCTGGGCCGGCCAGCAGCGCGGCGAGTTCGTCCGCGCCGAGCGCGCTCACCCGCATCGGTCGGTCGCCTCGACGAGGCCGAGCGCTTCCATGCCCGAGAGCGCCGCCTCCACCTCCCGGTCCCAGGCCGCGTCCGATCCGGGAGGCAGGTCGCGCACGAGGTCCTGCGCGAGCACCGGCGCCGTCATCGGCCGTTCGAGCAGCGCCAGCAGCGCCGCGGCGGCCAGCGCGTTGAGGACATGGGTCTCGCCGGAGAGCGTGTTGTAGACGACCGCGCTGTCGCCCCAGACCGCGACGAGATCGCGCCGCGCGCCCAGGCTTGTCCATGTCGTCATGCGACGAGGGCGTCCCGCCACCTGGCCGCGCGGCTCAGGGCGGCTGGACCGCGTCGATGTCGAAGCCGGGATTGCCCGAGCTCCAGCACTCCATGCTGATCTGCGAGCGCGGCACGACCACGCCGGTATCCACGATGGTGCCGGAAACCGGATCGTAGAGGCGTCTCGTGACGGTCAACGGTCCCTGACCGGACACGCTGTAGGACTTGTCGAAGCAGGTCAGGGACACGGCCCAGGCGTTGCCGGTGCCGAGTGTCACGGCCGCAGGAATGCCGGCGGCGAGCGCCTTGGCGGCGCCGCGCAGCAGGGCGCGCCGCGCCGCATCCTCGGGCCCGGCGTCGCGATCGGAAGGAGGCTTGCTCATGGGTCAAGCGAATACCTTCGGCGGCCGGCGATCAAGGTCGCGAAGGGCTTAGTCCGTTCCGGCGCCGCGGCGCGCGAACCACGCATCCAGGCTCTCGACAACGCGCTCGGCGGCGTGGCCGTCCCAGAAACGCGGCCGCCCGCCGGCCGGCCAGCGGCCGCTCAGGACGGCGTCGACGGCCGCATCGAGGGTCGCGAGCGACACCAGGCGGTTCGAGCCCTGCGCGATGGTGATCGGGCGTTCGGTGCTCTCGCGCAACGTCAGGCAGGGAATTCCCAGATAGGTGGTCTCTTCCTGGACGCCGCCGGAATCCGTGATCACGCAGGCCGCGGACTCGACCAGCGCCATGAAGGCGACGTAGCCGAGCGGCGCGATCGCATGCAGCCGCGGTTCGGCGGCCAGCGCGCCGGACAGGCCGAAGGCCTCGAGCCGGGCGCGGGTGCGGGGATGGACGGGGAAGACGACGTCCATCCGCCGGGCGACGCGGCGCAGCGCCGCGACCAGCGACCCGAGGGCGTCGGGGCGATCCACGTTGACCGGCCGGTGCAGCGTCGCCACCGCGTAGCTGCCGCGCGCGAGACCGAGCGCCGCCGGTCCCGGATCGGCGGCGATCCGCGGCCGCATCATCTCGTAGGAATCGATCATCGCGTTGCCGACGCAGGCGATGCGCGCCGCGGCGACGCCTTCGGCGACAAGATTCGCGTCGGCGTCGACCGACGGCGTCCAGAGAAGGTCGACGATCGCGTCGGTCGCGAGCCGGTTGATCTCCTCCGGCATGCCGCGGTCGCGGCTGCGCAGCCCGGCTTCGAGATGTGCGCAGGGAATGGCGAGTTTCGCCGCCACCAGGGCCGCGGCCAGCGTCGCGTTCACGTCGCCGACGACGATCGCCATGTCGGGCCGGTCGTCCATGCAGAGCCTTTCGTAGGCGATCATGGTGGCGCCCGTCTGTTCGGCGTGGCTGCCGCTGCCGATGCCCAGCATATGGTCCGGCGCCGGCAGGCCCAGATCGCGGAAGAAGGCGTCGGACATGTTGGCGTCGTAGTGCTGACCGGTATGGACGATCACCGGCCGGTAGCGGTCCGCGCGCCGGCGCAGCGCGTGGTAGACCGGCGCCACCTTCATGAAGTTGGGCCGCGCGGCGGCGACGAGGTGGATGCGGCGCGTGGCGTTGGGGTCGGAATCGGTCACGGCGGCGGCCTCCTGGTTAAGTCCTTTGTCCGGCGTCCGCCGGCTTGCGGCGCGGATAGCATGCGCGTGGCGGGGCGCCGATTGATCCAGGTCGATGCGGCGTTCCGCCTGCCGCCGTCTTCTGCGGCGATCGGTGCGGGGCGGGAGCGATGGGCAGCGAATTCGTCGTCGAAGACGGCCGCGATCCGGCCGGGCTGGCCGACCGCTGGCGCGCCGCCTGGAGAGCGTCGCCGCGTCCGTCGCCGTTCCTGTCCTGGACCTGGATCTCCGCCTGGCTTGCGGCGACCGGCGCGCGGCCGGCGCTGCTGAGTGGCCCGCGGTCCGGCGACGGCGAGGCCCTCGGCTTCCTGTGCCGCGCGCCAGGTACCGGCAGGCGGCGCGTCTTCGCGCTCAACGAATGCGGCGATCCGGGTCTCGATGCCCCTTTCATCGAACATAACGGCCTCGCGGGATGGGCTGACGACGGCGAGGCGGTCGCCGGTCTTGCGCGCTTCCTGGTCGAGGCACGGCGGGCAGGCCCGCTGGAAGGCTGGGACGAACTGCGACTGGGCGGCGTGCCGCGGGCCTGGGCGGACGGGTTCGCGGCGGCCGGGCTGACCGTCGCGCGTCGCGCCGAGCAGCCGACCTTCGCGGTCGATCTGGCCGCGCTGCGTGCCGCCGGCGCGGACCTGGCGGCGACCTTGGAGACCACGACGCGTCGCCAGATCCGCCGTGCCCTCGCGCTCTACGTCCGAAGAGGACCGCTGCGGCTCGAGCGCGTCGGGCAAGCGCCGGCGCGTCGCGCGGTCGCCGCCAGGCTGCGGACGCTGCATCAGGCGCGCTGGCAGGCGGTCGGCCGGCCGGGTGCCTTCGCCTCGCCCGTCTTCGATGCCCACGCGGCGGCGCTGGTCGACGGTGGCGTGGAGTCGGGCGAGGTGGAATTGCTGCAGGTGAGCGCCGGCGAGGCGACGATCGGCATCCTGCTCAACCTCGTCGCCGGCGACAGGGTCGCGAGCTACGTGTCCGGCTTCGTGCGCGAGCGCGACAATCGCCTCAAGCCCGGGCTGGTCTGCCACGCGCTGGCGATCGAGCGTCATGCCGCCGAGGGGCGGTCGACCTACGACCTGCTTGCCGGCGAGGCCCGCTACAAGCGCAGCCTTGCCGCCGAATCCGCGCCGCTGGTCTGGCTTTCGGTCTTCCCCGGCGCGCTGTCGGCCTGGCGCGCCGCGGGGCGCCGGGTTCTGGCGCGCTGGCGCGCCGCGACCGTCAACGCAAGGCGAACAGAGCATGAAGACCCTGCGCCGCGCGCCTGACGGCTTGCGGTCCCAGATGCCGGAGCGCCGCGCCTGCTCCACGCGGCGTACGCGCGTTGCCGGCCAGAAGCGCCATCATCGGCCGGCGGCGGGGTAGCCAGAGCCGCTTGTAGGGGTCGTCCCCGCGCCCGAAATCGATCTCGTCGAGCGTGCCGGCGTCGAGCGCCTCGCGGATCATCCAGGCCGTCAGCACGCTTCCCGGCGACAGATCCCGCTCGGCCTCGTCGTGGGCGAGCTTCGCGATCGTCGCGCGTCGCTGCCATACGATCCAGATCTGGGCGGCGACCGGCCGGCCCCGCGCCGTCGCGACGCCGATACGCACCAGGCCGCGCCGCGCGAGGCCATGGACGAAGGCGCGCACGAACCCTGGAAACGGCTCGGGCGGCTTCCAGCTGCGCGCGTGCAGCGTCAGATAGGCCGCGAGCGCCGTCTCGAGGGCCGTCCCCTGCGTGGCGAGCTGCAGGTCGGCGCCGGGCAGCGCCGCAAAGCGCCGGGCCTTGCGCCGGATCGTCGCACGCAGGCCGCCGTCGCGCGTGGCCATGAAGTCATCGTAGCCGATCCCGGCCACGCTCTCGTAACGGTTGACGTTGTGCTCGTAGAGCTGCGTCCACCAGCCGGCTGCGCGCAGGGCGGCGCCCAGCGCCGCCGCGTCGACCGTGTCGGCACGCATGTCGCGAAGATGCAGCGTGTCGATCCTTGGCCGTTGCCGGGCCAGCGCCGCCGCCAAGCGTCGCGCCTGGTCCGGGTCGGGCAGGGCGCCACGCAGCGGCGTGAAGTCGCAGCTGTAGAAGTTCGTCCAGGATTCGAGATGGCGACCGGACCGGTCGAGGCGGCGGACCAGCGGCGCGACGAGCCCCGCATCGGCGGTTGCCAGGATGAAGGGCCGATGCTGCGCCGTCGCGCAGCTCTCCGCCAGCACCGCGAACCAGTCCGCCAGATGGAAGGCGCTGCGTGCGTCGTCGCCGGAAAGCCGGCGGCGCGCGGCGTCCGGCAGCGCATCGAGGCGATCATAGGTCGCGGCGTCGTCGGGCCCGTCCATCGCCGAAGGCTAATGCCGGAGACCCTCGATCCGTCGCGACGCGAAGGGCCTACGACCTCGGCGCGCCCTGCGGCCAGTCGGTCTCGAGGTCGATCAGCGCGTGGGCGGCGCCGATCGCCTGCCGCATCCAGCGGGCCTGCCGGTCCAGCGCGACGCGCTGCGCCTCGAATTCGGTCTCCAGGGCGGCGATCCGCTGCTCGAGGTCCGTGTCCCGCGGCGCGTCGCGCTCGGCCGACGGCGCAAGCAGGGCCGGCGCGGCTCCGGCCGTGGCCTCCTGCATGGGCGGCGGCGGATCCGGCGGTCCGGCGGCGACCTCGTCGTCGGCGACCGAATACGGCGCGGAGGGGGCGTATTCGAGTTCGGCACGCAGCTCGTCGGCGACGCGCGCGACATGTCCGGCGTCGAGCCGGTGAAGCTCCTCGAGATAACCGAGCAGGAAGAGACGCGAGCACAGCGTGTTGATCCGCCGCGGGATACCCGCGGTGGCGCGATGCAGCGCGGCGAAAAGGTCGGGTGCCAGCGCCGGGTCGCCCGACCAGCCGGATGCCTTCAGGCGATGTTCGACATAGGCGCGGATCTCGCCGGGCGCGAGCGGACCGAGATGGTAGGACGCGATCACGCGCTGGCGCAGCTGGTCCAGATCGGGCGACGCCAGCGTGGCGCGGAACTGCGGCTGTCCCAGCAGGAAGCTCTGCAGCGGCGCCTGCGCGCCCGACTGGAAGTTCGACAGCATCCGCAATTCCTCGAGCGCGGCGATCGACAGGTTCTGGGCCTCGTCGACCACCAGCAGGCAGCGCTTGCCCATGGCCTGGTTCGCCAGCAGGAAGGATTCGACCTGGCGCAGCAGCGTCGCCTTGCTGGCGTCCGCGATCGGCAGGCCGAAGGCGGCCGCGACCATCCGCAGCATGTCGTCGCCTCCGAGCTGGGTCGAGACCACGCGCGCGGCGACGTATCGCTGCTTGTCCAGCGTCGCGAAGAGATGTCCGACCAGGGTCGTCTTTCCGGCGCCGACCTCGCCGGTGACGATGATGAAGCCTTCGCCCTGGGCAAGACCATAGGTGAGGTGCGCCAGCGCCGTGCGATGCACCGAGCTCTCGAAGAAGAACCGGTGGTCGGGCGACAGCTGGAAGGGCGGGGTGGTGAGTCCGTAGAAGGTCTCGTACATGGGCCTCCGCTCCGGCGTCGCCGCTAGAAGGACTTGCGCAGGGTCAGGAAGACGACGTTCTCGGAATAGGCGCCCGAGAATTCGGCGGGCGAAAATCGCGGACCCGAGACGTCGCGGCGCAGATGCGCAACGCCGATTCCGCCCCGCAGCGTCGGCGAAAGATCCTGGTCGAGCCCGAGGCGGAAGGCGACCGTGGAACTGTCGCCGCTGCGCGTGATCCCCCCGCCGCCGCCGGGATCCGTGCGGGTTTCGGAGTAGGAGAGCGCGGCGCTGGCGGCGATCACCTCGCTCAGACGGCGTTCCCAGCCCAGCGCGATCGCGTTGGTCGTCTCGCTGCGGCCCGGCGTGTCGACGATGCCGCCGAAGCGCGTGTCGCGGATCGCATGCTGCGCCGAGGCCACCAGCGTGTCCCGCGGCCGCGGCACGCGCAGCGACAGCGAGAAGACGCGCGAGCGGAACGTCGTGTCGCCCTGGTCGAAGAAGGGGTCGCGGCCGACGAAGGGCAGTCCCGTCCGGGTGTCGATCAGTCCCCCCGCGGGGTCTCGGCCGAGAAAGGCGAAGCCGTCGGCGGCCTGCAGCGCCTGGTTCTCGACCGTCTCGCGATAGGCGAAGGTCAGGGTCGTTCCGGTTTCGGTCGCGGCAGCCAGCGACGAGGACCAGCTGGGACCGCCGTAGCGCGCGCCATAGGCGATCTCGAAGCTGGTTCGCGGCGTCGGTGTCAGCCGGAACCCGCCGTTCCAGAAGACGCCGTCCAGGTCGCGCCGGAAGCCTCCGGACTCGATCCGGTCGTAGCCGAGCGTCCCGAGCAGCGACATCCAGCGCGTGACCACGTAGCTCGGCCGGACGCTGGCGCTCTGCCGGCGCAGCGTCGTCGCGGATCCGCCCAAGGTGGGCGCGCCGCCGTCGTCGACCACCGTCTCGGCATGGTCGGCGGCGAGACGCCAGCGCAGACGGTCGAAATTCTCGCCGCCCACCAGCGATGCCGAAGCCTGATGGATGTCGGAGTCCGACAGCAGCGGTGCGGCGGGGCCGGTGTCGAGAGCGCCCCGGTCCCGCCGTGTCGCCACCTGGCTGAACCTGTAGCGAAGCTCGCCGTCCGCCCAGTCGCCGAGGCGCGACCGCCAATAGGGCGACACGCTGTAGGAGAAGAGCTGCGACGTTCCGCCGCCGAGCGACCGGTCGATCGCCGAGGCGCGGCCGCGGGCCAGGACAGGCGTCTGTCCCGCATAGGCACCGACATCGACGAAGAGATTGTCGTCGAGCAGTTCTAGGCGGCCGGTACCGCGCAGGTCGTGCCGGATCCCGTCGAGATCGCTCTCGCGCGCATAGGCGTCGTAGCCGAGCGCGTAGTCGAGATCGAGGACGATCCGCCCGCCCTGGGCACCGATCGCGACGCCGGGGGCGACCCGGGTGACGAAGTCGGCGCGCCGGTCGGTCGGCGACAGGCGAGCATTGTCCGTGAACGCTTCGCGCGCCTCGATGCGCGGCCTGATCGTCCAATCGCCGGCCGTGGCGGCCATCGCCGGCAGGCTCGTCGCAAGCGCGGCGAGCAGCCGATGCGCTCGGCGACGGCGGAACGTGATCGTCATGCGCGCGGCTCCGGGGTCATTCGGCACCGGTGGTCGCCGCGGCGTCGCGGCGGTCGGCATAGGCGTAGCCGTACTGGCCGAATTCCTCCGCGCCGAGCGAACCGCGCGCCTTGTTGAGCACGAGGCTGATGGAGGGGCATTGGCGAAGCAGCGCCAGGGCGCTCTGAACGGCGCGGGCGCTGGTCCGGTCGGCCTCGACGACCATCAGGGCCTGCCCGGCATGCAGCGAGATGACGCTGGGTTCGGACGAGGCAAGGACCGGCGGCGTGTCGATGATCGTGATGCGGTCGGGGTAGCGGCCCGCGAACTCGTCGAGCAGGCGGGCCATTCGCTGCGAGGCGAAGAGCTCGGGCGCACCGGTGCCGATGCGGCCGGCTGGAACGATCGCCAGATTGGGCAGATTGGCGGCGCGGATCATCGCGTCCCCGGGATCGGCCGCCGGATCCGCCAGGATGTCCGTCAGTCCGCGTCCGGCGACGATGCCCAGCACGTTCGCGACCGAGGGGTGACGGACGTCGGCGTCGACCAGCAATACGCTGAAATCGTGCTCCTGGGCGATCGAGAGCGCGAGGTTGCAGGCGACGAAGGTCTTGCCCTCCCCGGGCCGCGCGCTGGTGACCATCAGGACATTGGCATTTCCCGGTCGTGCCGGCGCCCGCCGGAATGCGTCGAGCAGCAGTGGCCGCTTCAGGATCCGGAATTGTTCGGCGAGCGCGCTGTAGCCGGACTCCGGCGTGATCATGCCGTCGCGGTCGAGGCGGGCGAAGTCGATCGGCTGGCGCGCCGAACGCCCGGGAGGAAAGCGCGGGCGCGGCATGGGAGGCTCGCCTGCGATGGCGCCAGGCGACGGGGTGGCGGCCGACAGGCCGGTGTCGGCCGCGCGGCGCAGGCGCTCGGCGGCCCGCTCGATCATGCTGCCGCCTTCGGCGGCGCGCAGCCGTTCGCCCGCGCGGCTCGCAAGGCCGTCGGCCCGGCTGGCCGGCGGCGGCGGGGTGTCGGAGGGGGGCTTTGTCATCTTGCCTCGGCGAGGATCCTGGTGAAGCGGTCCAGCTGCAGCGCCTCGAGCGACGCCGGAAGCCGCGGGCTGATCAGCATCAGACCGGCATAGGCGCCGACGAGAAGCGCCAATGTCAGCGCGAAGGCGGCGGCGGCGGCGACCTTCCGGCGCCGAAGCCGCGGCGTCTCCAGCCGCGAGACGATGCCGACCACGGGCAGCGCGAAGCTGCCGCGCAGACGTTCGACGTCCGCGAAACTGTCCTCGAAGCGCGCGCGTGCAAGCGCCGCTCCGGCGCCGGCGGCAAGACCGGCCGCCAGGACGCCGGAGAACAACGCGAGACGATTTGGCGCGCTTGGTTCGACCGGCAGGCGCGGCGGGTCGATGATCCGGAACTGGACCGTGTCGGTGCGTTCCTCGGCGGCCTGAGCCAGCCGCGCCTGCTCCCGGCGGGCGAGAAGCTGTTCATGGTTGCCCTTGAGCACGGCGTAGTCGCGGTTGAGGTTGGCGAACTGCGCCTCGATGTCGAGCGCGCGCTGCGCCATGCCGCGCAGCTTCCCGATCTCGGCATCGGTCTGCTCCAGCCGGCGCTGCAGAGCGGACTGGCGCGACTCGTCCTCGACCAGGCGCAGCCGCAGCTGCTCGTGGACGAGGTTGGGGATCTGGGTCAGCGTCTGGCGCTGGGCGGCGTCGCCGCCGCCGTCGCGCGCCTGGGCCTGGAGCGTCGCGACCAGGCGGCGCGCGGCGAGGACGTCGGGATGCTGCTCCGTGTAGCGCAGCAGCATGCCGTCGAGCTGGCGTCGCGCCTCCTGCAGCTGGCGCTGGACCTGCGCGACCTCGGGGTTTCCGCCACCGGCCGCGACGCCGCGCAGGTTCCGGGTCTCGGGCGTGGCGTCGAGCTGGGCGCGTATGTTGTCGGCTCGGATCCGCACCTCGGCGAGATCGAGGCTCACCCGCGCGCGCTCGGCCGTCGCGCTGGCGATGCGCTGGCTGAAGGTGCTGCCGCCCTCGACGACGTCCATGTTGCGCTGTCGGAAGTCGGCGAGGCGCTGCTCGGACGCCTGCAGCGCCGTCTCGTACTCCTTGATCTGCTGGTCGATGAAGCCCTGCGCCTGGACCATGTCGCGGCGCTTGGAGCCCAGCTGGCTCTCGACGAAGATCGTCAGCAGCGACTGGACGACGCGCTGCGCCGTCCGCGGATCGGCGTCGTCGAAGGTCAGGCGAAAGAGATTGCGCGCGGCATCGGGCCGCATCGTCGTGTTCTGCTGCAGCCGGTCGACGATGGCCTCGCGCTGGTTCGCCGTCTGCGCCTGCAGATCGAGGTCGGTCATGCGCACGACCTGCTGCAGGTTCGGACGGCTGAGCAGCGTCCGCTGCATGATCTGGACCTGCTGATCGACGTTGGACCGCACCGCGATGCCCTGCAGAAGCGGGGCGAGAAGCGTGTCCGTGTCGACGTAGATCCGCGCCTCGGCCTGGTAGCGGTTCGGCAGGAAGGCGATCACCGTCCAGCCGGCGAAACAGACGATCCAGGCGGCGGCCAGCCCCGACCAGCGCCGGCGCCAGAGACCGTCGAGATAGCCGAGGACGATCGTGCGAAGATCTCCCATGACCCGCGCGTCCGGTTCAGAACCAGGACTGCGGGATGATCACGACGTCCCCCGGCATGACGTCGACATTGGCGCTGACGTCGCCATCCTTGACGAGGTCGGCGAGCCTCAGCCGGAAGCTGCCCTCGGACTTGCCGTTGCGCACCAGGACCGCGCGGTTCCCGGCGGCGAACGGCGTCAGGCCGCCGACCTGGATCATCACGTCGAGCATCGTCATGCTCTCCCGGAAGGCGAGCGCCTGCGGTCGCGCCGCCTCCCCGACGACGCGAACCTGCTGCGCGAAGGGGCCCACGAAGCCTGTCACGATGACGGTCACGATCGGGTCCTGGACGTAGCGCGCGAGCATTCCCTCGACGTCGCGCGCCAGGGCGGTCGGGGTCTTTCCGGCCGCCTGCAGGTCCTCGATCAGCGGTACCGAGATCCGGCCGTCCGGGCGCACCGGCACGGTGATCGTCAGGTCGGGGTTGCGCCAGACATGGACCGACAGCGTGTCGTTCGGCCCGATGAGATAGTCCGGGCTGGACGGTGCCGGAACTCCCGCGCGCTGGTGCGCGACGGGCAGTTCGGGATGCGACGGCCCGAGCCCGGAACAGGCGGCGAGGCCGAAGACGAGGCAGGTGACGAACGATCGGAGCGGCAGCGCCATGGAAGGGGTCCCCCGGGGTAACGGGCCGTGAGCGGCGATGACGGAAGGTAATGCGGACCGCCGCCGCGGCGGCGCGACCTTGCGGACTAACCCCTCCGGCCGCCGCGCGTCGTGTCCGGCATCGCGCATTATCGGTGCGGTGGACCGACGAGGGAGATGCGCGCGATGGACGAGGGGTCGGCGATACGCGCGAGCGAGGCGGCATCCGCCGCCGACGGACGGGACCGGGGGACGCCGGTGACCGGGGCCATCGCCAAGCCGTCGGCACGCCGGGCGGCCCTGCTCGCGCTATCGGACGTCCTCTGGCTGCTGGCCTTCTATGGCGTCGGCGCGTCGCTGATCCTCAGCGGCTTCGGCGCCGGCGCCACGTCGGCGGCGTCGGCGATCGCCGCCGCGCTGTCGCTGGTCGTGTTCTTCTCGCTCGGGCTCTACGGCCGCGACGCGATGTACAACGACGCCATCGCCACGCAGC
>JBIKLI010000242.1:0-6955 GCA_044359885.1 Alphaproteobacteria bacterium | reverse complement strand
GGAGAACGGCGCCGCGCGTTCGGGCGCGGCCTATCTCGGCGCGGCCACACGCCGCCTGCAGGAGGACGAGTTCCTCAATCCCGGCATGTTCGCCGTGGATCGTGGCCGCGAACTGTTCCATCGGCCTGTGGGCGATGCCGGCCGCGCCTGCGCCACCTGCCACGAAGACGGATCGATCGGCGCGATGGCGGCCCGCTATCCGCGCCACGAGGCGGCGCGGGGCGGGATCGTCGACCTCGCCGGCGCGATCGACGCCATGCGGCGCGACAAGCTCGGCGCGCCGCCGCTCGGGCGGGAGAGCGAGGACATGCTGGCGCTGACGGCGTTCCTCGCCCGCGCCGCGGAAGGCCAGCGCCGGGACGTCGACATCGAAGGGCCGGCGAGGCCGTTCTTCGAGCGGGGTCGCGAATTCTTCGCGACGCGGCGCGGGCAGCTCAACCTCGCCTGCGCGCAGTGCCATGACGCGCTGGCGGGGGCGAAGCTGCGCGGCGACACGATCAGCCAGGGCCAGATCGACGGCTTTCCGATCTACCGGCTGATGTGGCGATCGATGGCGTCGGTCCATCGCATGTTCGCCTGGTGCAACACCGCGCTCGGCGCCGAGCCTTTCGCCAGCGGCAGCCCGGAATACCTGGCACTGGAATTCTATCTCGCCTGGCGCGGGCGCGACCTGCCGATCGCGGCGCCCGGCGTCCGCCGCTGAACGTCGGCTGCGGCGCGCGCGAGGGTTGCCCTGGTGCGGCGCCTTGCGCGACGATGCGCGACGGCACGGGAAAGACGAGGGGGAATCGCGGTCATGCTTGTGCGTATCGTTTTCGGTCTCGTGGTTGCGATCGCGGTCGGCACCGGTGCGTTCTTCGGCTGGGCCGCGCGGCACGGCGAGATCGCGGCGCTGGCCGCTCCGCCCGATCCGAAGCGTTTCCCGGCCGAGCAGATCGAGCGCGGCAAGAGCCTCGCCGCCCTCGGATATTGCAGCGTCTGCCATACGCGCGCCGACGGGCCGGCCTATGCCGGCGGTCGCGGTCTTCCGACACCCTTCGGAACCATCTACGCGACCAACATCACGCCCGATCCGGCGACCGGGATCGGGCTGTGGTCGCAGGAGGCGTTTCGTCGCGCCATGCACGAGGGGATCGGGCGCGACGGGCGCCATCTCTATCCCGCCTTTCCGTACGACCATTTCACCCGCGTCACGGACGAGGACGTGGCGGCGATCTACGCCTATCTGATGTCGCTCAAGCCGGTGCGCCATGCCACGCCGGCCAACGAGCTGGATTTTCCCTTCAACCTGCGTCCGCTGCTGGCGGGCTGGAACCTGCTGTTCTTCGAACCTGGCCGGTTCGCGCCCGACCCGGCGCGCGACGAGGCCTGGAACCGCGGCGCCTATCTTGCGGAGGGGCTCGCGCATTGCGGCTCGTGCCACACGCCGCGCAACGGCTTCGGCGCGCTGATCCCCGGCCGCCGCTTCGCGGGAGCGACGATCGAGGGCTGGCATGGAACGGCGCTCGACGGCAGTTCGCCGTCGCCTGTCCCGTGGACGATGGAAACGCTGGTCAACTACCTGCTGGATGGTCGCGATCCGAACCACGGCATCGCCGCCGGGCCGATGACGCCGGTCGTGGATCTGCTCGCCGATCAGTCGGACGAGGACATCTCGGCCATCGCGACCTATGTTCTGTCCTTCCAGGCCGGCCGCCGCGACGACGGGGCTGCGGCGCAGCAATTCGCGCAGGCGCGCGAACTGGTCGTCCGTCCCGGCGCGCCCGCGCCGGCTCTCGACGAGGCGCTGCGTCCCGGCTACGCGATCTTCGTCCAGTCCTGCGCCAATTGTCACCGCCAGGGCAGCCGTTTCACGCCGCTCGCCCTGACCTCGACCGTCAACGGGCCCGATCCGCGCAACGTGATCCAGATCGTCCAGCACGGGCTGAAGCCGCCGCGCGCCGCCCGGGGGTTCACGATGCCGGCCTTCGCCTGGATGTCGGAGAAGGACATGGCCGACCTGGTCCGCTTCCTGCGCGGTCATTTCAGCCGCAATCCGGCCTGGACGGATGTCGAAACCGCGATCCGCGAGGTGCGCGCCGCGCGCGCGCACTGAGCGGCGTCACATCAGCGGCACCGCGCGCCGGCATTGGGCGAGGCGCTGCGCGCTGCGCTGCGTGGTGCAGGAGGTGTTGCTCTCGTCCGACATCAGGGCGACATCCGCGCGCTCGAACAGCGCGTTGGCCTTGGCGACGTCGAGCGCCACGCCGATGCCGTTGGCGTGGAGCGTCCCCAGGCGGAACAGCGCCTGGGCATGATCCTGGTCGGCAGCGCGCGCCAGCCAGGACGCCGCCGCCACCGGATCCGGCGGCAGACCGGGCTGTCCGTCCAGCAGCAGCAGGCCCAGTTCGAACTGCGCCAGCGCGTCGCCCGCCGCCGCGGCCCTGGCGTACCAGCCGGCCGCGGCCGCCGCATCCGCGGCGACCCCGTCTCCGGCCACCAGCATGCGGGCGAGGTTGTAGGCGGCGCGCGCGACGCCCTGTTCGGCGGCGCGCCGGTACCATTGCGCCGCGGCCGCCGGATCGCGCGCCGTCCCGCGTCCCAGGTCGAGCAGGATCGCCATGTTGGTCTGGGCGATCCCATCGCCGGCCGCGGCGCGGGCGCGCCAGGCTTCGAACGCCGCCGCATGGTCGCCGCGGCGGTAGGCCTCCTCCGCCGGTCCGGCGGCGCGAGCCGGGGGACCGGACGCGGCAAGGCCTGCGACGACGGCGATCATGGCGAGGCGGATCGGATCGAGACGCAAGGCGGATGCTCCCGTGCGAAGCGGTTGGCAGCGCCGGCGCCTCAGCCGGCCAGGGTGAACGCCTCGTGCACGGCCGATTGGACAGCACCGCCCAGGACCGCGCCGCCGCCGGCGACATAGATCCAGTCGCCGATGGCGACCGCCGCGACCGCATGGCGCGGCGTGATCATCGGCGCATGGCTCTGCCAGCCATCGGTGCGGGGATCGTAGCTTTCCATCTGGCCGAAGACCTTGGCGTCGATCGTCCGGCCCGCCTCGATGATCCCGCCTTCGCCGCCCATGCAGAAGAAGCGCCCGCGATGGACGACCATGCCATGGCCCGAGCGCGGCGTCGGCAGCGGCGCGCGCTCCTCCCAGGTGTCGCGCTGCGGCAGGTACACGTGGTGCAGGCCGGTGTTGTACTGGAAGGTGTTGAAGCGGCCGCCGGCGACATGGATCAGGCCGTCATGCGCGACGCAGCCGACATGGTCGCGCGCGCCAGGCAGCGGCCGGCGCATCTCCCATCGGTCGGCGGCGGGATCATAGACCTCGTGCCAGCCGATGCTGGCGCGCTCGGGGGCCGGATCGGTGGCCCCTCCGATCAGGTGGATCCGGCCGCCCAGGACGACCGCCGCCGCGGCGCCGCGCGGGCGCGGCAGCGGCGCGATCTCGCGCCAGCGATCCTCGGCGACCTCGTAGGCGAAGGCCTTGTCGTCGCAGCGCCGGTTCTGCTCGATGAAGCCGCCCAGCGCATAGACGCGGCCCGCATCCGCGGCGACCGCGACATGGTTCGCGCCGCGCGGCAGCGGTGCGGCGTCCAGCCAGGCATCGGCCGCCGGGTCGTAGACGGTATGGTAGGCGCGGTTGACGCGGCCCTCGCCGTAGCCGCCGACGACATGCATCCGGCCGGCCCATACCGTCGCCCAGGCCATTTCGCTGCGCGGGATCGGCATGTCGGCACGGCCGGTCCAGCGGCCCGGCGGACCGGCGGGCGCAGGGCTCGCGAAGACGCGCTGCGCCTCCTGCTCGGGCGTGATGTGATGCGGCGCACCGCCCTGGGTCAGGTTGTGGAAACGATGCGCGGATGGCGGTGCCGGCCGCAGCGCCGGCCCATGGCCGGCGTGCTGCGCGCGCGCCGGCGACGACGCCAGAACGGCACCGGCTCCGGCGCCCAGGAACAGACGGCGATTCATCCTCGACCCCCAGATCTCCTCGACGCCGGGAGTCTATCGCGGCTGCCGCGCCGCCGGAAGCCGAGGTCAGCGATACTCGATCCTTGGGTCGATATAGGCGTAGAGGATGTCGACCAGCAGGTTCATCAGCACGTAGATCACCAGGATGAACAGGATGCACCCCTGGATCAGCGGATAGTCGCGCGACCCGATGGCCTGGATCAGCAGCCGGCCCAGACCGGGATAGGTGAAGACCGCCTCGGTGACGACCGTGCCGCCGATGAAGTTGGCCAGCATCAGGCCCACGATCGTGACGAAGGGCAGCATGGCGTTGCGCATCACGTGGCGACCGACGACGTCGCGTTCCGGCAGCCCCTTCGAGCGGGCGGTCCGCACGTAGTCGGCCTTGAGTTCGCTGAGCAGCGAGGCGCGCAGGAAGCGCGCGAAGATGCCCGAGACATAGACCCCCAGCGTCAGCGCCGGCATCAGCGTGTTGCGGAAGGCCTGCCACGGCGACTCGAAGAACGACACGTAGGACGACGCCGAGGGCAGCCACCGCAGCTCGACCGAGAACAGCAGGATCAGCAGGATGCCGAGCCAGAAGGTGGGGATGCCCAGCGCCAGCGCGCTCCAGCCGCTGAGCGCGCGGTCGAGCCAGGATCCCGGCCAGATGGCGCTGGCGATCGCCACCGGCACCCCCAGCAGCAGCCCGACCAGCGTCGCGCAGAAGCCCAGCTGCAGCGTCGCCGGGACGCGCTGCATGATCAGATGCAGCACCGGCTCGCGGGCATGCAGCGAGGCGCCGAGATCGCCGGTCAGCGCGCTGATCAGCCAGGACCAGTACTGGACCAGCACCGGGCGGTCGAGACCGAGACGCTCGGTCAGTTCGCGGATCTGCTCGGGATTGGCGTTCTCGCCGACGATGCTGGCGACCGGCCCGCCGGGCACGGCGTACATCATGCCCCAGATGCCGAGTGAGGCGAGCAGCAGCACCGGCAGCAGTTGCAGCAGGCGGCGGACGATGTAGCCGGTCATCGGCCGCTCCCGGGCTGGGAGGCGCCGCCGGCGATCTCGCGCCGGTCCTCGAGCACCGTCGCCAGGGTCCGCCCCAGCGTGTCGAGCGACAGGATCGTCAGCGTCAGCGCGATCCCCGGCAGCACAGCGTAGGTCGGTGCCTCGTAGAGGAAGGACTTGCCGGTGCGCAGCAGGTCGCCCCAGCTGGGCGTGGGCGGCGGAATGCCGACGCCCAGGAAGGAAAGCGCCGCCTCGAGCAGGATCGCGACCGAGGACAGCACGACGACCTGGACCAGGATCGGGCTCCAGGAATTCGGCAGGACGGTGCGGAACATCGTGTAGGCGGACGACCCGCCCAGTGCCTCGACGGCAAGGACGAAGTCGCGCTGGCGCAGCGACAGGACCTGGGCACGGGTGATGCGCGCGAAGCTGGGCACGCCGGTGATGCCGACCGCGACCAGCGCCGCCAGCTGGCTGCGGCCCAGCACGGCGATCATCGACATCGCGAACAGGATCCCGGGCAGCGCCAGCAGCACGTCGATCACCCGCATCAGCACGGCGTCGCGCCAGCCGCCGAAGAAACCGGCGACCAGACCGATCGGGATGCCGATGACGGCCGCGATCGCCACCGCGCCGGCGGCCGTGATCAGCGAGGTCCGCGCGCCGTAGACGACGCGGGCGAGCAGGTCCCGGCCCAGCTCGTCGGCGCCGAACCAGTAGCGCGCGGAGGGCGGCTCCAGGCTCGACCCGATGTCCTGCGCGAGCGGATCGAGCGGCAGGACGAAGGGGGCCAGGAAGGCGAGCAGCAGGGTCACGAGCAGGAACCCCGCGCTGAGCAGGGCGCCGGCATGCGAGAACAGGCGGCGCAGCGTGTCGATGCGGCGCTGTGTGCGGCGGCTTCTCATGGCGCGCCTCCGGCGGCGGGCCGGGCCTCGAGCGGGCCGGCATGGTGGCAGGCGCTGAGCCCGGTGCCGCCGGGCTGCGGCGCGAAGACCGGTTTTTCGCGCGCGCAGAGCGGGCTCGCGCGGAAGCAGCGCGGATGGAAGGTGCAGCCCGGGGGCGGCCGCGCGGGGCTGGGGATGTCCCCCTGCAGGACGATGCGCCGGCGCGTGGTCCGCGAGGCGGGGTCGGGGACCGGGACCGCCGAGAGGAGCGACTGTGTGTAGGGATGGATCGGGCGTGCGTAGAGGCCGGACTTGGCGTTCTCCTCGACGATGCGGCCCAGATACATCACTGCGACGCGATCCGAGATATGGCGCACGACCGACAGGTCGTGGGCGACGAAGAGATAGGCGAGGCCCAGTTCGCGCTGCAGATCCTGCAGCAGGTTGATCACCTGGGCCTGGATCGAGACGTCGAGAGCCGCCACGGGTTCGTCGAGGATCAGCAGTCGCGGCTGCAGCGCCAGGGCCCGGGCGATGCCGATGCGCTGGCGCTGGCCACCGGAGAATTCGCTGGGGAAGCGGTCGAGCATGGTGCGCGACAGCCCGACCAGTTCGAACAGCTCGGCGATCCGCTTCTCGCCGCCCATCTCGTCGAACAGCCCATGGATATGCAGCGGTTCGGCGACGATGTCGCCCACGGTGCGCACGGGGTTCAGCGAGGCGTAGGGATCCTGGAAGATGTACTGCATGTGCCGGCGCACGCGGCGCATGTCGTCGCGCGGCAGGTTGGTGATGTCCTTGCCCTCGAACGTCACGCGCCCTGCGGTCGCCCGGACCAGCCCCATGATCGCGCGCGCGGTCGTCGTCTTGCCGCAGCCGGATTCGCCCACCAGGCCGAGCGTCTCTCCGGCCCGCAGCGTCAGATCGACCCCGTCGACGGCGCGCACGGTCCCGACCTGCCGGCGCAGCAGGCCGGCCCGGATCGGAAAATGCACCTGCAGGCCCTCGACCCGGAGCAGCGGCTCGGCGCCGCCGGACACCGCCGGACCGGCTTCGGCGACGGGCTGGGGTCCCGGACCGCGGACGGCGCGCATGGCGTCGCCCTGCGCGGCGGCTTCGGCGAG
>JBIKLI010000241.1:0-6966 GCA_044359885.1 Alphaproteobacteria bacterium | reverse complement strand
GGCCGGGGGCGCTGCGGCGACCGGGGGCGCTGCCGCGGGCGGACGCGATGCCTGGGGACGGGCTGCCCTCTCCTGCGCGAGCCGGCGCGTGCTGGCCGGATCGACAGGTTCCGGATCGGGCGAGCGAACGAAGTCGAGCACGATGCCGCGATTGGTGCGGAAATGACGAAGCTGCGTACCGGGCGCGAGCGTGAAGCTCAGCGTCGTGCCGTCGGGCCCGACGGTGCTGCGCAACGCCGTGGCACGCTCGCCGACCCGGCGCATGATCGGCGCGGTATCGATCTCGGCTGCCTGCCCGAACCGCACGCGGATCTCGCGGCCGGCGACCTCGACGTCGTACTCGACCGTGCCGCTCCAGTCGAGGACCGCCCGGTCATAGGTTTCATGGGCGCCGACACGCGGCACGAGGCGGTCCTGCGCCAGGGCCGGGATCGCTCCCGACGCCAGCGCCATCATGAGAGCCACCGCCGCAGCCCGGCAGGCCAGCCGGGCAATCCGGATCCGAGGGCGCGCGGTCGGCATGGCGCTGTCCCCGGAACCGGTCAGAAGTCGCCCATCACCGCGACGATCTTCTGCTTGAGGGTCGCTGCCGTGAAGGGTTTGAGGATGTAGTTGTTGACGCCGGCGGCGCGGGCCGCGACGACGTTGTCGGTCTTGCTCTCGGCCGTGATCATGATGAAGGGCAAGGACTTGAGCCGGGAATCGGACCGGACCTCCTTCAGCAGCTGGAGGCCGGTCATCGGCTCCATGTTCCAGTCCGAGATCACCAGGCCGAAATTGTGCTCGCGCAGTTTCGAAAGCGCCGTGGCGCCGTCCGTCGCCTCGGAGATGTTCGTGAAGCCGAGCTGGTTGAGCAGGCCGCGGATGATGTTCAGCATCGTCTTGTAGTCGTCGACGATCAGGACCCGCATCGACATGTCGACAGGCATCGCGTCCTCCTCTAGCGGCGCATGGCAGGCGGAGCGGGCCGCCATGCGCGCCGATCCCCACCGATGCGCGGTGATCGCACGAAGATCGCCAGGTTTCCAGTTCCGCGTCGGGGCATGGCGGACGTCAGCCCTGGCGGGCCGGCGCCGCGGGCGGCGTTCCCCGGCGCTTGGAAAGTTCCGCCGCCACCTGCCGGGCCCGCACCGGATGCATCTGGCCCAGGATCGGCGAGGCGGCGCGCTCCTTCATCCGCTCGAGCAGTTCCACCAGCTGCGGCAGTTCCATCTGTTCCATGATGCGCGCCGCTTCGGGCGGCTTCATGCCCTCGAAGATGCGCGCGAGGCTCTTCCTGCGGGCTTCGTCCTGGTCGTCGGCGCGTCGCAGCGTCGCTTCGACCGAGGTCCGGAGCTGGTTGAGTTCCTGGATCTTGCGTTCGATCTGCTTTTCCGCCGCCTGCAGCAGCGCCTCGCGCTCGGCCAGTTCGCGGGCGCGGCGGTCGATCTCGGCGCGGCGCTGGGCCAGTTCCTGCAGCACCTCGATCTCGGAGGCGGAGAACCCCGTGCTCTCCTCGACCGCGGTGCGCGCGGGCGGTTCGTTCGGCCGGCGGGCGGGCGGCTGCGCCGGCGCCTGCGCGCTGGCCGGCGATATCGCCGACAGGACCATGCCCGCCGACGGGCCGCGCTCGGGCGCACCGGGATCTTCGCCCACCGTTTCGACCAGCGCGATCAGGCGCAGCGACAGCAGCAGGCCGAGCCCGAGCATGAGCGCCGGAAGCAGCCGGGGCGAGCGGACGGAACGCAGGGAGAAGAGGGGCATGGCCGGGTCCGTTCGGTCGGGGTCAGCGCAGGGTCTGGAGCAGGCTGGCAAGGCTGGACGGATCCGCGCCGGCAGGCACGCCGCCCGGTATGGCGGCGGCACGCGGCGGCGTCGCTTGCCGGGCCTCGTCGCGCGCCGGGCGGGGCGCCGCGTCCGGCGACGGCGACGGCGACGACGTCTGGGAGGGGCGTATGCGCGAGCGCATCACCGAATCCGACAGGCGGTCGGTGACCGGGCCGGCGCGGTCGAGAAGATACTGGACGTCGTCGCGCAGGCCCTGGGCGCGTGCGATCACGGCCTCCAGGTCGCGCCCCGCTCCTTCGGCGGCCGCGCGCAGCGCCTTGACCCCTTGTTCGGCGCGCATCGCCGCCGCGCCGAACTCGCCGAGCAGCGCCGCGAAGCGGGCCTCCTCGCGCTTGAGCATGGCGATGCGGCGCTCGAGACGCCAGACGAAGCCGATGGTCACGACCAGGAGCACGGCCACAACGATGTCGACCACGATCGAGGTGCCGCTCATGCGCCCTCGCTCCCCGCCAGCTTCTCCTCGATCGCCACGGCGAGATACTTGCCGCGGCGTCCCATCCGCCCGCGGAACATCAGCTTGTCGCCGCAGCGCAGGTCGATGAGGCTGTCGGGCGTGGCGTCGAACAGGATCCGGCTGCCGACCTCGAGCTCCATCACGTCCTTGAGGGACATGACCTGCTGGTCGAGCACGGCCTCGAGATCGACCTCGGTGCGCCAGAGCTGCGTGGCGAGATGCGTCTCCCAGATCGAATCCCGCCCGAACTTCTCGCCCAGGAACATCTGGAGCAGCAATTCGCGGATCGGCTCCAGCGTGGAATAGGGCAGCAGCAGTTCCAGGCGCCCGCCGCGATCCTCCATGTCGATGCGCAGCCGCGCGACGATGGCGGCGTTGGCCGGCCGCGCGATCGAGGCGAAGCGCGGATTGGTCTCCAGCCGGTCGAAGACGAAGGTCACCTTGGCCAGCGGTTCGAAGGCCAGCGTGATGTCGTGCAGCACGACCGAGGTCAGCCGCTCGACCAGCTGCCGTTCGATCGTCGTGTAGGGGCGGCCCTCGATGCGCATGGCCGCGGTGCCGCGGCGTCCGCCGAGCAGGACGTCGACGATCGAATAGATCAGCGCGCTGTCGACCGTCAGGAGACCGAAATTGTCCCACTCCTTCGCCTTGAACACGCACAGCATGGCGGGCAGCGGGACGGAGTTGAGATAGTCGCCGAAGCGCGTCGAGGTGATCGAGTCGAGGGTGACCTCGACGTTGTCGGACGTGAAGTTGCGCAGCGACGTGGTCAGCATGCGCACGAGGCGGTCATAGACCACCTCGAGCATCGGCAGGCGCTCGTAGGAGACGAGCGCCGAGTTGATGATCGCCTGGATGCCGCTCGAGCCGGCCGAGTTGCCCTCGTCGTCGAAACCCAGGAGGGAATCGATCTCGTTCTGGCTCAGCGCCTTGGCGCCGGTCCCGTCGGTCGCGGCGGCGGCGGCCCAGTCGGCCGCGAGGTCGCCTGCAGGATCGTTGTCGGACATGGTCAGGCTCCGTTCCTGAACGTCACTGGACCAGCATTTCCTTGAACAGCACGTCGGTCACGCGGGCCGGCTGGGCCGAGGTGTTGACGCGCGCCAGCAGCTCCTCGCGCAGGCGGTACAGCCCCGCCGATCCGCGCAGATCCTCGGGCCGCAATTCGCGCAGGTAGGTCTGGAACGCGTCGACGATGCGCGGCAGCACCGCCTCGACGCGGGGAATGTCGGCCGGATCGGCCAGTTCGAGGCTGAGGCTGATCTTGAGGAAGCTCGCGCGCCGTCCCTGGCTGTTCAGGTTCACCAGCAGTTCGGGCAGGTTGTAGAAAACCATAGGGCGCGGGGGCTTCGCCTTTTCCGCCGCCTCGGCCGCGGCGGCCGTCTGTTCCGGGCTCTTCGCGAAGAACAGGAAATATGCGCCCGCGCCGCCGCCGCCCAGCACCAGCAGCGGCGCGACGACGAACAGCAGGATCTGCATCAATCCGAACTTCTTCTTGGGCGGCGCTTGTTGACCACCCTCTTCGCCTGAGCCCTTGTCATCCTCGGCCATCGGGTCCTCGTTCGCGCGAAGCGCTTCGTCCTGAGCCAGGACGTAAGGTGCCAGAAGAGGGTTAACAACCCGTTTCGCCGGCGGCAGATGGCATTTCCGACCCGGCAAAACCTGCCCGCGCGCCGGCGACGGCCTTGCGCCGGGCCCGGGACTTCCCCCGGAAAACAAGGCGGAAAGACGCTGGCATGGTTTTCGCTACGACTTACGCGGCCCGGGCCGGATCCCCGTCCCGGCCGTCACGCGGCAGAAACCGCGAACCGATCCGGAGCGCAAGATGGAGAACCCATCCTATATCGCGATCTCCCAGCTTGGGGCGCTGCGCCGCCAGCTGGACGTCACGGCCAACAACGTCGCCAACATCTCGACCCCCGGCTTCCAGGGCGAGCGGCTGATCTTCGAGACGCTGCTCTCCGACATGGCCGGCAACGGCGGATTGAACGGACCCGGATCGAAGGTGGCCTTCGCCGTGGACAAGGGCCTTTGGCGCGACACCCGCCCCGGGAACGTCGAGCGCACCGGCAACCAGTTCGACGTGGCGCTGGTCGGGCCGGGCTACATCGCGGTGCAGACCGAGTCCGGCATCCGCTACACCCGCGCCGGCTCCTTCCGTCCCGATGCGCAAGGCCGCCTGGTCCTGGGCAACGGCGCCCAGCTGCTCGCCGATAACGGCGGCCCGATCACGATCCCCGCCGGCGAGACCAGCGTCGAGATCGACCGCCGCGGGACGATCACGGGCAAGGACGGCAAGATCGCCCGCATGCGCGTCGTCGCCATCGACAACGAGCAGGCGATGCGCCGCACCGGCGAGAACCTGCTGACCACGGACGCCGAAGCGAAGCCGATGGACGACAAGAAGACCAAGGTCGCCCAGGGGATGCTCGAGGGCTCCAACGTCCAGGGCGTGCTCGAGATCGCCCAGATGATCGAACTGACGCGCCGATACCAGTCGGCCTCGCGGATCGTCGACCAGGAGAACGACCGTTCCCGCCGCACCATCGAGAAACTGACCCGTCTGTCGTGACGGCCCCCCAACCGACTCGCCGGAGGATCTTCCGATGCGCTCGCTGAGTATCGCTTCGACCGGAATGCTGGCCCAGCAGCTGAACGTCGAGACCATCTCGAACAACATCGCCAACATGAATACGACGGCGTTCAAGCGCCAGCGTGCCGAGTTCCAGGACCTGCTCTACCAGAACCAGCGCCGCGCCGGCGCCGCCTCTTCGGACGCCAACACGATCGTGCCGTCGGGCATCCAGCTCGGTCTCGGTGTCCGCGCGGCGGCGGTCTACCGCATCACCGAACAGGGCAACCTGACCACCACCGGGAACTCGCTCGACGTCGCCCTCCAGGGCAAGGGCTGGTTCCAGGTCGAGATGCCGACCGGCGAGACCGCCTTCACCCGGGCCGGCTCGTTCCAGCTGAGCCCGGAGGGCAAGATCGTCACCGCCGACGGCTACACCGTGAAGGGCGCGGGAACGGTGCCGCGCGACGCCCTCGACATCACCATCAACACCTCGGGCGAGGTGATGGTGAAGCAGCAGGGACAGGCCCAGATGCAGCGCGTCGGCCAGTTCGAGCTGGCCAGCTTCGCCAACGACGCCGGGCTGCAATCGGCCGGCGACAACCTGTTCCAGAACACCACCGCCTCCGGCGAACCGGTCACCGGCATCGCCGGCCGGCAGGGGTTCGGCACGCTGCTGCAGGGCTTCCTCGAGACCTCCAACGTCAACACGGTGCAGGAGGTCACCAACCTGATCACCGCGCAGCGCGCCTACGAAATGAATTCCAAGGTCATCCAGGCGTCGGACGAGATGATGTCCGCGCTCAACCAGCTGCGCTGAGGGGCCGCCTCATGACGACCGTCCGAAACCTGTTCGCCGCCGCCCTGCTCGCCTGCGCCGCGACCGCGGCCGACGCGACCACGCTGAAGCCCGCGGCGACGATCGATGCCGACCTCGTGCGGCTCGGGGACCTCTTCGACGACGCCGGCCCGCTCGCCGACAGCGTCGTCGCCCGCGCGCCGACCCCCGGCCGGCGCTACGTGCTCGATTCGGAGTGGCTGTCGGAAACCGCCCGCGCGCATGGCCTGGGCTGGCGGGCCACGACCCGCTTCGACCGGATCGTGGTGGAACGCGCGGGTCGGACCATCGACCGCGGCGCGCTGGTCGATGCGCTGCGCGACGCCTTCCGCCAGGCGGGAGACCTGCGCAATCTGGCGATCGAGTTCGCCGGCCGCACGCCCGAGCTGTCGATCTCGCCGCTGGCGCCGCCGGCGATCGAGGTCCAGTCCCTGTCCGTCGACCAGCCGAGCGGCCGGTTCTCGGCCCTGCTCGTCGTGGGCGGCGGCCATCCCACGGCGCTGCGCATCGCGGTCGCCGGGCGCGCCGTCGGCACCCGCGAGGTCCCGGTCCTGCGGCGGCAGATCCAGGCCGGCGAGATCATCCGCCACGACGACGTGGAACTGGCGACGCTGCGCGAGGACGCGCTGCGAAACGACGCGGTGATGGATCCGGCGCGTCTGGTCGGCATGAGCGCGCGGCGGGCGTTGCGCCCGGGAGAGACGCTGCGCGACGGGGACGTCCGCGCGCCGATCCTGGTGGCGCGCAATGCCAACGTCAACGTGGTGCTGCGATCCGGCAGCATGACGCTGAGCGCGCTTGGCCGCGCGGTCGAGGAAGGCGCACGCGGCGACACGATCCGCGTCATCAATGTCCAGACCCGTCGCACCGTCGAAGCCCAGGTCATCGGCCCGGACACCGTGCTGGTGCTGACCGCCTCGCTTCCCGCCCTCGTCAACTGAACGGTCCGGAGACCGATCATGACCATCCGCACCCTCCCCGTCCTCGCCGTCGCCCTCGCGCTCGGCGGCTGCGCCGGCACCATCGACCGCCTTGGCCATGTCGGGGCGCCGCCGCCGCAAAGCCCGATCGACAACCCGGCCGCGGCGCGTCCGCCCATCCAGATGCCGATGCCGACCCCGATCCCCGTCGAGCGTCAGGCGAACTCGCTGTGGCAGCCGGGCGCGCGGGCCTTCTTCAAGGACCAGCGCGCCAGCACGGTCGGCGACATCCTGACCGTCACGATCAACATCTCGGACACGGCGACGCTCGAGAACTCGTCCTCGCGCTCGCGCAGCA
>JBIKLI010000240.1:0-6967 GCA_044359885.1 Alphaproteobacteria bacterium | reverse complement strand
CGATCTCGTCCTCGTTGTGCAGCGTGGCGCGGGCGACGACCACGCCGCCGACCGTGATCGGCTCCAACTCCGCGACCGGCGTCAGCGCGCCGGTGCGCCCGACCTGGATGAAGATGCCGCGCAGCCGTGTGCGCGCCTGCTCGGCGGGGAATTTATGCGCGAGCGCCCAGCGCGGGCTGCGCGAGACGAAGCCCAGCCGCTCCTGCCAGTCGATCCGGTCGGTCTTGTAGACGACGCCGTCGATGTCGTAGCCGAGGCGCGGGCGTTCGCGCTGGATGTGCTCGTAGAAGGCGATCAGATCCGCCGCGCCCTCGCAGCGCCGCGTCTGCGGATTGACCGGGACGCCCCAGTCGCGCAGCCGCGCCAGGAACTGCCCATGGGTCGTCCAGTCGCGTACCGACACCGCGCCCCAGGCATAGCCGAAGAAGCGCAGCGGCCGTTGCGCGGTCACCGCCGGATCGAGCTGGCGGACCGATCCCGCCGCGGCGTTGCGGGGATTGGCGAAGACCGGTTCTCCGGCCTCGCGCCGCGCCTCGTTCAGGCGGCCGAATTCCGCACGGTCCATGTAGACCTCGCCGCGGATCTCGAGCAGGTCCGGCCAGCCGTCGCCGGACAGGCGGCGCGGAATCTCCGGGATCGCGAGCAGGTTGGCGGTGACATCCTCGCCCTCCTCGCCGTCGCCGCGCGTGGCACCACGCACGAAGCGCCCCTGTTCGAAGCGCAGCGACATCGACAGACCGTCGATCTTGGGCTCCGCCGAGAAGGCGATCGTGGTTTCGGCGTCCAGCGCGAGGAAGCGGCGGATGCGCTCGATGAATTCATCGACCTCGGCGGCGCTGAACGCGTTGTCGAGCGACAGCATCGGTACGTCGTGGCGCAGCTTGGCGAAGCCCGCGGCCGGTGCCGCGCCGACGCGGCGCGTGGGCGAGTCGGCGCGCATCAGTTGCGGGAAACGGCGCTCGATCGCCTCGTTGCGCCGCTTCAGCGCGTCGTACGCGGAATCCGCGATCTCCGGCGCGTCCTGCTGGTGATAGAGCAGGTCGTGACGCGCGATCTCCTGCGCGAGCCGCGCGAGCTCGCCCTCGGCATCGAGGGCGTCGAGTTCATCGACCGCGCGCAGGGCGGCCTCACGCCTCCTGGGGCCGCTCATGGACGCGGCGCCTTGCGACGGCGCGGCGCGGGATCCGCGGCGGGCGCGACGGGGGGCGGTTCGAGCAGGGCGTCCGCCGCGGCGCGGGCGGCGTCGGTGATGGTGGCGCCGGACAGCATGCGGGCGATCTCCTCCCGGCGTTCGGCTCCGTCGAGCGGCTCGACATGCGTCGAGGCGCGGTCGCGGACGATGCGCTTGGCGACGCGCAGATGCCGGGTGGCGCGCGCGGCGACCTGGGGCGAATGGGTGACGACCAGGACCTGGAAGGAGCGGCCGAGCCGCGCCAGACGCTCGCCGATGGCTGCGGCCGTGGCGCCGCCCACGCCGCTGTCGAGCTCGTCGAACACCAGCGTGCGCGCGTCGCCGCCGCGCGCCAGGACCAGCTTGAGCGCCAGCATGAAGCGGGCCAGCTCGCCGCCCGAGGCGATGCGCGCCAGCGGCCCGGGCGGCGCCCCGGGATTGGTCGCCACCTCGAACGTCACGCGTTCGCGGCCCGCGGGTCCCCAGTCGCGCGGCTCCAGCGGCGTCAGCGCGGTGCGGAACCGCGCCTTTTCGAGACGCAGCGGCGCGAGTTCGGCGGCGACGGCGGCGTCGAGCGCCGCCGCCGCCGTCGCCCGGCTCTCGGACAGGCGTCGCGCCGCGTCGGCATAGGCTGTGCGCGCGGTTGCCACCACGGCGTCGAGGGCCGCGATCCTCGCGTCGCCGTCCTCGACGGCGGCAAGGCGCGCCGCGATCTCGATGCGCAGCGCCGGCAGCCCGTCGGGCTCGACGCGATGCTTGCGCGCCAGCGCCCGCAGCGCGGCCAGCCGGTCGTCGACGCGCTCCAGCGCAGCGGGGTCGAGGTCGATCCCGCGCGCGAGGTTCTCGAGCTCGGCGACCGCGTCGGCGGTCTCGGCGGCGGCGCGATCGAGCGCGGCGAGGGCCGGGCCGGCCCGCTCGCCCAGGCGCGGCGCGATCCGCTCCAGCTGCCGGCGTGCCCCGTGCAGGGCCCCGACGACGCCCTTGCGCTCGCCGATCTCGTCGAGCGCCCCGCGCAGGGCCTGCGCCAGCTTCTCGCCGCCCGCGAGGATCGCGCGCCGCTCCGTCAGCGCGGCCGCCTCGCCCGGTTCCGGGGCGAGCGCGTCGAGTTCGTCGCGCGCGTGACGCAGGAATTCGGCGTCGACGGCCAGTCGCGCGAGATCGGCCCGGCACGCGGCGGCGGCGTCCTCGGCCGCGCGCCAGTCGCCATGGGCCCGCGCGGTCGCGGCGTGCAGCGCCTCGTGGCCGGCGAAGGCGTCGAGGGCGCAGCGATGGGTGGCCGCGTCGAGCAGGCCCTGGGTCTCGAACTGGCCGTGGATCTCGACCAGCGCGGCGCCCAGTTCGCGCAGCAGCGCGACCGAGACCGGCTGGTCGTTGACGAAGGCGCGGCTGCGGCCGTCGGCACCGACCAGCCGCCGCAGGATCAGGTCGCCCTCGGCGTCCAGCCCCTGGGCGGTGGCCAGGGTCCGTGCCGGATGACCGGCCGGCAGGTCGAAGACCGCGGTCACGCTGGCCCGCGCGGCGCCCTCGCGCACGGTGAGCGAATCGGCGCGGGCGCCGAGCGCGAGGCCGAGCGCGTCGAGCAGGATCGACTTGCCGGCGCCGGTCTCGCCGGTCAGGGCGACGATGCCCGTCTCGAAGGCGATGTCGAGCGCCTCGACCAGGACGACGTCGCGGATGGCGAGGCTGGTCAGCATGCCGGCGCCGCACGCCTCGCCCCGGGGAAGCGGCGGCGGCCGTCCATCTCCGGCGGGCTCCCCGATCCCCGCCTGCGGCTCAGAACGGGTTCAGCGAGCGCAGGACGCGCCGCGTGACCCCCGGACGCTGGTCGTCGGGCAGGGAACCCGTCGTCACCAGCGTGTAGCTGTCCTGGTACCATTCCGAGCCCGGGTAGTTGTATCCGAGCACCGCGGCGGTGCGTTCCGCCTCGGCCGAAAGGCCGAGCGCCACATAGCTTTCGACCAGCCGGTGGAGCGCCTCCGGCACGTGGCTCGTGGTCTGGAACTTGTCGACCACGTTGCGGAACCGGTTGATCGCGCCGACATACTGGCCGCGGCGCATGTAGAAGCGGCCGACCTCCATCTCCTTGCCGGCGAGATGGTCCCGGGTCAGGTCGATCTTGAGGCGGGCATCGCGCGCGTAGGCGCTTTCCGGAAAGCGCCGAAGCACCTCTTCCAGCGCGCGCATCGCGAGGTCGGTCATGCGCGCGTCGCGCTGGATGTCGGTGATCTGCTCGTAGAGGCAGAGCGCCTTGAGATAGTAGGCGTAGGCGATGTCGCGATGCGAAGGGTTGAGCTGGATGAAGCGGTCGAGCGCGACGACCGCGTCGTCGTACCGGTTGTTCTGGTAGTGGGCGTAGGCGGCCATCAGCTGGGCGGTCGTCGCCCAGGTCGAGTACGGGTGCTGGCGTTCGACCTCGTCGAAGGCGCGCGCGGCCAGGAAATAGCGGCCTTGGCCAAGCGCGTCGACGCCGGCGTTGTAGAGTTCCTCGACCGGCCGCTCGACATATTCCTGCCGGTCCCGGGCGCCGCAAGCGGCGAGGACGATCGAGGCGAGGACGAGGGCCGCCCGGCGAAGGCGGAGAGGCTGCAGGCTCGCGAACATGCTTGCGACTATATCCTGGCGCGCATCCGTTCCGCTACAGGGCGCGGCGCGCGGCTGCGGTTCAGCCGGCGACCATCCGGGATCCGGACGAGCCGAGCGTGCGCACCGGTTCGGTCATCTCGACGTCGCGCCAGGCGTCCGGCCGCTCGAACAGGGCGCGCAGCGCCAGGTTGTTGAGTTCGTGCCCGCCGCGGCGCGACCGGACATGGGCGAGCAGCGGCGCGCCGGCGAGATAGAAGTCGCCCACGGCGTCGAGGACCTTGTGGCGCACGAATTCGTCGTCGAACCGCAGCCCATCGGCGTTGATCACCCGGTCGCCGTCGATGACCACCGCGTTGTCGAGGCTGCCGCCGCGCGCCAGACCGGCCGCGCGCAGGCGTTCGACTTCGGCGGCGAAGCCGAAGGTGCGCGCCCGGGCGATCTGCCCGCGGAACGTCGCCGGATCGACGACGACCGCCAGATCCTGGCGCGCGATCGCGGCCGAGGCGAAGTCGATGGCGCAGTCGATGGAGAAGACCGGCGCCGGCTCGATCTCGACCCTGGCGTCGCCGCGGGCCACGCATACCGGCGCCAGCACCTGGATGGCGCGGCGCGGCACGGCCAGTTGGGCGATGCCGGCGCAATCGATCAGGAACAGGAAGGGGGCGGCGCTGCCGTCCATCGCCGGGACTTCGGGGCCGTCGATGTCGATCCGGCAGTTGTCGATCCCCGCGCCGGCCAGCGCGGCCATCAGATGCTCGATCGTCGCGACGCTCGCGCCATCGGGGCCGGCGATGCGCGAGCACATCCGGGTGTCGACGACGTTGGACCAGAGGGCCGGGATCTCGGCGGCGTCCGGCATGTCGGTCCGGCGGAACCGGATGCCCGACCCCGCCGGCGCGGGTTCGAGGCGCATGCGCACGCGTGCCCCCGAATGCAGCCCGACCCCGACGCAGTCGATGGCGCTCTTGAGCGTCGTCTGGCCGATGGCCGCGGGCCCGGGGTGCTTCGTCTTCTTCAAACCGACCTCCGTGGATCTCCGCCATGCCCGCAGCGGAAAACGGCCCGGGAACCTCCTTAATTCTCGTTCCCGGGCCGCCTCAATTCACTTGTTGTTACGATTTGTTGCGCTGCACCACGGCGTCAATTCGCCTGCCGGCGCAGGAAGGCCGGAATGTCGAGCAGATCCTCCTGGTTGCCGCCGGCCGCCGGAGCCGGCTGCGACGGCTCGAGGCCGCCGAATTTCTGCTGCGCGGGCTGGCTGGCGCGCGGCGTCGCGGGCGCGAATTGCGGCTCCGGCTTGGCGACGGGCTGGGCGCGCTCGGGCTGGACCGGCCGGTCGCGGCCGGCGAGCCCCGTCACCTTCGAGAACAGCCGCGCCCCGAGCCCGCTGCCGGTCTTCGCGCGCGCCGCGCCGGTGGCGCCGTTGGCGAGCGCCGCGGCGGCGATCGGGTTCACCGGCAGCGCGCCCTGCGGGGCGCGCGCGCGCGGCTCGACGGACGGCTCGACCGGCCGCGGCGGGATGAAGGCGGCTTCGGCGGTCCGGGCAGGGGCCGGCCGGCGAGGAGCCGGCGTCGCGGCTGGCGCGCTCGCGAGCGGCGGTGCCGGCGCATAGGCGGGCTGCGCGGCCGGCGCCGGGGCGGGGGCCGGGGCGGGGGAGGGTGGCGCGGCCGGCGCCGCGACGAAGGCGTCGGCGGGCGGCGGCACCGGTGCCGGCTCCGCGCGCTCGGCCTGCATCGGCGCCGGTGCGGGGGCCGGTTCGGGACGCGGCGCGGCCTCCGCGCGCGGTGCCGCGGCCGCGGGGGCGCTGCGCTGGGCCGCCGCGGCCGCGCGCTTGTTGGTGAAGCTGATGACCGTCGGCTTCTCCTGCTCGCGCGCGCCGGCGTCGATGCCGGTGGCGACGACCGAGACGCGCATGCGTCCGCTCATCGTCTCGTCGAAGGTCGAGCCGAAGATGATGTTGGCCTCGGGATCGACCTCGTCGCGGATGCGGTTCGCGGCCTCGTCGACCTCGAACAGCGTCAGGTCGGGGCCGCCGGTGATGTTGATCAGCACGCCGCGCGCGCCCTTCATCGACACGTCGTCGAGCAGCGGGTTGGAGATGGCCTTCTGCGCGGCGTCGAGCGCGCGGTTGTCGCCTTCGCCCTCGCCGGTCCCCATCATCGCCTTGCCCATCTCGCCCATGATCGAGCGGATGTCGGCGAAGTCGAGATTGATCAGGCCCGGCATGATCATCAGGTCGGTCACGCCGCGCACCCCCGAATGCAGGACGTCGTCCGCCATCTTGAAGGCGTCGGCGAAGGTCGTGCGTTCGTTGGCGATGCGGAACAGGTTCTGGTTCGGGATGACGATCAGCGTATCGACATGCTGCTGCAGTTCGGCGATGCCGGCCTCGGCGAGGCGCATGCGATGCTGGCCTTCGAAGTTGAAGGGCTTGGTGACGACGCCGACGGTCAGGATCCCCTGCTCGCGCGCGGCCCGGGCGATCACCGGCGCGGCGCCGGTACCGGTGCCGCCGCCCATGCCGGCGGCGATGAACAGCATGTGCGAGCCCTCGATGGCGCCGCCCACCTGCTCGATCGCCTCCTCGGCGGCGGCACGTCCGATGTCGGGCCGCGAGCCGGCGCCCAGACCCTGGGTGGTGCCGACGCCGAGCTGGATGCGGGTGTCGGCCAGGTTCTGCGCCAGCGCCTGGGCGTCGGTGTTGGCGACGACGAATTCGACGCCTTCGAGCTTGGCGCGGATCATGTTGCTGACGGCGTTGCCGCCGGCGCCGCCGACGCCGATCACGGTGATCCGGGGCTTGATGCCGAGCTGGGAGGCGGGCATCGAGAGATTAAGGGCCATGGTCGTCTCCTCTGGAAAAGTTGGGTCGGCGACGCGTCGCCGGTTCGGGTTTCGGTGTCACAGGTTCTCGCGCAGCCACAGGCCGACGCGTCCCATCCAGCCGCTGCCCGCCGCTGCCGGGGCCGCGACGTGGCGCGGCGCCTCCTGTGGCGCGAGGGCATGCGCGATCAGTCCGGCGCAGACGGCGAAGGCGGGGCCGCCGGTCTGGTCGGACAGGCCCTGCAGGCGGATCGGCCGTCCGGCCCGGACCTGCTTGTCCAGGATCGTCCCGGCCAGTTCGCGCACGCCGTTCAGCTGCGAGGCGCCGCCGGTCAGCACGACGCGCCGGCCGGCGCTGCGGTGCCATCCGCCGGCCTCCAGGCGCGCGCG